>QGUN01000016.1 GCA_003242475.1 Pseudomonadota bacterium
CCGAGAAGCAGATGACTTCGATCGAGCCCGTCAGGTCCTCGATGGTGGCAAAGCCCATCAGGCGCCCCGACTTGGTGGGCCGAGCGCGCAGCGCCGAGGGCACGCCGACGATGCGCACCGTCTCGCCCGCCTTGCCGCGGGCAAGCAGGGTGGCGATGTCGCAGGTGGCGTAGCGGCGGATCTCCTCGGCGTAAGGATCCAGGGGATGCCCGGTCACGTAGAAGCCGAGGGTCTCCTTCTCCCCCGCGAGCTTTTCCTTTTCCGTCCAGGGCTCGCACTCGACGTAGGGGCCGTCCTTGCCCGGCTCGGCGGAGGAGCCGGAGCCGCCCCCGCCACCCAGCAGGCCGAAGAGGGAGGCCTGGCCGATGGCGCGGTCGCGCTGGGCCGCCTGGCCGCGCTCCAGCGCCTTGTCGATCGAGGCGAAGAGGATCCAGCGCGGCACGCCGACGGAATCGAAGGCGCCGCAGCGGACCAGGCACTCGATCACCTTCCGGTTCACCCGCCGCAGGTCGACCCGCTCACAGAAATCGAAGAGGCCGAGGAAGGGACCCTCCTTGCGGGCCTCGAGGATGGCCTCGATCGCGGAATCGCCCACGCCCTTGATGCCGCTGAGTCCGAAGCGGATGGTCGAGCCCTTGCCGTGGAAGGAGTAGGCGCTGGCGTTGATGTCGGGCGGCAGGACCTCGATGCCGCGCGCCTTGGCGTCGGCGATGTGGGCGACGAGCTTGTCGGTGCGGTCGGCGTCGCTGGTGAGCAGCGCCGCCATGAACTCGGCGGGGTAGTGGCACTTCAGCCACGCCGTCTGCATGGTGATGACGGCGTAGGCGGCCGAGTGCGAGTTGTGCACGACGATGCCGTCGGCGACGAAGTTGTGGGTCTCGTCGACGGTCAGGTCGTAGGTCATCTGCTCGCCGCGCGGCTCGATCGCCACGACCTCGTCCCAGTGGATCTGCGCGCTCTCCTCCCGCTCGCGCGGGCGGGCGAGGATGTGGGCCGAGAGGGCCCTGCGCTCCTCGTTCCGCCCCAGCACGTGGGGAACGATGCGGTGGTAGAAGCGCTCCAGGTTGGCCCCGCCGAGGACGCGCACCTTGTAGCCGTGCTGCACGGGCCTGACGGCGGCGACGATGCCGAGACGGCAGAGCAGGTGCTGCACGTCCAGGGCCATCTCCTCGCTGTCGACGAGCAGGCGCGGCGTCGCGGAGAGCGTGCCCCTCGCGCTCCAGAGCCGGCCGAGCAGAAGCTCGAGATCGCCATCGGCGAGGGTGAAGACCTCCTCGGGGATCCGCCGGCCGCCGTTGCCAACGCCCAGGGCGCGGGCCCAGGCGACGAAGCCGCATTCCTCCGCGGGCTGCAGCCGGGCCGCCGTCGCTCCCCCGATCGCGCTCTCGCGCGCGAAGGCGGCGGGGCAGCGGATGCGCACGCCCAGGCCGTACCGCTCCACCGCGGAGTAGGCGAAGCAGCGCGCCGCGTACGCGAAGTCCTCCGCCAGCGCCTCGGATTCGAACTCCAGGACAAACCCGCTCCCGTCCTCGGCGGGCGGCGCGGAGAGCAGCGCGGCGAGGGCGACGATCTGGTGCCGCGGCCAGTGTCGGCCCTTCTCCAGGGGAAGGACGGCGGGGGTGGCGATGGCCTCGCCGGGGCGGAGGTCCTGCAGCCACTTCCATCCGGAGGGCGTGAGGAAGGGGTGGTTGCCCGTGGCGACGATGCGCTTGCCGAGGGCGGTGCGCAGCTCGAAGACGGGCTTCACCCCGTTTTCGACGACGTCGGTGACCTTGCGCGCGACGATTCGGCCTTCCTTCTCGTCCAGCGAGAGCGTCTCGATCCCGCCGCCGCGCTCGAAGAGCTCGCGCACCGTCATCCGCCGCCCGGTGGCCGCGTCGACGACGCGGGTATCGCCGACCACGCACTTGTTGAAGCCGTAGGCGGCGAACTTCTCCATCAGGTCGAAGATCTCGCCGGCGAGCTTCTCGTCGATGCCCCTCGCCTTCGCGCCCTCGATGAAGCCCGCGCGCTCCTTCTGCATCACCTCGGGCTTCTTCTTGCCCATGGCGCGGCGGAGCAGGTCGGCGCGGCCCAGCGAGTAGCCGCCCATCACCTGGGCGATCTGCATCACCTGCTCCTGGTAGACGATGACGCCGTAGGTGGGGCGGAGGATGGGCTCGAGGTCCGGGTGCGGGTAGGTGACCTTCTGCCGCCCGTGCTTGCGGTCGATGAAGTCGTCGATCATGCCCGAGCCGAGGGGGCCGGGGCGGTAGAGGGCCACCGCGGCGACGATGTCCTCGAAGCAGTCGGGCTTGAGCTTGCGCAAAAGCTCGGTGAAGCCGCTGGACTCGAGCTGGAAGACGCCCTGCGTGTCGCCCCGCGAGATCATCTGGTAGGTGGCGGGGTCGTCCAGCGGGATGCGATTCGGGGTGAGGTTCGCCTCCGGATGGTTCTCGTTGATCATCCGGATGGCGTTGTCGATCACGGTCAGCGTCTTGAGGCCGAGGAAGTCGAACTTGACCAGGCCCGCGGCCTCGACCTCGTCCTTGGCGAACTGGGTGACGAGGACCTTCTCGCCCGCCGGCTGGTAGACGGGTACGTACTCCCAGAGCGGCTTGTCGGCGATCACCACGCCGGCGGCGTGCATGCCCGCCTGGCGGTTGAGGCCCTCCAGCGCCCGGGCGATCTCCACCACCTCGCGGATCTTCGGATCCGACTCCACGCGCTCGCGCAGGCGCGGGTCGATCTCCAGGGCCTTTTCGATGGTGGCGGGCTTGCCGTCGATGAGGTTGGGGATGTTCTTGGTCAGCTCGTTCGACTCGGAAAAGGAAAGGCCGAGGACGCGGGCCACGTCCTTGATCGCGCTCTTGGCGGAGAGCTGACCGAAGGTGATGATCTGGCCGACGTTGAGCTCGCCGTACTTGCGGGTGACGTAGTCGATCACCTTCTCCCGGCGCGTCTGGCAGAAGTCGACGTCGAAGTCGGGCATGGAGACGCGCTCGGGGTTGAGGAATCGCTCGAAGAGCAGGCCGTAGGGGATCGGGTCGATGTCGGTGATGCGCAGCGCGTAGGCCACCAGCGATCCGGCGCCCGATCCGCGGCCGGGGCCCACCGGGATCCCGTTCTGCTTCGCCCAGTTGATGAAGTCCTGGACGATGAGGAAGTAGCCGGAAAAGCCCATGCGCTGGATGACCTCGATCTCCAGCTCCAGGCGCTTCCGGTACTCGTCCTTGTCGATGGGGTAGCGCCCCTCGAGCTCCTTGAAGCGCTGGTCGAGGCCGGTCCGCGCCAGGTGGGCGAGGTAGGAGTCGTTGTCGAATCCCTCGGGCACCTGGAACTGGGGCAGGTGGACCTTGCCGAGCTCGAGCTCGACGTTGCAGTTCTCGGCGATGCGGACCGTGTTCCACACCGCCTCGGGGACGTCGGAGAAGTAGGCGAGCATCTCCTCTGGGCTCTTGATGTAGAGCTCGGAGGTCTCCTGGCGCATGCGCTTCGGGTCGTCGTAGGTGCGACCCTGAGCGATGCACATGAGGAGCTCGTGCGCCTTTGCGTCCTCGCGCCGCACGTAGTGCGCGTCCGCGGTGGCCACCAGCGGGATGTCCAGGTCGCGGGAAAGCTCCTTGATGCGCTCGTTGGCCGCCACCTGGTCGGGCATTCCGTTCGACTGGATCTCCAGGAAGAAGTGGCCGGGCTCGAAGATCTCCTTGTACTCGAGCGCGGCGCGGCGGGCGCCGTCCATGTCTCCCTGGCGGGCGAGCGAGGTGACCTCGCCGCCCAGGCACGCCGTCAGCCCATACAGGCCCCTGGAGTGCTTGGCGAGGAGTTCCTTGTCGATGCGCGGGTGGTAGTAGTGCCCCTCCAGGTACGCCATGGAGACGAGGTAGCGCAGGTTTTGCCACCCCTCCTCGTTCTTGGCCAGGAGCACGAGGTGGTGGGCCACGCGCTCGGTGCGGTCTTTTCGCCCCTTGGGGCCCGCCACGTAGGCCTCGCAGCCGAAGATCGGCTTGATCCCCGCGTCCTTGGCTCGCTTGTAGAAGTCGATGGCGCCGAAGAGGTTGCCGTGGTCGGTCACCGCGACCGCGCGCATCCCCTTGGCGCGCACCGTCTCCACCAGCTCCGGCATCCGGATCGCGCCGTCCAGCAGGGAGTAGAGGGTGTGCAGGTGGAGGTGGACGAAGTCTGCGCCAGCCATGGGTCGAGCCTTACCACAACGGGTCGACAAACCCTATCCGTCCAGGGGAAGGTCACGGACGGGCGCCTGCCGCGCCTCGGGATCTTCGTAGTGCCACCATTCCTTGCGGATGGCGCGGAAGCCCTCCGCCTCCATCGCCGCCTTCAGGCGGGCCCGGTTTCGCTTCTGCTCCTCGGTCGCCCCCTCGTAGGAATGCCAGGCGCGATCGGAAAGCTCGTCGAAATCGGTGGGCATGGGAAGCGGCTCGCCTTCGGGCGAGGCCAGGGTGAGGTCCACCGCGCCGCCGCGATTGTGGACGCTGCCGGGCCGGGGCGGGGCCACGTAGCCCCGGACGGGCATGATCTGCCAGAGGCGAAACTGCACCGAATGCGGCCGGTAGCAGTCGAAGACGCGCAGCCTCGTTCCATCCTCCTCGCGCAGCCGCTTCGCCACTCGCGCGAGCTTCTCGGCCGTGGGGCGAAGCAGGAGACAGCGCGCCTTCTCGGGGTAGACCGGCTCGCCGAAGAGGTTGTCATCGGTGGCGTAGCGGAGGTCGAGGACGAGGTCCGGGATCAGGGCCTGCACGTCCACCAGCTCCAAGGCGGGCGCCTGCCCCCTTTCCGGTCGCGTCGCCGCCGGGGCGGTGGCCGGCGCGCCCCTCGGCTTCGTCCCGGGCGTCGCCGGCGCGGCTTCAAAGCTCGCCGCGACCGGCCGAATCTCCGCCTCCGCTGCTGGCTCCGGCGCGGCTTCGTCCGGGGCCAGCAGGAGGATTCCGATGGCGAGCAGCCGGCGCATCAGCGCAGGAGGATGAAGGCGACGAGGTAGAAGAACCCCAGGGCGAGGGCGCCGCTTCCGATGGCCAGCGCCCGCCGATCGATGGCGGTGGCCTCGAGGATGCGGCGCGCCTCCTCGGCGCCCGGTCCCTCCGCCCCCAGGATGTCGCGGGCAATTCTTCGAGCCCGCCGCACGTCGCCGGCGGCGAAGGCCGCCTTCATGTTCTCGACGGGGGAGTCGCTTCGGGCCATGGCCCCGAGCCTAACGTTTTCGGGGCGGGGCGCAAGGCTCCTAGCCTTTTTCGTCGCCACCCGGGCCCACGGGGGGTAGGCTGGGAATCCCGTTCGGCACCCGGCGGTTGCCCGCCTGGCGATCGCCTTTCGGGCCCGACCTTCCATGAAGCGGAAAGCGCTCGCGACCGGACTGCTGGTCTTCGTTTCCCTGGTCCTTCCGCGGCAGTCGCCGGCTTTCGGCGAGACCTCGCGGCTGGTCTTCGTCCAGGGCCGCTACGACGGGGACTGGAACCCGCGCCCCGGGGCGCTGCGCCGGCTCGCCTTCGAGGTGGCCGTGCGGACCAGCATCGCCACCGCGCCGGAGGAGAAGGTCCTTCCGCTGGATTCCCCGGAGCTCTTCTTCTACCCCTTCCTCTACCTGAGCGGGACGCGGCCCCTGCCTGCGCTCTCTCGCGCCGAGGTGGAGAATCTCCGGCGCTACCTCACCTTCGGAGGCTTTCTCCTCTGCGACGACGCGGGGGATGGCGCCTTCGCCGCCTCCTGCGAGCGCGAGCTCGGCCGCATCCTGCCGGGGCGGACGCTAGGGCGGATCCCCACCGACCACGTACTCTTCAAGAGCTTCTACTTGCTTTCGCACCCCGCGGGCCGGACGCTTTCGAGGCCGTACTTGACCGGGGTGGTGGAGGGGGGGCGGCTTGCTGCCGTGATCTCGGCCAACGATCTGGGCGGCGCCTGGGCGCGAGACGAATTCGGCGCCTGGAGCTACGACGTGGTCCCGGGGGGCGAGGCGCAGCGCGAGGTCGCCTTTCGCCTGGGGGTGAATCTGGCGATGTACGCGCTGTGCACCGACTACAAGGACGACCAGGTCCATCTCCCCTTCATCATGAAGAGGCGGCGGTAGGTGGAGACCTTCGACGACTGGAAGCTGGTCCTGCTGGCGCCGTGGCCCCGATGGGCGCTCTTCGTCCTGGCGGCGCTCGCCCTCCTCGGCGTGATCCTGGCCGCGCGGGGGCTTCGTCCGGAGCGCCGGCGCTCGCGTCGCGCGATCCTGCTCGGGCTTCGGGCCGCGTCGATGCTGGCCCTGCTCTTCTTCGTCCTCGAGCCGGGAGTCCGCCACCTGCAGACCGCCACGGTGAAGGGGCGGCTCGCGGTCCTGGTGGACGGCTCGGCGTCCATGGAGCTGCCGACTGGCGAGGGCAGGGCCTCCCGGGCGGCCGAGGCGGCGGAGTATCTGCGCGCGGTGATGCCCGCCCTCTCCGAACTGGAAAGGACGCATACTCTCGAATTCTACCGGTACGGCGAAAAGCTCCAGCCGCTCTCCGGACCTGGCGCGGCGGTGGAGCCGACGGACGAGGCCACTGACATTCTCGGCGCGCTGGAAGCCCTGCCCCGCGGGCAGGGGGGGCGGCGGCTCGCCGGCGTCCTCCTCCTCGGCGACGGCGCGGACAACGCCTCGCTTTCGCGCGGCATGACCCGCGAGGCGCGGGAGCGGCTGCGCTCGCTCGGCGTGGCGATCTCCACCGTCTGGACCGGCGACGGCCGCGCCCGCGACCTGGCCATCGAATCGGTGCGGGTGGAGGACTTCGCCTTCGTGCGCAACACCGTGGAGGTGGAGGTCACCGTCTCCGCGGCGGGGATGGGCAGCCTGGAAGTTCCCCTCTCTTTGCAGCGCGAGGGCGAGGTGGTGGCGCAAAAATCGGTGATCCTCGGGCCGAAGCAGGAGCGTCAGACGGTCAAGCTCTCCTTCGTCCCCGACCGGATCGGAGAATTCGTCTTTACCGTCTCCGCGCCGGTCTACGAGGGCGAGGCGACCGCCGCCAACAACTCCGAGACCTTCGTTCTCAAGGTGATCCGCGACCGGGTCCGGGTGCTGCACGTGGTGGGGCGGCCCTCCTGGGACCAGCGCTTCCTTCGCACGCTGCTGCGCAACGATCCCAACGTCGACCTGATCTCCTTTTACATCCTGCGCACCCAGCAGGATCAGCCGCGCGCACCCGAGCACGAGCTCTCGCTCATCCCCTTCCCGGTGGACGAGATCTTCGACAAGCAGCTCTGGAGCTTCGACCTCGTCGTCTTCCAGAACTTCAACTACCGGCCCTACCGCATGGACCGATACCTGCCGAACCTGCAGCGTTACGTGCAGGAGGGCGGTGCCTTCGTCATGATCGGAGGGGAAAACGCCTTCGGCGAGGGCGGCTACGACCAGAGCCCGATCGCGAGCATCCTCCCGGTGGAGGCGGTGGGCGCCGCGGTCAACGAGGAGGTCTTCGCCCCGCGGCTGACCGAGGCGGGGCTTCGCCATCCCATCACCCGTCTCGGCGGGAGCGTGGAGGCCACGCGCCAGGCCTGGGAGAGGCTCCCGCCCATCCCCGGCATCAACGTCACCCGGCCGCGTCCCGGCGCGCAGGTCCTGCTGGAGCATCCGCACGTGGTGGCCTCCGGGCAGAACGCGCCCGTGGTGGCGGTGGCGGAGGTGGGGCGCGGCCGCACCATGGCGGTGACCACCGACGCCTCCTGGTACTGGGCCATGGTGGCGGCGCGCTCGGGCGAGGGCGGAGCGCGGCACTACGAACGCTTCTGGCTTCAGGCCATCCGCTGGCTGGTCCGCGATCCCGACCTCACCCGGGTCCGCGTCCAGGCCGTCCAGCGCACCGTTCCGCCACGGACGCCCCTGGCCGCGACCATCTCGGCGCGTCGCGCGGATTACGCTCCCGCCGAGGGGGCGCGGCTCGAGGTCGACCTCTTCGACGCCGTCACCGGCGCTCCAGTGGAGCGGAAAGTCCTCGAGACCGGGCCGGACGGCACGGCGCGGGTGGAGTTCGCCCCGCCCGGCGTGGGCGCGTTCAAGGTGGTGGCCCGCGCCGAGCTCGGCGGCGTGGAGCTCGGCACCGGCCAGGACGTGATCGCCGTCCGTGCCACCACCGCCGAGCGCGGCGAGGCGCGGGCCCGCCCCGAGCTCCTCCAGGAGATCGCCGAGATCACCGGCGGCGGCTCCATCTCCAGCACGGCGCGGAAGCTGCCGGAGATGCGGCTGCTCGAGCCCGAGGTGGTCGAGGTGGGCCGCTCCGAGGATCGGCCCCTCTGGGATCGCTTCTGGCTCGTGCTGCTGCTCGCCGCCTGCCTGGGCGGGGAGTGGGTGCTCAGGCGGCGCTGGGGCCACGCCTGAGCGCGCGCGCCGCGCAATCCTCGTCGAAAACGAGGCCAACGGCCTGGCGGTGCCGAATCCGCGCGCGTGCCGCGCGGTCCGGGGAGCGCCGCGCCAGCTCCCTGGGCTTTTCCTGGAGCGCGGAGGGAAGGCTCGGTTGTAGGCATGCCGGAACTCCGCCTCGGTGGCCATTCCGGGCGCGCGGAGGGAAGGCAGCACGGCGGACGGACGCGGAGTGCGCCTGGGAGGTCACTGCAGCAAAGGCCTGGCCGCGACTTCCTTCTCCTCCTCGAGCGAGACGTACTCGATCGCCGTCGACTCCACCACGGGGGGAAGCTCCTCGCGCTCCACGCCAGGCGGGAGCGGCACGTCGACGATCAGGGCGCGGCGGTCGGGGTGGATGCGCCTGAGCACGGGAAGAGCCACGTTGAAGACGGGCCGCCCGGCGGGCGTGGTGCCGCGCAAGGTTCCGTGGTGAGCGTGGCCGTGGAAGGCGATGGCGACCTCCTGCGCGTCGATGGCCTCGCCGAGCTTGGAGCTGCCGAGGAAGGGCATGATCTCCGGCGACTCGCCCACGCAGGTGCTGGCCGTGGGCGCGTAGTGGGTGAGGGCGATCTTGATCGCGCCTTCCGTGCGGGAGAGCGCGCCCTCCAGCGCCAGGCTTTCCTGGATCGTCTCCATGACGAAAGCCTTGATCGCCTCCTCACCGAAGGGCTGCAACGCCTGGCGACCAAAGCCGCCGGCGAATCCCTTCACCCCCGCCACGCCGATCAGGCCGCCCTTCTTCTTGTAGCGATCGCCGTCGAGGATGGTGATGCCGGCGGAGCCGAGGATCTCCACCACCTCGTGCCGCTTTCCGCAGTCCAGGTCGTGGTTCCCGAGGACGGCAACGATGGGCGGAAAAAGCTCGCTCAGCGACTCGGCCAGGACCTTGGCCTCGTCCGGGTGGCCGTGATCGGTGAGGTCGCCGCCGAGCAGGACGATGTCCGCCGACTGCTCGTTGATCGCACGGACGAGCCGCCGGAAGTTGTCCTTCCTCCCCAGACGGCAGTGAAGGTCAGCCACCGCCGCGATCCGGACCTTCCCGGTGGTGCTCACGGAAATTCTTCACCTCCAGATGCCGCGCATCCTCGAATCCCCAGTAGTCGAGGTCGATGCGGTACTGGGCCTTCGAGAGGAGCGTGCCGCGGCAGAGCTTCTCCTTGTCGGGCTCGGTCTTCTCCTCCCTCGCCCGGCGCAGAAGCTCGTCCCAGACGCGGCGAGGGACGAGCTGTCGGTGCCCCGGGTAGGCGAAGCGGAAGAGGACGAGGTGCGAAAGAAGCACCGCCCAGTGGTCGCCGAAGCGCCAGAGGAGGTGGTCCCAGTCCATCTGCTCGGCGCAGACGAGGATGATGTGGTTGACGTCGGCGCCGTCGTAGCGCTCGCGCTCGCAGACGAAGCTCTTGGACCAGATCATCTCCTCCGGCGGGGCGATTCGCACCGGAAAGCCGTGGATGACGTGGGTCTGCGCCCGCGCGAACCAGAGGTCGTCCACCTCGGCGACCCCGTTGCCGGAGCAGAAGATCAGGTCGGTGAAGAAGGCGTTGGAGGCATGGGCCTTGGCGATCCAGACCGGGTCGACGATCTCGGTGCGGAAATTGACCGCCTCCAGGGCCTCCAGCGCCCGGGGGACGTCCCGCCGGCGCAGAAAGACGTCCAGGTCCTTGGTCTGCCGGTAGAGCCCCGTATAGGCCTGCAGGGCGTAGGCCCCCGCTACGACGAAGGGGATCCCGGCCGCCTGCAGCGTGGTGAAGGTGAGCAGGTGCGCCCCCTTCTCCATCGGCGAGCGCCGATCCACCTCCGATGGGGAAACGGGCCCCCGGATGGGCCCTCCCTCCTGAGCGCGATCCTTCACCTTCCGGAAAAACTAGGGTCGCGGCGGTGGGTGTGCAGCGGTGGACTGCCCGCGGGGCCGCCGCTATCCTCCGCCGCCTCCATGATCGACCTTTCCCACCTCAATCCAGCCCAGCGGGAGGCGGTCCTGCGCACGGAGGGACACCTCCTCGTCCTGGCGGGGGCGGGCTCGGGCAAGACCCGAGTGATCGTGCATCGCATCGCCCACCTCATCGACCAAGGCGTTCCGGCGTCGGCGATCCTGGCGGTGACCTTCACCAACAAGGCGGCGGGTGAGATGCGCGCCCGCGTGGAAAAGCTGGTTCCGCGCAAGCTCGCCCGCGAGCTCACGGTCGGCACCTTCCATGCCTTTGGCCTGGAGCTGCTGCGGGCCGAGCACGCCCGCATCGGCTACCCGCGCCAGATCTCCATCGCGGACACCGGCGACCAGCTCGCGCTGGTCAAGCGCGCCATGCGCCTGATCCGCATCGACGATCGCCGCTTCGACGCACGCAAGATCCTGACGCTGATCTCGCTCGCCAAGGGCGCGGGACGGAAGCCCGGGGAGTCGCTGCGCCGGCCGGGGGAGTTCGCCCCCTTCGGGGAGGACTACGACCTGGTCGCCGAGGCGGTCTTCCCCCACTACGAGCAGGCGCTGCGCGCCATGGCCATGGTCGATTTCGATGATCTCATCCGCATTCCCACCGAGCTTTTGCGAGAGCACGACGACCTGCGCGCGGCGCTCCACGACCGATTCCGCCACATCCTCGTCGACGAGTACCAGGACACCAACCGCGCCCAGCTCGAGCTCCTGAAGCTGCTGGGACTGCCGAAGGGCAACGTCTGCGCGGTGGGCGACGACGACCAGGCGATCTACGGCTTCCGCGGCGCCGAGGTGCGCAACATCCTCGAGTTTCACCTGCACTTTCCGGGGGTGGCGGAGGTTCGCCTGGAGCAGAACTACCGCTCCACCGGCAACATCCTCGCCTGCGCCAATGCGGTCATCCGCCAGAACGAGAACCGCAAGCCCAAGACCCTCTTCACTCGATCCGGGCCGGGCGAGAAGGTTCGGGTGGTGGCCTGCGTGGACGAGGAGTCGGAGGCGAGATACGTGGCCTCCCAGATCCGCGAATCCATCGCCCGCGGTCGTCGCCCCGGCGACCACGCCATCCTCTACCGAACCAACCTGCAGTCGCGGCCCTTCGAGGAGGCGCTGCGCGCCGAGGGCATCGCCTACGAGGTGGTGGGTGGCACCGAGTTCTTCGACCGCCGAGAGGTCAAGGACCTGCTCGCCTACCTGCGCGTCCTCACCAACCCGGCGGACGAGGTCTCGCTCTTGCGGATCGTCAACTACCCGCCCCGCGGGATCGGCGATGCCACGCTCGAGAAGATCCGCCACCGGGCCACCGCCCACGGCCTGCCGCTGATGGACGCGCTGCGGAGGGCCGCGGAGGGGGAGTGGGAGGAGGTGGATCAGACCGCCCCGCGGATCCGCGCCTTCGTCGAACTCGTCGACCGCTACGCACGGCGGCTGGCCGAGGGCGAGCGCGCCTCGACGCTGGCGCGGGAGCTGATGGCGGAGGTGGACCTCGAGGGCGCGGTCCGCTCGCAGTTCGTCTCGGCCGACGCCGCGGCCGCCCGGGTGGCCATCCTGCACGAGACCGTGCGCTCGCTCGAGCGCTACGAGGCTCGCGAGGGGCGCCGGGCCAGCCTCGCCCAGTACCTCGCCCAGCTCGCTCTGGAGCGGCGCGAGGAGGAGGAGCGCGAACTCCCCGGCCATCGCGTAATCCTGATGACCCTCCACGCGGCCAAGGGCCTGGAGTTTCCCGTGGTCTTTCTGGTGGGGCTGGAGGAGGACCTGCTTCCCCACAAGGGCATGCAGGGCGCCCCGCCGGACCTACCCGAGGAGCGGCGGCTCTGCTACGTGGGGATCACCCGGGCTCGCGAGCGCCTGGTGATCACCCGCGCCAAGACGCGCATGGCGCGGGGACGGGCGGTGCAGCGCCCGCCCTCGCGCTTCCTCGCCGACCTGCCCGAGGAAGCGATCGAAACGATCGATCTCGAGGAGCCGACACCCGAATCCGAAGAGCGCAGTCGCACCTTTTTTTCCGATCTCGTCGCCATGCTGGAAAGCCGGGCGGCGGGGAAGTGAAGCTTGACAACCGGGGGGCATTGCCCTAGGAAGCCCCACTTCGCGGGGCCCGTCGACACCCCGGAGCCTTTGTGGAGCGATTTCAGATGAAGACCTACAGCGCCAAGAAGGGCGACGTCCGCCGCAACTGGTACGTGGTGGACGCGGCGGACAAGGTACTGGGGCGCATGGCTTCCCAGGTGGCCTCGATCCTTCGGGGCAAGCACAAGCCCATGTTCACCCCCTCCATGGACACCGGCGATTTCGTGATCGTCGTCAACGCCGACAAGGTGAAGCTGACCGGTGCCAAGGAGGAGAAGAAGAAGTATTACCGCATCGGTCTGCAGGGGAAGCCGGGCTCCTTGAAGGTGGCGACCGCCGCCGAGCTTCGTGCCAAGCGGCCCGAGGACCTGGTCAAGAACGCCGTGCGCCGCATGCTGCCGCGCAGCCCCCTGGGCCGTCAGATGTTCACGAAGCTGAAGGTCTACGCCGGGCCCGAGCACCCGCACCAGGCCCAGAAGCCTCAGGTTCTCGAGATCGACGCCTGATCAGGAAAGCTCCATGGCAAACGAGCAGCGTGTCTATGCGACCGGCCGCCGCAAGGAAGCGGTGGCCCGCGTCTGGCTCCAGCCGGGCGAAGGCAAGATCACCATCAACGATCGCGACCTGCACACCTACTTCGGTCGCGAGACCAGCCGGATGGTCCTCCTGCAGCCCCTCGACCTCGTCGGTCGTCGGGAAAAGGTGGACGTCTGGGTGAACGTCAGCGGCGGCGGCCTCTCGGGCCAGGCGGGAGCGATCCGCCACGGCATCAGCCGCGCGCTCGTCAAGCTCGATCCCGAGCTGCGCCAGCAGCTGAAGAAGGCGGGCTTCCTCACCCGTGACGCGCGCGTGGTGGAGAGGAAGAAGTACGGGCAGCCGGGGGCGAGGAAGCGCTTCCAGTTCTCCAAGCGCTGAGGCGGACGTCGCGGGCGGGCCTGCGAGCGGCGTCCTCGCTCCTCCCTCGCCTCACGTACCTTTTCGTACGCTCGGCTCGGTCGTCGCTGCGGTTGCCGCTCTCGGCTACCGCCGGCGACGTCCGCAGCCGAGCTGTCCTTTGGGCGGCGGGGCTGCGGCCGGCGTGCTCGCCTCGCGCTCGCTCCGACGTACGTTTTCAGTACGCCTCCGCTCGCGCTCGGCTGCGCTGCCGCCCTCGTCGCGGGAGGACGAGTCGCACGGGTCGACCGCCGAGCGGGTCGATCGGAGACGCAGCGCCACGACGAAAGGTCGCACGTTTGTGCGGCCTTTTCGTTCCGTGACGGCTGGGGCGCGCGGTCGTCGACCTGCCCGGGGGCGACCCTGGCGCATGGCGATGTGGACGCCGCCGGGCAGAGGCGCACTCGCTTCCCGTCCGGTGGAGGGAAAGAAGACGGAAATCCTGCGCTTTGCTAGGCTGCACCGCGACGAGGGAAAGCCATGGAGCTCAACGAGATCCTTCAGGTCGCGCTGCGCGGCGGCGCTTCCGACATCCACCTCAAGTCCGGCCTCCCTCCCATCTTCCGGGTGGACGGAGCCCTGCTCCCGCTCAAGGACGCCCCGCGCCTCTCGCCCGAGGACATCGCCCGGATGGTCCAGGCGATCATGAACGACCACCAGCGGCAGAAGTTCCGGCAGACCAACGAATGCGACCTCGCCTACGGCGTGCCGGGCCTCGGCCGCTTCCGCGTCAACGTCTTCCAGCAGCGCGGTACGATCGGCGCGGTCTTCCGCGTCATCCCCTTCCGAATCCAGACGATCGAGCAGCTCTTGCTGCCCAAGGTGCTCGAGAAGATCGCCATGGAGCCGCGCGGGCTCATCCTGGTGACGGGCACCACGGGCTCGGGCAAGTCGACCACGCTGGCGGCGATGATCGAGCACATCAATCAAAACGCCACCCGGCACATCATGACGATCGAGGATCCCATCGAGTTCCTCATCCGGGACAAGCGCTCGATCATCAACCAGCGCGAGGTGGGCGTGGACACGATGAGCTTCGCCCAGGCGCTCAAGAGCGCGCTTCGCCAGGACCCCGACGTGATCCTCGTGGGGGAGATGCGCGACCTGGAGACGATCTCGACGGCGCTGACCGCGGCGGAGACCGGGCACCTCGTCATGTCGACCCTGCACACGGTGGACGCCGGGGAGACGATCAACCGCATCATCTCTGTCTTCCCCCCGCACCAGCAGCAGCAGATCCGGCTGCAGCTCGCCTCGGTGCTGCGCGCGGTGGTCTCGCAGCGCCTGGTGCCGCGCGCCGACGGCAAGGGGCGGGTCCCCGCGGTCGAGGTCCTCATCTGCACCTCGCGCATCCGCGAGCTCATCGAAGATCCCGAGCGGACGAAGGAAGTCCCGACCGCCATCAAGGAAGGGCGCGACGCCTACGGCATGCAGACCTTCGACCAGTCGCTGATGCAGCTCGTGCAGGCGGGGCTGGTCACCCAGGACGAGGCGCTCAAGCAGGCGTCCAACCGTGACGACTTCCTTCTCATGCTCTCGGGCATCGATACCTCGTCCAATACCAACTGGGCGAGCTTCGGAGACGACCCGACGTCGCGAAAGCCGCAGGCGGCGGGGCAAAAGCCGGATACCGACATGACGATCGATCGATTCTAGGGCGGTCGCGTTGACCGGCGCGGCCGGGGGGAGTAGAGGGAGGCCGATGAGATTTTGGATGCTTGCGGCCTTCCTCCTCCTGCTGGGCTGCGCCACCACCGAAAGATCGGGGCCGCGCACCTACCGCGAGAGCGCGCAGGCGCTCTACGAGGAGGGGCTGGAGCAGCTCCGCAGCCAGAACTACGAGCAGGCGATCGCAACATTCGAGCAGGTCCGGTCGCGCTATCCCTATTCCTCGTACGCGGCGCTCGCGGAACTCGCCGTGGCGGACACGCAGTTCGAGCGGGGGCATTACCTGGAGGCCATCGACGCCTACCAGGCCTTCACCCGCTTCCACCCGACGCATCCCCGGCTCGACTACGCCTACTTCCGCATCGCCGAATCGCACTACAAGACGATCCCCACCTCGTTCTTCCTCTTTCCGCCCAACTCGGAGCGGGACCAGACGGCGGTCCGCTCCACGCTGGCGGCCGTGGAGGAGTTCCTCGACCGCTACGGCGGCGAGAGCGAATACGTCGCGCGAGCGCAGCGGTTGCGGCGGGAGGTCCTCGAGATCCTGGCGCGGCACGAGCTGGCCGTGGCGCGATTTCACGAGGCGCGCCAGAAGTGGGAGGGGGCGGCGCTGAGGTATCGCTACTTGCTTTCGCACTATCCCGGCGTCGGCTTCGACGAGGAGGCGACGCTGGGCTTGGCCCACGCCGAATGGCGCGCGGGCCGTCCCGAGGAGGCGCGGCGGATCCTCGAGGAATTCCTCCGCGCACACGCGGGCGAGGCAGCGGCCGAGGCCCGCCGTCTCCTCTCGCGCATCGAGGAGGGCGCTGACGAGCCGTGAAGTTGCGTTCGGCCCTCGTCGGGATTCTCTCCCTGCTCCTCGCCTGCACGGCGCTGGAAAGCCCGCGCGACCGGGCGCGCAAGGCGGTCGAGCGCTTCGCCGCGGACGGGCTTTCGGTGGAGCTTGCGTCGGGAGACCGCCTGGTCGTGCCGCCCGGTGGCGTGAAGGTTCTCGCCATGGACGCCTACGCCCGGGACGGAGGCGAGCTCGAAGGCTTCGCCCAGCTCTCGATCGAGGGCCGGGTGGGGGAGGTCGCCCTCTCGTACCTGGGCAACGAGCGGCTGCTCTTTCGCTGCGGCGCGCGGGAGTGCTCGGTGCGAGGGCCGCTGGCCCCGCGGCTGGAAGGTGTGGTCGAGGCGCTGGTGGCGCGGCGGCGCGCTCTCGAGGCGGTCGACCGCGATGCGCTCGGGCGCCTGGCGCTCGAGCCGGTCGACTTGGACGAGGAAGAGGTGCGGCAGGCCGGCTCGCGCGCCGCACGGGGCTGGTTCGTGCGGGTGGAGACGGATTCCGCCATCGTCGGCGAGGCCGATCCCGAGGGGCGGCAGCGCCGGCTGCGCCTGCTCCGGACCGACGACGGCTGGCGCTTCGAGACTGGACTCCCTTGATCCCTCTCCCTTGGAATTGGGTAGGCTTTGGACGTGAGCGTGGCAGGCAAGTCCCTGGCTCTACTGGTTCTTTCCGGCAGGAAGGAGGGTACGTTCCTCCCGCTGCGCTCGGGGCAGGTCCTGCGGATCGGGCGGATGGAGGGGCTGGATCTGGTCCTCCCCGAGGACCTGGTCAGCCGCCGGCACGCCGAGATTTCCGTGACCGACGAAGGCATCGTTCTGCGCGACCTGGGTTCGACGAACGGCACCTTCGTCAACGGCCAACGCATCCGCGAGGTCTCCCTCCAGGAGGGCGACCGCGTTCTCGTCGGCGCCACCATCCTCAGCGTCGTTCCCCACGAGGAGATGCTCCTGCCCACGGGGGCGAGCCTGGCGGAGGCGCTGAGCGCCACGGCCGCCTCCCGGCTGGCCGCTTCCGGGGCGAAGGAGAGCGCCGAGGCCGCCGAGGCGACGACCGTCGAGGACGAAGCGGAAGGCCGCGAGCTCGGCGAGGAGGCCGCGAGCACCGCCGCCGCGGCGGAGGACGATTTCTTTCCGCCAGATGCCACGATCGCGCTGGCCAAGGGGGCGCCTCCCCTCAGCCAGCTCTCGGCCGGAGAGCTCGACCTCGTCCAGACTTGCCTCGTCCTCGGCCGCCTCGATCGCGTCCTGGAGAAGGCGCCCATGCCCGACGCGAAGGCCATGCTCCGCAAGCTCGTCGACCAGGGCTATCTGGCCGTGCAGACGGGAGAGGCCAACGAATCCTGAGCGCCTTCAAAGCCTAGGGATTTCGAAGCGCATCGCCCGGGCGAACGGACGGGCCGCGATGGAGCGCGGCACCGCCCGGACGAGCGCGTTGCGCAGGAGGACCGCCGCCGGACTCTCCCACTGCGCGATGCGGCCTGCGGACCTGGAGTTCCGCACGATCTGGTTGGCGCGGCGCACGCGGGCATTCTCGTACCAGCGCAGCGCCTCTGCGAGAGTGGAAAAGGATCGGAGCGCGCGGGCGAGGACCACGGCATCCTCGATGGCCTGGCATCCGCCCTGGCCCAGATTCGGCGTCATCGGATGCGCCGCATCCCCCAGCAGCACCACGCGCCCCTTCGACCATCGCCGCACCGGCGGCCGGTCGTGGATGTCGGTGCGCACGATCTCCTCCTCGACCGTGCGTTCGAGGATCCGGGCGATCGGCTCGTGCCACCCCGCGAAGCGCTCGAGCAGGCTCTCGCGGATGCGCCCCGGAGGATCCTCTCCGCCTGCGGGGGCGTTGGCGGTGGCGAACCAGTAGAGCTCGCCGCTCCCCACGGGGACGATGCCGAAGCGGGCGCCCTCGCCCCACGACTCGCTGGTGCGCGCGACCGGCGCCGGGTCCATGGCACGGCATATGCCGCGCCAGCTCGTATAGCCGGAGTAGCGGAGGGGCGATTCTCCGAGCAGCCCGGCGCGGACCGCCGAGCGGAGCCCGTCGGCACCCACCAGGAGGTCGGCTTCTTCGGCACTCCCGTCGCGGAAGCGCAGGCGGATCCTTTCGCCTTCGTCCTCGTAACCGATCACCTCGCGGTCCGTGCGGACGCCGTCGGCGCCGCAGGCATCGAGCAGGATCCGGTGGAGGCGGGCGCGGTGGATGCCGACCACGGGCGCGCCCAGCTCGCGACCGAGCCGGCCCAGGTCGATCGCCTGGAGGAGCCGGCCGGTGCGGTCGAGGATCACCGCTTCCCCGAGGACGGCGCCGGCGGAGGCGACGGCCTCGTCGAGGTCCAGGGTCCGAAGCGCGGCCATGGCGTTGGCCTGCATGGTCAGGCCGGCGCCGACGGGATGGAGCTTCGCCGCGCGCTCGTAAACGGTGAACTCGATGCCGGCCTGTCGCAGCGCGGCTCCGAGGGCGAGTCCTCCGATCCCCGCTCCGGCGATGGCAACGCGGCGGACGGGGGCCGGGAAGGCAGAGGGATTCGGCGTCATCTTCACGCTCCTCGTCGGTGGCCTGGCCCGGGATCCTCGACGTCGATCGGTGCGGCAGCCGCCTCAGGAGCCGCGTCTCCAGGGCAGTCGACCGTCCAGCTCTACCTGGATGGAGAAGCTCAGGAAAGTCCGGATGAGGACGATCGCGCCGAGGACTGCCACCTCCTCGAGGCTCGGGACGTGGCTGACCGTGCGGATGATGTCCGCCGCGACGAGGAGCTCCAGGCCGAGGAGGATGGCGCGGCCGAGATCCTCGCGGAAGGCGCGGTAGACGAAAGCGCCGCCCCGGTGGCGATGGCGCAGGGCGAGGGCGATCGAAAACAGCGTCCCCAACAGGACGACCAGGATGCCGGCCGCCTCCATGAACTGCGCGGCCGCCACCGCCATCGGCTCGAGCATCGCCCACCCCGGCCGGAGAGCCGCCGGCGGGGGCGCGCGGGTCGACCTTCCGCCTCGCCCGGGCGCGGGGCTCTTGGGCCATGTCCAAGGGTGGGCATGATCCGGCATCTGCGGGCGCCCCCGGGTGAGGCCCGACTTCCTCGGTCGGAGTGGGCCGCTTTCCGCAGGGGCCTTTTTGACATGCGCTTTGCGCTCCGGATGATGGGCGCATGTTCGCGCTCGCATTCGCCCTGCTCGCGCTCGCCGAGGAAATTCACGAGCCGCCGCGCTTCGCCGGCCGCGACCCCTTCGCCTTGCTCGGCGCGCACCGGGTGGAGCTGGGGGAGGACGGGAGCCCGCTGGTGACGGTGGGGATCGAGCAGGGGGAGGAAGAGGTGGCGATCGCCTTTCCCGGCGGCGGGACGATCCACCTCCCCGACGGCGGACGGCTCGAGGTCGGTCCGGGGGAGGTGCGGCGCTTCGCCGTGGTTTCGGGAATTCCCGCTCGCGTGCGCTACCGGGTGCAGGTGGCGCTCTTTCCCTTCTCTGCGCGAGAGGAGGTGGCGCGCGAGGTGGCCCGCTGGCAGAGCCGCGGCCATCGGGTCCTCGCTCGGACCGTCGGCGCGAGCTTCGCCGTGGCGGGTCGGCTGGTGGATACGCGCCGCTGGGCGGTCCTCCTCGAGGGAGGCGAATCGCGACAGGAGGCGGAGGCGCTGCTCGCCCACCTGGGCGAGGACGAGCTCTCGCGGCGGGTCGTCGAAGAAGTGGTCGCCCGGGCCACGGGACGGGTGGAGGTCCGCGACGCGCGCGGCCGCGTGCTGGCTTCGGCGCGGGACGCCGTCTACGTGGAAGCGGAGCCGCCGGCGATCGTGCGGGCGGTCGAGCACGACATCGGCTTCGCCGGGCACGGACGGGAGGACCGCCGCTACCGCGGGGGACTCTTCGTCACGGTGGACGCCGCGGGGCAGACGGCGGTGGTCAATCTCGTGCGGCTCGAGGAACTCCTGCACGGCATCGTGCCGAGCGAGATCTTCGCCTCCGCTCCCGAGGAAGCGCTCAAGGCCCAGGCCATCGCGGCCCGCGGCGAGGTCCTGGCGAAGATCGGCCAGCGGCATCTGGCCGATCCCTTCCACCTCTGCGCCGAGCAGCACTGTCAGGTCTACCGGGGGCTGACGGGCGAGCATCCCCGCACCGGTCGGGC
The DNA here is from genome assembly GCA_003242475.1 of Pseudomonadota bacterium. Taxonomy (GTDB): domain Bacteria; phylum Myxococcota; class Myxococcia; order Myxococcales; family Vulgatibacteraceae; genus ZC4RG40. Next base: position 19,894 of record QGUN01000016.1, read on the forward strand.
GGTGGAGGAGACGCGGGGGATGCTCCTCTTCGGAGAGGCGGGAGGACTGGTGGACACCGTCTACTCCTCCACCTGCGGCGGCCACACCGAGGACAACGACGCCGTCTGGGGAACTCCTCCCGACCCCCACCTTCGCGGTCGCCCCGACGTCTGGGATCTCTCCGCCCATGCCGGCCGGCCGACGCTGGAGGAATTTCTCGTCTCGGCGGAGGGAGCGATGTGCGGGGCCTCGTCCTTTTCCCGTCCGGACAAGCTCCGGTGGACGCGGGAGATCTCCGACGCGGAGCTCGCCGCCCGGACCACCGAGCTGGGCATCGGTCGCGTTCTGGAGATGGAGGTCTTGACCCGCGGCGTATCCGGCCGGGCCACCCGCCTTCGGCTTTCGGGCGAGGAGGGCGAGGCCGAGGTGCGGGGTGAGCTGGCGATCCGCCGGTTGCTGGGGAACCTGGAATCGTCTCTCTTCGTGATCGAGCGGCTGCCCGGGCGCTGGCGGTTTCGCGGCGCGGGCTGGGGGCACGGTGCAGGGATGTGCCAGATGGGGGCGATCGCCCGCGCGGAGCGGGGAGCCGACCATCGGGCCATCCTCGAGCACTACTACCCCGGAGCGAGGCTCGTCCGGTTGTACTGACGATGCCGAATTGTTGACTGTCGGCCGGACTGGCACGGGCCGGGGGCATCGACCGGGCTCCCCGATCGCAATACGCTAGGAGGGAGGAGGCACGCGCATGGTGGAGCGGGAGCTGCGCGAGCGCCAGGCGATCCGCGCGCGCCGCCGCGCGCGGCGCAGGCTGGGGGTCGCCCTCGCGCTCTCGCTCGTGCTGCACCTGGTGGGCCTTCCCTTCTTCGTCGGCATCTTCCGATTCGAGCCGGCCGAGCCGACGCCTGCTCCCCCGGTGGAGATGGTGCAGCTTTCCGCTGCGGCCTGGGATCAGGCCATGGCCGAGGCGCGCGAGGCGGCGGAGCGGGCCTCGCGGGGGCCGAGCGAGCGGCCGGAGGCATCCCGGCCGGAGCAACCGGAGCGCCCGGAGAAGGAGGAGGCACGCGAGCCGCCGCCGGGCCAGGTGGTGGAGGTGGCGCCGGGCAACGGCGAGGAGACGCCCGATGCGCGTTTCGCCTCCGAGACCTCCAACCGCGTCGAGCGCGAGACCATCGCCCGCAACCGTCGCGCGGGCGAGCCCGTCACCATGCCTCGGCAGACGGTGGAAACGCCTCCTCCGGAGCTTTTCCGCGAGGGGCCGCCCCAGGCGCTGGCCCGGGGGGAGCCGGGGCGGGAGGAGGGCCCTTCCGGCCGGCGACACGTCGAGATCCCCATGCAGGAGCGGCGGGATGGGATCGCCGCTCCGGAGGGGAGGCCGGGCGAGGGCGAGCTCGCCCGGCAGCGCGCCTCGGACGAGATCCCCGGCAATTCGGACCGCTTCCGCATCGAGCTCGGCGAGGGCGAAGGGGAGGGCGACGGCGTAGGGGATGGCGGAGGCGGCGAGTTCGCCGGGGAGCTTCGGCTCTTTCCCAGCGGCGCGGTCGTCGATCGGATCGTGGGCGGTCCCGCCCCCGATCACGTGGAGGGCGTGGAGGAGGGCGATTCCACCTTCCTCAACACGCGGGAGTGGAAGTACGCCACCTTCTTCAACCGCGTGAAGCGCTCGGTGGCGCGCACCTGGGACCCGATCTCCGTGCTTCGCGTGCGGGACCCCACGGGCAACGTCTACGCGTGGAAGGACCGCGTCACCCTGCTCTCCGTCGTGCTGCGCGAGGACGGCAGCATCGCCGACATGTGGGTGGAGCGGTCGAGCGGAGTGGACTTCCTCGACCGAGAGGCCATGGCCGCCTTCGAGCGGGCCCAGCCCTTTCCCAATCCTCCTCGCGGCCTGATGGACGAGAGGGGGCTCATCCAGTTTTCCTTCGGCTTCTACCTGCAGACGCAGGAGCCCTTCCGCATCTTCCGCCGCTTCTGAAACGAAAACCCCGGCGTGATGCCGCACACCGGGGTCTGGTGAGAACTTCGACGCGAACTTCGTCGCCTCAGAAGGGGATCTCGAAGTCGGGCGTCCAGCGGAGCACGGGCTTGCGCGCGGCGCGGGCCTCGTCCAGCCGCTCGACCACCGGCTTTTCGGGGGCGCGCTTGAGGCCCTCGGGATCCGTCTTGGCCCGCTCGTAGATCGCCTTCATCGCGGCGGCGAAGGCCTCCAGCGTCTCCTTCGACTCGGTCTCCGTCGGCTCGATCATCAGCGCGCCGGAGACGACGAGGGGGAAGTAGACCGTGGGCGGGTGGAAGCCGTGGTCGATGAGGGCCTTGGCCACGTCCATGGTGGTGACGCCCGTCTCCTTGAGGTTTCGGTCGGTGAAGATCACCTCGTGAAGCGACGGGTTCTCGTAGGCGACGTGCCAGTCCGCCTCGAGGAGCTTGCGCAGGTACTGCGCGTTGAGAACGGCCAGCTCGGCGGTGCGGCGCAGGCCCTCGCGACCCAGCTCGAGGATGTAGGTGTAGGCCCGCACCATCATCCCGAAGTTGCCCCAGAAGGTGCGGAGCTTGCCGATCGACTTCGGACGGTCGAAGTCGAGGCGGAAGGCATCGCCCTCCTTCACCACCACCGGCCGCGGCAGGTAGGGCTCGAGCGCGGCCGCGACGGAGACGGGGCCGGCGCCGGGGCCGCCGCCGCCGTGAGGCGTGGAGAAGGTCTTGTGCAGGTTGTAATGCATCACGTCGATGCCGAGGTCGCCCGGGCGCGCCACGCCGAGGATGGCGTTCATGTTGGCGCCGTCGCCGTAGACCAGGCCACCCTTGGCGTGGACGATCTCGGCGATCTCCTTGATGTGCGTCTCGAAGATCCCCAGCGTGTTGGGGTTGGTGACCATCAGCGCGGCGACGTCCTCGTCCATCGCTCTGGCCACCACCTCCGGCTCGAGCATTCCCTTCTCGTTGCTGGGAAGCTCGACCGCTTGATAGCCGAGCAGCGCAGCCGAGGCGGGGTTGGTTCCGTGCGCCGAGTCGGGGATGAGGACCTTCTTGCGCGGCGTGCCGTGCCGGTCGAGGTGGTAGGCCCGGATGATCATCAGGCCTGCCAGCTCGCCGTGGGCGCCGGCGGCGGGCTGCAGCGACGTGGCCGCAAAACCCCCGATCTCCGAGAGGAGATTCTGCAGGTTCCACATCAGCTCGAGCACGCCCTGCAGCTGCTCCGGCGGCAGGTACGGGTGCGCGTTGGCGAAGCCGGGCAGCCTCGCCGCCCACTCGTTGACCTTGGGGTTGTACTTCATCGTGCACGAGCCGAGCGGATAGAAGCCCGTGTCGATGGAGTGGTTGGTCTGCGAGAGGCGGACGTAGTGGCGGACCACCTCGTTCTCGGAGTTCGAGGGGAAATGCTCGATGGGCCCGCGCAGAAGCTCCGCGGGGATCTCGTCGGCGGGATCGGTTTCGGGAACGCCCGCCGAAGGAAGCGAGGCCCCGCTTCGGCCGGGAACGGAGCGCTCGAAGATCAGGGGCTCGCGATAGACGAGGCCCCGCGTTCCAGGGGAGGTGTTGGGGAAGAATTCCTGGGACATCGTCGAACCTCTAGGCGAGCGCCTGGACCAGCGCGTCGATCCTCTTGCGGTCGTGCAGCTCGGTCACGCAGAGGAGCAGGCCGTCGGGAAGCTCCGGGTAGTAGCACTCGAGCTGCAGGCCACCGGCGAGACCCGCCTTGCGGATCCGCTCCGGCGCATCCTTGGGTGCGCGGACGACGAACTCGTTGAAGACCGGGCCGGAGAAAAGCGGCTTGCACCCTGCTTCGGCCAACCGTTCTCGGGCGTAGCGGGCGCGTCGGTAGTTGACCAGGGCCAGTGCGTGCAGCCCCTCCCGGCCGAGCAGCGAGAGATGGATGGTGGCCGCCGCCGCGTTCAGTCCGTGATTGGTGCAGATGTTCGAGGTGGCCCGCTCGCGGCGGATGTGCTGCTCGCGGGTCGAGAGCGTCAGCACGAAACCACGCCGACCGGAGCGGTCCACCGTGGCGCCGCAGATGCGGCCTGGAAGCTGCCTCAGGTAGGCCTCGCGCGTGGCGAAGAAGCCCAGGCCCGGGCCGCCGAAGTTCAGCCCGTTGCCGAAGGACTGCATCTCGCCCACGGCGATGTCGGCGCCGAGCGCGCCCGGGCCCTGCAAGAGCCCGAGGGCCAGAGCCTCGGTGGTGCAGGAGACCAGGAGCGCGCCCTTGTCGTGGGCGACTTGCGCCAAAGCCCGCAGATCCTCGATCACGCCGAAGAAGTTGGGGTAGCCGACGAGGACGGCCGCGGTCTTCTCGTCGACCGCCCCGCGCAGCGCCTCCAGGTCGGTGCGGCCGTCGGGGCCGAAGCCGACCTCCACCACCTCGAAGCCGACCGCAAGGTAGGTCTGCAAGACGTCCCGGTACTCCGGGTGAAGGGCGCGCGAGACGACCACCTTCGTGCAACGCCCACGGGAGAGCCGGACCGCCATGAGCGCCGCTTCCGCCGCCGCCGTGGCACCGTCGTACATGGAGGCGTTGGCGAGCTCCAGGCCGGTCAGCAGCGTCACGTAGGTCTGGAACTCGAAGGTGATCTGCAGCGTCCCCTGCGAGACCTCCGGCTGGTAGGGCGTGTAGGCGGTGTAGAGCTCGCTGCGCAGAAGAAGCTGATCCACCGCCGGAGGGACGTGGTGAGGGTAGGCGCCGCCGCCGAGGAAGGGAGGGACTTTCGGCTGCTTCGCCGCGAGCTCCTCCAGGTGCTCCATCAGGCTGCGCTCGTCGAGCGCCTCCGGAACCGCCAGCGGGCGGTCGAGCCGGCATCTCTCGGGGATGGGGGCAAAGAGAGCCTCGATGCGGGAGACGCCGATCTTTTCCAGCATCTCCCGGATCTCTTCGGGCGTGTGCGGGTGGTAGCGCATCGAGTTACTGCTGCTCCTCGACGTACTTCTGGTAGGCGGCCGCGTCCAAAAGCGCGTCCAGCTCGGCGAGGTTCGAGGGCGCGATCCGGATCATCCACGCGACGCCGTAGGGATCCTGGTTGACCTTCTCGGGCGCGTCGACGAGCTCGTCGTTGCGCGCCACGACCTTTCCGCTCGCGGGCGCGAAGAGCTCGCTGACGGCCTTGGTGGACTCCACCACGCCGAAGGGCTGGCCCGCCTGCACCTCGGCGCCCACCTCGGGGAGCTCCACGTAGACGACGTCGCCGAGCTGCTCCTGGGCGAAGAAGGTGATGCCGATGACCAGCTCGTCGCCCTCCCTGCGCACCCACTCGTGGTCCTTCGTGTACTTGAGATCCTGCGGAACGGTCTGGGCCATCTTCCTCTCCTTCAGCGGCTACGCCGGTAGAACGGCGTCTCGATCACGCGGGCCTTTGCGGCCTTGTCTCGAATTTTCACCTCGAAGGTCGAACCGACGGAGGCGAGCTCGGCAGGGACGTAGGCCAGGCCGATGGGCTTCTTGAGGGTGGGGCTCATGGTCCCCGAGGTGACCACGCCCACTTCCCTTCCGTCGTGGAGGACCGGATAGCCGCCGCGGGGGATGCCACGGTCCTCGAGGGTGAAGCCCACGAGCTTTCGGTTCACGCCCTCGGCGCGCTGGCGAAGCAGCGCCTCCTTGCCGACGAAATCGTTCTTGTCGAGCTTGACCACCCAGTCGAGGCCGGCCTCGAAGGGCGTGTATTCCCGGGTGAGCTCGTTGCCGTAGAGGCAGAACGCCGCCTCCAGGCGAAGGGTATCGCGCGCGCCCAGGCCGCAGGGCCGGGCTCCGGCCTGGACGAGCGCCGTCCACAGCGCCTCCGCGTCCTCGGGGCGGCAGAAGAGCTCGAAGCCGTCCTCGCCGGTGTAGCCGGTCCGCGCCACGATGGCAGGCTTGCCGGCGAGGTGCGCCTCGGCGAAGCGGAAGTAGCGGATCGTGGCGAGGTCGACCGAGGCGAGTGGCTGCAGGAGGGATTGCGCCCGGGGACCCTGGAGAGCCAGGAGGGCCCAGCGGTCGCTGTCGTCTCGAAGCTCGGCTCCCTTCGATCGGAACCAGGAAAAGTCCGTCTCGCGGTTGGCCGCGTTGACCACGACGAGGATCCGCTCCGGCGAGAAGCGGTAGCAGATCACGTCGTCGATCACCTTGCCCTCGTCGTCGACGACGACGGTGTAGAGCGCCCGGCCGTTCTCGATTCGGCCGAGGTCGTTGGTGATCAGCCGGTTGCAGTCCTCGAGCGCGCCGGGCCCCTCGAAGACGAAGACGCCCATGTGCGAGACGTCGAAGAGGCCGGCATCGTTGCGGACGGCGTGGTGCTCCTCCAGCACGGAGGTGTACTGGACGGGCATCTCCCAGCCGGCGAATTCCACCATCTTCGCGCCGGCACGAAGGTGGGCGTCATAAAGGGGGGTGCGGCGAAGCGACATCGATTCCTCCGGGGCGAGGAGCCTGCCTGCGGGGCGATAGGCCTGCGTGGGCCGCGGCGCATGGTACCCGCGGCGACGGTCCGGTCAAGCGGACCCACTCGTACTCGAGGGCCTTATCGCGCACTCGCGGCCTGCAGGGTGTTGGCCAGGAGCATGGCGATGGTCATCGGGCCCACGCCTCCGGGCACCGGGGTGATGGCACCGGCTCGCTCCTTCGCCGCCTCGAAGTCCACGTCGCCCACGAGCTTGCCGTCGGGGAGGCGATTGATCCCCACGTCGACGACGAAGGCTCCTTCCTTGATCCAGTCGCCCTGGACGAGCTTCGGCCGTCCCACCGCGGCCACCACGATATCCGCCTGCCGCACCTCGGCCGCCAGATCGGGCGTCTTCGAGTGGCAGATGGTCACGGTGGCATCCGCCTCGAGGAGCAAGAGGGCCAGCGGCTTGCCCACGATGTTCGAGCGGCCGATCACCACGGCCTTCTTCCCGCGGGGATCGCAGCCGCCTTCCTCGAGAAGACGCATGATGCCGAGTGGCGTGCAGGCGCGGATGCCGCCGCGCCGGCCGGTGAGCAGCTTGCCCGCGTTGACGAGGTGGAAGCCGTCGACGTCTTTCTCGGGGGCGATCGCGTCGAGAACCGCCTGCTCGTCCACCTGCCGGGGCAGGGGAAGCTGGACGAGAATGCCGTCGATTTCGGGATCCTCGTTGAGCCTGCGGACCACCGCCACTACCTCGGCCGTGACCGCATCCTCGGGGAGGTGGTGCTCCTCGGAGTGGAAGCCGACCTCCTGGCAGGCCTTGATCTTGCCGCGCACGTAGATCTGCGAAGCGGGGTCGTTGCCCACCCGGACGACCGCCAATCCCGGTGGACGCCCGCGCTGCTCGACGAATCTCTGGGTTTCCCGCGCGACCTCGGCGCGGACCTTGGCCGCCACCGCCTTCCCGTCGAGGATCCGTGCGCTCACGCCTTCCTCCTTCGGAGCCGGGCGCCTTCGGGCCCGCGCCTCCGCGGGGCGCTTGTAGCACGGTCGAGACGGTTTCGGGATAGAGTTTCCCATCTGCACCAAAACGGGTCGTGGCGTAAGCGACGCGCGAGACTACCCCTTTGCGTCGCAGGGGGCACGACGGGAGGTGGGACGGTGGCCGGGGAGATCGTCACCGAGGCGGCCCGGGCATTGTTGCGCGCCTGGCCGGTCTGGATCGCGGGGGGAGCGGCGGCGTTCGGGCTCTGGATATGCGAAAGACGGTTGCTCCGTGCGCGACGCGTCCTGCATGGCGCCCTGGTGGCGACCGCCGTCGGCCTCGGGCTGTATTTCGCCTGGCGGATCCTCTGGCTCGCCGACGACGCTTTCATCTCGTTTCGATACGCGCGCAACTTCGCCCGTGGTCTCGGGCTGGTCTACAACGAGGGCGAGTGGGTGGAGGGCTACACGAATTTCCTCTGGACCCTCCTGCTCGGTCTGGCCGGGAAGCTCGGCCTCGACATCCCGCTCACGGCGCTCTTCGGCAACCTCGCCTGTTTCGTCGCCGCGATCGTCCTGGTGGCTTACCTGGCGGCACGGCTCTCGCCGGGCCGGCCAGCGGTCCCCTTCGCCGCGCTGGCGCTGGCGCTTTCCAAGCCCTTCTACACCTTTGCCAGCGGGGGACTGGAGACGATGCCCATCGCCCTGCTCGCGGTGGCGGCGGTCGCGGCCGGGCTCGGGCGCCGCGGAGAGCTCGGGTCGGGGCTGATCCTGACCGCCTCGGTGATGTGCCGCCCGGACCAACTGCTGCTCTATGCGGCGATGGGGATCGCGCTGGTGGCGGAGGACCTCGTCTTCGAAGAGGGCCGGATTCACCAGCGGCTTCGGCTCCGCCGCTACCTCCTCTTCGCCGCGCCCTTCGCGTTCCTCTACGTCCCGTATTTCCTCTGGCGCTGGAAGGCCTACGGCGCGCTCCTTCCCAACACCTTCTATGCGAAGTCGGCCGCCTCCTCGTACTGGGCGCAGGGCGCGGTCTACCTGGCGCATTTCTTGAGCACCTCGGGCGCCTGGCTGTGGTTGCCGCTCTTCGCGCTGGCCCTTTCCGGACATTCGGTGCGCCGCGAGGTCTTTCGCCTGCGCGTCTACACGCTCGTTTCCATCGCCCTGCTCGGCGGCTACGTCGTTCGCGTGGGCGGCGACTTCATGGAGTACCGGTTCTTCTTGCCGCTCCTTCCGCTCGTCGCTCTCTGCACCGAGATCGGGCTGAGACTGCGCCCCTTCCGGGCGTTGCCGCTGCCGACCTCCGTCGCCACGGCCGCTGCCCTGGCGGTGGCGTGGACGCCGGTAAAGATCATCCGGCCCTTCGAGATCCGCTGGCACCTGGCCGCCGAGGAAACCTACTACCAGGTTCGCTCACTCTTTCCCTTGCGCGTCGCCAACTGGCATTTCGAGGCCGGACAGTGGCTGCACCAGGCCTTCACCGCGCGCGGCCTTCGGCCGCGCATCGCGGCCGGCTCGATCGGGCTTCTGGGGTATTTTTCGGACCTCCCTCTCTTCGACGTGATGGGCCTGACCAGCCGGGTGGTGGGCAACAAGGAGATCCGCGCCCGGGGGCGCCCCGGCCACGAAAAGCGCGCCACCATCGAGGAGATCCTCGCCGACGGCGCGGTCATCGACATGGGCCCGACCTGGGGCCCGCGCTGGGAGAAGCAGACCCAGGCCTGGCTCGACGGTCGGCGCTTCTTCTTCGTGCGCCACGACCCGGACCTCGTGGCAGAGCTCCGCCGCATCCCCACGGCGCGGCTCCCCGACCCGGCAGCGGACATCCGCGAGCTGCTGGAGACCTCCACCCGCTCCGAGCTCTTGGAGGCGCTGGCCTTCTACCGGGCATTCCTCGACCGCTGGCCGCAGCGGGAGGAGCTGCTCGCGCCGATCCGGTCGCGGCTTGCGGCGGTGGCGGACTTCGAGGAGGGCTTTCCCGAGGGCGTGCGGGCGGATCGCGTCTTTCGCGTCCGGCGGCACCGCCAGCCGGAAGGCGCCACCGGTCTGGGCTACCTCACCTCCCTGGGCGCGGAGGGCGTGGGCGAGCTCACCATCCCGCTGCGCATCGAGTCGTCCGAGATCCGCCTGGCGCTCGGCGGCGCGGCCTCCGAGCGCGTGGGCGTGGAGCTGCGCCTGGACGGCGAGATCCGGGCGCGCGCGCACCCCGCCGGAGGGCCGGGGCTGGCTCCTGCGATCCTCGACGTCGCCGGCCTGCTCGGCCGCGAGGCGGAGCTCGTGGTCTTCGACCGCGACCCGCGGGCCGAGGTCGGCGTCGAGGTGGATGCCATCCACTTTGCCGCGCCCGAAGGAGATCTGAGGCAGCGAATCGAGGCGCGAGGACCGCTCGGTCCGCTGCTCTGGGAGGCGGAGCGCACCCTGCCGCCCGGCGATCCGCACCTCGCCATGCTCCACGAACGCGTCGCCGAGCGCATCACCTTCGACGACGGTCCGCCGCAGGGAGCGAAGATCGAGGGAAAGGCATTCGAGGTCCTGCCCGCTCCCGGCCCGATCGGGCGTCAAAACCCGGTCCGCGGCCAGCGCGGCGCAGGCCTGGTCAACAGCTTTCACCCCGGCGATCGGGGCAGGGGGCGGATCCTCTTGCCGTGGCGGGAGCTCGACGGCTCGCCCATTCACTTCCTCGTGGGCGGGGGCGCCGATTGCGCTCGCGTCTTCGTGGGACTGGAGGTCGACGGCGCGATCCGCGAACGCGTCTGCGGCGCCGACGACGAGGTACTCCGCCCGGCGGCCATCGCCACGGAAAAGTATCGCGGCCAGGTCGGCCGGCTGGTGATCGTCGACGACTCGCAGGGCGGCTGGGGCCACATCCTCGTCGACGACGTGATCTTCGAGAAGGTCCCCTGAGGACCGGCCCGCGCTTTGGGCGCCTTGACCGTCTTCTTCGACCGTCGCGTCTTGGCCCAGCGTGGCGAAACGCGTCTCGATTCCAATCAACGCAAAATCTTGTCGACGGCTCTCCGCACCGGTATAGGCGGGCGCGCGGGTGGGCGGGGGTCGTCATGTGCAGAGCCCACCGCGAAAAACCGAACCGAAGAGGTGATTTCATGGGAATCGTTCGAATCCTGGTCGCGATTTTCGTGCTCGGCGTCGCGGCTCCAGCGCTGGCGGAGGGTGGTTTCCGGGCCGCGGTGGATCTCCACCCGATCATCCCCATCGACGACACGGGCGAGACCGTCGGCTTTGGCCTGGACGTTCGGGGGGGATATGCGGTGACGGCAGGGGGCCTTTTGCTCGTCCCCGAGCTGGTCGTGGGCTGGAACTCCTTCGGCACCGGCGACTCGAGGTCGAGCATGAGCATGGTCCGCGTGCTCGGCGGAGCCCGCACGGTCTTCCCAGTCGGAGACGGGCGCCTCATGCCCGCGGCGGTGCTGCACTTCGGCTACGGATCCCTCTCGGCCCGCATGGAGCTTCCGGGGATCGTTCCTGGGATGGTCAGCGTCGCAGAGGCGAGCGACGACACCGGTGTCATCGAGTTCGGCGGAGCCCTCGATTACGCCGCGCTGGACAACCTCCTCGTCGGCGGACACGCGGGGCTGAACTACCTCACCCTTGGCGAGGGCGCTCTCTACCTGACCCTCGGCGCCCAGGCCACCTACCGATTCTGATCACTGGCCGGGTCCTCGAGGTGCGGTGGACGGGAGATCCCGTCCGCCACTCGCGCCAGCGGTGGGGAGCGAGGAGTGATACAGGCGACGGTCCGCTGTCATCGGAAGGCGACCACCTGTACATCTGGAGCATTGGCGCATGGCGTTCACGCCGACATCACCCTCATCCCTCGCTCTCGCCCTTGCTCAGCCCGGGCGGCCAGCGCACGTGTCGGTTTTGAGACGCGCCTCGCTTTGTCCGGCAACCCCCACCCGCCTCGCCGCAATTCCCAAAAAGCGAAACAGTGCCCGATCGAGTCGACACCTTCGCGGCGCTGGCGCGCTCGAGGGCGCGCGAAAAAACGAAGCCCCCGAAACCGACTCGGATCGCGCGGCCTCGGGGGCATTCTTTTGGCGGGCGATGCAGGATTCGAACCCGCGACCCTCGGCTTCGAAGGCCGATGCTCTATCCAGCTGAGCTAATCGCCCGCGGGTTTTCTAGCCGCCCGAGGGAGAGGTGGCAAGCGCTCGCTGAAGCATGGGCGGCTCTTGGCACTGCAGGGCGCTTGCAGGGGCTCTGACCGAAGGCGGCGACGGACCCGGCGCGGCGACGGGCAGGTCGCTTCTCCGGCTGCGTACGGCCACGCTGGTGGCGCCTCGAACGGTGCGGCGCTCACTCGAGGACGAGCCGGACCTCGGCGCCGGGCTCCACGCCGTCGGCGTAGGCCTTCGGCTCGTCGTGCTCGCGGGTTGCGGCGTCGCCGTCGCGGTCCAGGCGGACCTCGATTCGCGCCGGGGCGGGGAAGGGCTGGCCCATCATGGAATCGGCCGGGCCGAGGACGATCTCCGCCGGGAAGGTCGAGGCGGGGACGCGTTTGGCGGCGGCCGGGGGCCCGGCCACGACGCCAGAGGGCCGCGCGGTGACGAAGAGAAAGCCGCCGGCGCCGGCCCGTCCTCTCGCTGCGGCGGAGAGGTCCACGCGGATGCGGATGGTCCCGCCGGAAGCGGGAGTCGCGCCGGCCCTGGGATCGGCCCGGGTGGCCGTCGCGGAGGGGGCCGAGCCGGGCTCGGCCGCACGCGGATGAGCCGGCTCGTGCGACGGAGGCAAAACACCCTCGGCCAGCCTTCGCTCGGCCTCCTCGATCACCGGCCGCAGGACGGATTCGCCGTCGGGACGCTGCTCGAGGGCCTTCTTCCAGGATTCGGCGGCGATGGCCCAGTCGCCCAGGGCAAAGGAGACCAGGCCGCGGCGAACCCAGGCCTCGGTCAGGCTGGGATCGGCGGTCACGGCGCGGTCGAGCAGGGCACGCGCCCGCTCCAGCTGCCCCATGGCTTCGCGGACGGTGGCCTCGTAGAGGAGGACGCGCGGCTCGTCCGGCGCCTCCGCCGCGACCTGCTGGATGAAGGGCCAGGCATCCACGTAGCGCTCGCGCACGAGCAGGGCCGAGATCAGATCGAGCCGCGCCTCGCGATCTTCGGGATCCTGGCGCACGCGGTCGATGAGGCCGAGCAGCTCCGGGTCGACCTCCTGAGCAGCCTCGGCCATCGCCGTGGGCGGCTGCGGCCGGTCCTGGGCGGTTCGCACGGCGAGGACCAGCAGGATCGCGAGGAAGGCGGCGGTTCCCAGACCCCAGAAAAATCCCCGCAGCAGCGGCCGCTCGGGCGACGACTCGTCGATTGGCGCCCTGCGCACCTCGCGCTCGAGTCGATCGATCTCCTGCAGCACCCGCGCCGCACGAATCTCCAGCTCGTAGCGCTCGGCCGCGACCTCCTCCGGATCGCGCAGATGCTCGAGGTCGAGCTCGCGCAGCCGGGCGATGAGCAGGTCGCGCTCGGCCACGAGGTCGCGCAGCGTCGCCGGCCCGGTCATCGGTGCCGAGGCGGGCTTTTCGCCGCCGCGCCGGCCGAGGGCGAGGACGAGGACGCCGCCGAGGACGAGCCCCAGGGCCAGGACGGAGACCACGAGGATCCAATCGGTCACGACGCCTCCCTGGGCGGCTCACCGCCCGGCCATCCGTAGGCGATCTCTCGTACCTTCCGCACCCACCGCGCGAGCTCCTCGTCGTCGGGGAGCTGGGTGCGCGAGGCGGAAAAGGCGGCCGGCGACGGCTCCGCTTCCTCTTCTTCCGGGCGGTGCCGGAGGTAGACGACCAGGATCGCGGCGCCGAGGAGGAGGAGGATGCCGGGGCCGATCCACACGAGGAGATTCAGACCCTCGGCCTTGGGCTCGAGCAGGACGAATTGTCCGTAGGCAGCTTCGAAGTAGTCGAAGATCTGGTCGGGGGCGTAGCCGGCGGAAAGCAGGTCTTCCACCTCGCGCTTCATGTTGAGCGCGGTGGCGGAAGGCGAGTCGGCCACGGATGAGCCCTGGCAGGTCGGGCAGCGCAGGCGGAGCGCGATCTCGTGGGTCTTTTGCGCGAGCGCGGCGCCCTCGAGCGGCTGACCGCGGGGCGGTCCGACGAGGCTGGTGACGAATTCGCGGTCGAGGGGCCGGCTCTCGGCGCAGGCTTCGCCCGCGACGCAACTCTCCTCCGCCCGGGCCGCGAGCGAAAGGAGGAGGAAGAGCGCCGAGACGACGGCGAGGACGATGCGGAGGATCCGCCGACGCCGGTAGTGCTGTAACGTGCCCCGCTTCATCGCGTCTCCCCGAGGATCTGGGCGATCCGCGCCTCGAGCTCCTCCGCGTGAATGGGGCCGGTGAATTTGGAGACCACCGTCCCGTCCGGCCCGATGAAGAAGGTCTCCGGGATCCCGGTCACGCCGTAGGCGATGGCCGTCTTTCCGCCCACATCCATCAGCGCGGGGTAGCCGCTTCCGTATCGCTTCAAGAAGGCCTCGATCCGCGGGACCTCGTCCTCGTAGACGATGCCCAGAAACTGGACCTTGCCCTCGTATTTCTGCGCGGCCTGCGTGAGCACGCCGTGCTCGGCCTTGCAGGGCTCACACCAGGTGGCCCAGAAATTCACCACCACCGGCTTGCCGCGCAGTCGCGCCAGGGAGATCGCCTCGCCGCCGTCGTAGGTGCGTAGCGAGAAGGGCGGTGCTTGCCGGCCGACGAGCGGCGAGCGGACGGCGCGCGGATCCTTCCCGAAGCTCCCGGCGAAGAGGAGGAGGAGGGGGAGGACGACCAGGAGGCCACCAACGAGGATTCCCTTGTTCAGCTTGCGCGCGGGTGCCCGTTCCATCTCCCTATCCTCCGACCTCCAACGATCCCTCCGCCACCTCCTCTTCCCGCCGGCGGGGGAGGGAGGCCGGAGCAGCCGCCAGGCGCCGCGAAGGCCAGATCGCGAGGATCGCGCCGAGGACGATCACGCCGGAGCCCAGCCAGATCCAGATCACCATCGGATTGCGGAAGGCGCGCATCCCCATTCGCTCGCCGCCGTCGGAGAGGCTCATCAGCGATAGGTAGAGGTCCTCCTTCAGGGTGCTGTGGACGTCGGGCGTGCCGATCGACTCGCGCATGGTCGGGTACTGGTTGAGGCGCGGCTCGAGGACGGCGACGAGGCGCCCTTCGCGCTCCACCTGCACGCGCGCGACGGTGGAGAGGCGGTGGGGCTCGCGTACCACGTGCGAGCCCAGGTAGGTGAGGGTGTACTGGCCGAGGCGGGCGGATTCGCCTCGCGCCAGGCTGACGTCGATCGTCTCCCGCCCCGCGCTGGAGACGCCCACTGCCACGAGCACGATCACCACGCCGAGGTGGGCGACATAGCTGCCGAAGCGGCGGCGACCCTTGCCGAAAAGCAGGCGCAGGCCCTCGCCCGTCGCCCCGGCGCGCGCCTTCGTCCTCAGTGGCAAAAGCATCTCCGCGAAGGTGACGTAGAGCGCGTAGCCGCCGGCGAAGAGGGTGACGCAGAGCCAGGGCGAGCGCGCCCCGAACGCCAGGCCGATGACCAGCACGAGGATGCCGCCCGAGATCGGCGGTACGAGCGCGCGCAGGGTCGCCTTGCCGCTGGCGCGGCCCCAGGGAAGCGCCGGACCGATCCCCATCAGAAAGAGCAGCGCCACGCCCAGTGGCACCGCCATGCGGTTGAAGTAGGGCTCGCCCACGCTGATCTGCCGGCCCTGGACCGCCTCGACGATCAGCGGGAAGACCGTGCCCAGAAGCACGGTGAGCGTGAGCATCACGAAGAGGAGGTTGTTGACGAGGAAGGCGGCCTCGCGGCTCTTCGGATCGCGGATCCGCCCCTCGTTTTCGAGCCGGCCGATGCCCGCCGAGAGAAGGACGATCGAAAAGATCAGGCCAAGCCCGAGGAAGGCCAGGAAGGTGGGGCCGATGTCGCTCTGGGTGAAGGAATGCACCGAGTTGAAGACGCCAGAGCGCGTCATGAAGGTGCCGAGGATGGTGAGCAGGAAGGTCGAGAGGACCAGGGTGAGCGTCCAGCCCTTGAGGATCCCCTTCCGCTCGACCACGAGGATCGAGTGGAGCGCGGCGGTCGCGGTCAACCAGGGAAGGAGCGAGGCGTTCTCCACCGGATCCCACGCCCAGTAACCACCCCAGCCGAGGACCTCGTAGGCCCACCAGCCGCCGAGGACGATCCCCACGGTGAGGAAGCCCCAGGGAACCAGGAGCGAGATGCGCAGCGAGCGCAGAAGGTCCGGTCCCAGCCTTCCGGCGATCAGCGCTCCGCAGGCGATGGCGAAGGGAATCGTCATCCCCACGTAGCCCAGGTAGAGCATCGGGGGATGCAGGACCATGAGGATGTGGTTTTGCAGCAGCGCGTTCGGACCGGGGCCGTCGGCGGGCGGGTTGGGAACGGGCGCGAAGGGGTGAGCTGGCCCGGCGACGAGGAAGGCGAAGAAGACGCCGCAGGCGAGCATGACCGCGGTGATCCAGGCCTCCGCCTCCGGGTGGCGGCCCTTCATCCACCACACCGCCCAGGCGAGATAGCCTCCGAGCACCATGCACCAGAAGAGGATCGAGCCCTCCAGCGCGGACCAGAGGCTGACGATCGTCACCCAGGTCGGCGTGCTCCTCGACCCCACCTGCGCCACGTACTGCACCGAGAAGTCGTGGGAAAGCAGCGCCACCTCCATGACGAGGTTCGCCCCGAGCATTCCCAGGGCGAAAACGAAGGTGAGGCGCCGCGCCCACGCGAGGGCGGCCTCGTTGCGGCGCAGGCCCGCCGCCAGCGCGCACACCACCCCGGCGCTCGCGGCGAGCAGGGAGAAGAGGACCAGGGCTCTTCCGAGAAATCCGATCATCTTGCCTCTGCGGGCGAATCCGCGTTGCGGATGAGCGCTTCCACGTCGACGCGCTCACCCTCCTTGGGCGCCCGGTATTCGTTTCCGTGCGAGACCATCAGGCGCTCGCTGGCGAAGTGGCCTTCGCGGGTCATCGTCCCCTCGACGATCACGCCGATCCCCTCGCGAAACATCTGGGGCGGGACGCCGACCGAACGAACGGGGACACGCTCTCGACCGTCCGTCACCTCGAAGGAGAGGTGGGTGGTCTTCGGATCGAACTGGATCGTGCCCGGCACCACCTGCCCGCCGAGGCGGATGGTGGCGCCGATGGCGCGGTCGCCCGCTTCGCGCAGCTCGGTCGGGCCCCAGTAGTAGACGAGGTTTTCGCCCAGCCCGCCCACTGCGATCAGGGCAAAGGCCGCCCCGGCGATGGCGAGGGCGGCGACGGCGAAGATCCGCGTCCTTCGAGTCTCGGTGCTCATCGCTCCTCGTCCTCCTTGCCTTTCCGCAGGCCGACGGCGAGGCGGATTCCGTAACCGGCCAGGACCGCGAAGGTGATGCCGTAGGCAGCCCAGACGAATTCCCAGCCCCCGGTGACCACGCCGGTCATCGCTCACCTCCTGCCGCGAGCGCCGTGGATGCCGCGGGCGGCGGCGCGAGCTCCGCGGCCAGGCGCCTGCGCGCGATCTGGCTGCGCAGGGTGACAAAGGCGATCAGCACGAAGAGCATGCCGAAGGCGTTGATGCGCAGCGGCGTCACCATGGCGCTGTCGACCGTCTGCGGCGTCGACTGCACCTGGTGCAGCGAATTCCACCAGCGCACCGAGAAGTAGACGATCGGCACGCTCGCGTAGGAGATCACCGTCGCCACGGACGACCAGACCGCGCGCTTGCGCGGGTCGTCCACCAGGTGACGCAGGGCGAGAATGCCCACGAAGGCCACCAGCATCACCGCCGTGGTGGTCAGGCGCGGATCCCAGTCCCACCACACGCCCCAGGTCGGCTTGGCCCAGATCGCCCCCTGAACGCAGAGGAGAAAGGAGAGCAGCACGCCCATCTCCACCGCCGCCTCCAGCCGCGCGTCCCACCTCCAGTCGTTCTTCCAGAGGAAGGCCAGCGCGCTCAGGAAGGCGAAGCTCAGCGCCAGCATGGCGTTCCACGCGGTGGGGACGTGCACGTACATGATCCGCTGCACCTCGCCCATGTAGTGCTCGGGCGGGGCGACGAAGAGGCCCTGGTACCAGCCGACGGCCAAAAGGAGGATGCCGACGCCGAGGGCGACGAGCGCCCCCCGGACGGCCCTGGGCGAAACAGGCGGCGCGCTGGCGATTTCCATCCTCACTCCTCGATCACGTGTCCGAACAGCAGCCCGCAAAGAGGCCAGAAAACCCCATCGAATGCCAACAACAGAAGCGCCCAGGATCTTGCCTGCCCCATCGGATCGCCGAGCAGAAGCAGCGAGGTCGCACGTACCGCGGCGATGAGCACGGGGACGACCAGCGGAAAGAGGAGCAGGGGAAGAAGAACCTGCTGGGCGCGCGTCTGCGAGGAAAGCCCGGCATGGAGCGTACCCGGCGCGGAGAGGCCCGCCGTCCCGAGCGCGAGCACGCCGATCACCCCGCCGATCCCGTCCAGCGAGGGATCGTAGAGGACCACCATCACCGGCAGAAGCAGCAGGCCCAGGACGAAGAGCTGCAACCAGTTGGCCAGCGCCTTGCCGTAGAAGATCGCGGCGGGGTGCACCCCGAGAAGGAGCATCCCCTCGATCGCCCGGTTCTCGCGCTCCAGGCGGAAGCTCTCGGTCAGGGCGAGGGTGGAGGAGAAGAGCAGGGCCACCCAGAGAAAGCCCCCGCCGAGCTGGCGAAGCATCTGGGCGTTGGGGCCGACCGCGAAGCTGAGCAGAAGGAGCAGCGTGGCTCCGAAGACCGCCACGGCCATGCCCTGCGCCCGGCCGCGCCAACCCAGGAGGAGATCCTTGTAGAAGGCTGCCGCGACTGCCCTCATCCCGCCACCGCCCGGATGCTGGCCTCCTCGAGGCGTTGGAAGGCGAAGGGAAGCTCGGATGCCGGTCCCGACCAGACCGCCCGACCCGCGTCGAGCAGGAGCGCGCGGTCGCAGATCCGCGAAAGCCGCTCCACCTGATGCGAGGCCAGCACGACGGCCCGCCCCTCCGCGCGCAGCTCGTCGACGAGGCGGTCGATCAGCCCGAAGCCCGGCGGGTCGAGCTGTCCATAGGGTTCGTCGAGCAGAAGGACGGGCGCGTCCTGCATGAGCGCGCGCGCCAGGGTGAGCCGCTTGCGCATCCCGGCCGAATAGGCCTGCACCCGGTCGGCGCCGCGCGCGCCGAGGCCCACGCGGTCGAGGAAGGGCTGAATCTCCTCGGGGCCAGAGGGTCGGCCAAGAAGCCGTGCCGCGATGCGGAGATTCTCCATCCCGGTCAGGAGGTCGTAGGTGAAGGAGGCGTGCCCCACCAGCGCGGCCCGGCCTCGCCGCAGCGACGTGCCGAGCAGACGCACCTCGCCGCGATCGGGTCGCAGGCTCCCGGCCAGCACGCGAAGGAGCGTGGACTTGCCCGAGCCGTTGCGCCCGGCCACGACCAGGGCCTCCCCGGGCCGGATGCAGAGGTCGACGTCGACCAGGGCCCAGGTGCGCCCGTAGCGTTTGCAGAGGCCGCGGGCCTCGATGGCGGCTTTGGTCTCGTTCATCGCGCGCGACCCCGCTTCCGGGGCGGGGCATTGCATGCCTCCGAACGGCCCTGGCCGCAACCAAAATTCCGGCGCGAAAGGGCGCCGTGAAACGAGTATCAGAGGAAGTACACGCGGGCTGCCAGCAGCGCGTGCGTCGACAGGAACCACTGGTTGTCGAGGTTTTCCGACTCGCGCTCCCGGGCGACGACGAGGATCGAGGGGCTTCCCTGGTTCAGGTAGTAGAAGCCGATCTCGGCCCCCAGGCTGAAGTGGCGGGTGAGAAAGGCCTCGCCCCCCGCGACCGCGCCGAGCCAGAAATCCACCGCCCGGACCTTCACGTCTCCCACGTTCGTCTCCGCCCCGAAGTCCAGGGTGATGGTGCGCGACTGCATCCCGACCTTGGGGCCGACGTAGGCGACCGTGTCGCGGCCAAGGCGGGTCGCCCACTGGATGCCGAGGAGGAAGCGGAAGACCGTCATGTGCAGGTCGAACCGCTCTCCTTCGGCGGGCACGAAGAGGGGGCCGAGGCCGAGGATGCTGCCTCCGTTCTGGACGAGGATCCCGAACTCCGGCTCGAGGCGCAGATGTTCGCCCAGGTAGAAGGGGACGTGGACCCCCGCCATGCCCGCGGGGCTCCCGGCGGTGCCATCGTCGCCGACCAGGACGAGAGGCCGCGAGCTCAGGCTCGCGCCGATGCCGATGCGAACCGCGGGATATTCGACGGTCTCGGGCTCCTCGGCGGACTCGTCCGCGGCCGGTTCGGGCTCGGCGGACTGGGCTGCGCCGATCGCGGGAGCGGCGAAAAGGAGGGCGAGAAGGCAAGAAGGGGCCACCCGGCGCATGTCGACCTGCCTACACCGCCGGTGAAGGTCGTGCAAGATAGGCGACGCTCGGCAGGCGCCCGGGAGTGCTGATCGACGAATTCCCGATGGCTCCCGGACCGCGCGTCAGGGCGCCGGTCGGGCGGGGCAGCGGCCTGCCCCCCGCTTGAGCAGATACTGCTGGTGATATTCCTCGGCCTCCCAGAAGGTCTGCGCGGGGACGATCTCGGTGACGATCGGCGCGCCGAAGCGGCCCGCGCGCTCGAGGCGTTCCTTCGACGCGCGCGCCGCCTTTTCCTGCTCGGGCGTGTGGAAGAAGATCGCGCTCCGGTATTGGGAGCCGACGTCGGGTCCCTGCCGATTGGGCGTGGTGGGGTCGTGGCAGCCCCAGAAGACGCCGAGAAGATCGTCGTAGCTCACGCGGTCCGGATCGAAGAGCACCTCCACCGCCTCCGCGTGTCCGGTGGTATCGGTGCAGACCTCCTCGTAGGTGGGGTTTTCCTTGTGCCCGCCGGTGTAGCCCACCCGGGTGGAGATCACCCCGGGGACGCAACGGAAGCTCTCCTCCACGCCCCAGAAGCAGCCCGCCGCGAAGGTCGCACGCTCGATCGCCATCGCCTTTCCTCCCCTCCTTTTCACGATAGCGTCCGAGGCCCCTCGCCGCGACGACGCGCTCTGCGCTATGGTGCGCGGCCATGGAACCGGGGGTGCGGCCCGAGCGGCTGGTCGCCGACGCCATCGGCCAGCTCATCGAGTTCTGGGGGTTTCGCGCCGTCATGGGGCGGTGCTGGGCCTGGCTCTACCTCTCGGAGGAACCCCTTCCCGCCCGAGCACTCTGCGAGGGACTCGGGATCTCGACCGGCGCGGCCTCCATGGCGCTCGGCGAGCTGGAGCGGTGGGGCGTGGTGCGGCGGCTGCGGCGGCCGGGCGATCGGCGCGACTACTTCGAGGCCGAGACCGACGTCTGGAAGATGATCTCCCGCGTGTACCGGGAGCGGGAGCTCGTCCAGATCGAGGAGGCGCTCGCCATGCTCACCCGCGCCGCCGAGCTCTTCGAGCTGCGGGCGAAGCTGGGCGGGGTGGGGGAGCGCCGCCGCGCGCGCTTCGCCCACGCCCGCGCCACCTCCCTGGTCGAGCTCGCCAGGCTCGGCCGATCGCTCATTCGCCTCTTCGTGGAGCAGGGCAAGGTCGACTTCTCGCCGCTGCGCCGCTTCGGTCTCCGGTAGCGCAGACGTCTTGCCGCACCGCGCCGGAGGCCCGGCTTGACGCCTGGGATGCGGGCGGCTATGGGAGCCTTCACGTTTTCTTGAAAGTTCGGGGGCGAGGCGAGCCGCGCATGAAGACAGCCGAATCGATCTACCAGGAAACCGATGCCCATCTCTCCAAGGTGGCCGAAGTGCGCGACCTCCCTCGCGTCGCCGCGCACCTTCAGGCCGCCCGCATGCTCCAGGACGAGCTGTCGCGGCTCGAGGCCGCTCTCCCGCGGCTCTGCGCCGGAGCCCCGCCGAACCTCGGGGCCGCCGCCGAGCACCTCCTCGTCGCCGGCGGCAAGCGCCTGCGGGCGCTCTTGACCCTTCTGTCGGCGCGCGCGGCGGGAGGCTCGGGCGGCGTGGCGCTGGCGGTTGCCGCCGAGCTCGCGCACGCGGCGACTCTTTTGCACGACGACGTCATCGACGAAGGCGACGTCCGCCGGGGCCGTCCGACTTCGCGGCTTCTGTGGAGCAACGCCACCAGCGTGCTCGCGGGCGATTTCCTCCTCACCCGCGCCCTCGACCTCGCCTGCGGCTCGGGTGTTCCGGGCGCGCTGGAGGAATTGATCGCGGTGCTGCGCGATCTCGTCGCCGGCGAGGCCCTGCAGATCTCCCTGCGGGGCTCGGTGGAGACCACCGAGGCCGATTACCGGCGCGTGGTGGAGGGCAAGACCGCCTCGCTCTTTCGCTGGGCGGCGCGTGCCGGCTGCCGCGCGGGCGGCGGCAGCCCGGAGATGGCCGAGGCCCTCGGTCGCTATGGCTGGCACGTGGGCATCGCCTTCCAGCTCTCCGACGACGCGCTCGACTTCGACGCCGATCCGCAAGTCTTCGGCAAGTCGCTGCTCCAGGACCTGCGCGAGGGGACGCTGACCCTGCCGGTGATCCGGGTTCTCGAGCGCGAGCCCGAGATGAAGGAGGAGCTGCGGCAGGCGCTGGCCGCCGACAAGCCGCTTTCCGACGCCCAGGCCAACCGAATCGCCCGCGTGGTCCGCGAGAGCGGCGAGGTGGAGCGCGTGCGCGAGGAAGCGGCGGAGGAGGCGAGGATGGGCGCGAGCTTCCTCGCCTCGATTCCCGACAACGTGTACCGGCGCCTCCTCGAGGAGGTGGCGCTGGGTCTGTCGTCGCGGGGACGGTGATGGAGGCGCGAGAGAGGGCGAGCGCCGGTCCGGCTCCCACCCGCGGGTTCGGCCCGCAGGCGCAGGGGAAGGACGCGCAGACGGTCCGCTCCATGTTCGACCGGATCGCCCCGACCTACGATCGCCTCAACCATCTCCTCTCCGCCGGAATCGACCGCGCCTGGCGGGTGGAGCTGGCGCGCTCGCTTCCCGATCCTTGCGGGCGGGTTCTCGACCTCTGCGCGGGGACGCTGGACCTGGCCGAGGCGGTGGCCAACGAGCATCCGGGGGCGGAGATCGTGGCAGCCGATTTCTCGCTGGAGATGCTCTTGCGCGGCCGCCACAAGCTGCCCCGGGTCTCGCTCTTCGTGGCGGACGCGATGGCGCTTCCTTTTCGCGACGGGAGCTTCGACGCTGTGGTCTGCGGCTTCGGGGTGCGCAACGTCGCCGACCTGGAGGCGTGTTTTCGCGAGGTGCGCCGCGTGCTCAGACCCGGCGGCACCTTCGCCATCCTCGAGTTCTTCCGACCGCGTGGTGCGCTTTCGCGGCTCTTCCATCGCGTCTACAACCAGGGCGTTTTGCCTGCGGTCGGCGCCAAGGTGAGCGGCGACGACGAGGCGTACCAGTACCTGGCGGACTCCATGGAGCGCTTCCACTCGCTCGAGGAGGCGGCGGCGCTGATGGAGGCGTGCGGCTACGCGCGCGTCGAGGGCCGAAACCTCGTCTTCGGCGTCGCCTCGATCCTCAAGGGGGTGCGGGCATGAGCCGGATGAAGCTGGTCGTGGGAATCGGCGGCGCCTCCGGCGCTCCCTACGCGCGACGCCTCCTCGATCACCTGGCGGCGCGCGACGACGTGGAGCCGGCGATCGTCTTCTCGGTGAACGGGCGGCAGGTCTGGGCGCAGGAGATCGGCACCGACCCGCGGTCCTACGGCTTCCCCGTCTACGGGCACCGCGATTTCCACGCGCCCTTCGCCTCCGGAAGCGCGCTCTACCGGCACATGGTGATCGTGCCGTGTTCGGCGTCGGGAATGGCGCGCATCGCGCACGGTGTCTCGGACGATCTGCTCGGCCGGGCGGCGGAGGTGATGCTCAAGGAGCGGGGCAAGCTCGTCCTCTGCGTGCGCGAGACCCCGCTCTCCCAGGTCCACTTGCGGGCGGCACTGCTCGCGGCGGAGGCGGGGGCGGTGGTGATGCCGGCTGCACCCTCCTTTTACACCCACCCGGCGAGCATCGAGGACCTGCTCGACACGGTCGTGGCGAGGATCCTCGATCACCTCGGACTGGAGAACGACCTGATGCAGCGCTGGGGCAGCGCGCCTGCGCGCCTGCGCGCGATCGAGGGAGAGAGGTCGTAGCGAATGCGGTACTCGTTCGTCACGCGCCTGAGGGCGCACTCGGCCGGCCTGCAGGATCTCCTGGACCGGCTCGCCGCGGGCGAGCCGGGGCCGGAGGACCTCCTCGCCCTGGCGCGGGCGCCGCTGCCGCTGCTGGCGACGGCGGTGCGCGAGCGCATGCACGAGCGGGCGGCGGTGGTCGGGGTGGTTCCGGTCCGGCTCGGGCCCGACGTGGCGGAGACCTGCGAGAAGGTCATGGCCCACCGCGCCTGGGCCGAGGCGGAGATCCTGGAGCTCTCCTGCACGGTCCCGGCCACCGTCGGCGCCATCGACCAGCTCTGCGAGGTCCTCGACCGGCTGCTGCGTGCCGCGCCCGGCGCCGTGGCGCGCATCGAGGAGGAGAGCCTCCTTGCCCTGGCCGAGGGCGCGGGCCTTCCCGCGGAGGGGGCGGCGCGGCGGCTGGTTGCGCACGGGGTCGTCGAGGTGCGGCGCCGCGGAAGCGGAGGTCCGCTCGCGTACGGCCCGCTTCCCGTGCACGAGCTCTGGGAGGCCCCTGCGGAGATCACGCTGGAATTCGTGCGGTCGCTCCTGGAGGGTGAGCGCCGCCCGCTCTCGTTCGCGCAGGGCCGGTCGGCCACGGGCATTCAGCTTCTGCGCGCCGCCGCGCTGGCGCGGCTGGCGGGCCACCATCCGATCACCGTGGTGGGCGGCGACGAGCTCAAGGGGCCGGACGCGGCGCTCTGCTTCGGCGCCGATCGCATGGAGGCCGAGCTCGACCCCGCCGGCTCCATGGGATCGCGAACCCGCGCCTACGGCGAGGCGGCGATCCGCGGCGCCCAGCGCGTGCCCGAGCGGCCGCGGCGGAGATCGGCCGACAAGGAAGTGGCCCACATCCTCGACGAGGACGTCGATCCGTCCTTGCTCCCCGGCGGCGAGGACACGGGCCTGGAGGTTCAGTCATGATGCAGTCCGCAGCCATCGAGATCCGCATCCCGAAATTTTCGGGGTCGCTCGCCCGGATCGCCGACAAGGTCCACGCCGGGGAGCGCCTGGACGAGACGGAAGCGGTGGAGGTCTTCCGCTCCCGCGATCTGCTCACCCTCGGATACCTCGCCAACCTGGTGCGGGAGCGGCTGCACGGGGACCGGACCTACTACAACCGCAACTTCCACCTGAACCTCACCAACGTCTGCGAGGCCTCGTGCCGCTTCTGCGCCTTCGCCCGCCTGGAGGAGGGGATGCCGGAGGCGAAGACCTACTCGGTCGAGGAGGCGATCGAGTGGGTCGAGAAGCACATGGAAAACGAGCCGACGGAGGTGCACATCGTCAATGGACTGCACCCCGGGCTTCCCTTCGAGTACTACGAGGAGGTGCTGCGCGGCATTCGCGCGGTGGCGCCGAAGCTGCACATCAA
>QGUN01000077.1 GCA_003242475.1 Pseudomonadota bacterium
CTTGTATCGTCTGTATGCTCGAGAGCTGTTGGTATGGTTTTTTTTTGTTAAGAAAAACGCGGGATAAGATGTACTGGTCGGTTCCGTGGGCTCGGAGATTTGTAAAAGAGACCGCCCGGAAGAGGTGCACTTTCACGAGGTCGGCGCGGTCGATTCGATCGTGGACGTCGTGGGCGTGGCGGTCGCGCTCGACTGGCTGGGAATCGACGAGATCCGCGCCTCGCCCCCGCCTCTGGGAAGCGGAATGGTGCAGACGCAGCACGGCCCGATGCCCGTCCCGGCGCCGGCGACGCTGGAGCTGCTCGCGGGCCGGGAGGTGCGACCCTCGGGGCCCGGCGAGCGAACCACCCCGACCGGCGCGGCGATCCTCGCCGCTACGAGCGTCCCGGGGCTGCCCGGCTCCTTCGTCCCCCGGCGCATCGGCTACGGCATCGGCCACCGCGACTTCGACGACGCGCCCAACGTGCTGCGCGCCTGCCTCGGCTTTCGCGAGCGCGGCGGTGAGGCGCTTTACCTCGTGGAGACGCAGATCGACGATGCCGCGCCCCAGGTGGTGGCGCATGCGATCGAGGCGTGCCTGCAGGCGGGCGCGCTCGATGCCTGGGCCGCGCCGATCGTGATGAAGAAGGGCAGGCCCGGCCACCTTCTGGCCGCCCTCGCGCCCGCCTCGCTTCGCGATCGCATGATCGAGACCATCGTCCGCGAAACGCCCACCCTCGGTGTTCGTTACCACGCCGTGGATCGCCTCGCGCTCGAGAGGCGATTCGAGGAGGTGGAAACCGCCTTTGGCACCGTTCCGGTCAAGGTCGCCTCGCTGGGCGGCGAGGTTCTCGGAGCCGCGCCGGAATGGGAGGTTTGCCGGGCGCTTGCGGCCGCAAGCGGCGTGCCGGCGCGGAAGGTGCGCGAGGAAGCGCTCGCCCGCTGGTATTCGCGTCGCCCTTGACGCCTCCGACGAAGCGATCCACGCTTCCATCCCCGAGAAAGCCAGTGCTAGAGTGATCGCCTGTGAACACGCCCTGCTCACTCGCGACTCGGGATTCCCGCGGACCTCTGCTGGTCGCGAGTCATGCCCCGGACATCTTCGCGCGGATTCGCTCGGTCGCCCTTCGACACGGGATCGAGGCGCGATCCGTCCCGGTCGGCGAGCACGTGGAGGCGGCATCCCGTAGCGGCGAGGGGGCGGTGCTGCTTCTCGATCTGCGGATGGGCGGTCCGCTCGGCGCCGGAAGCGTCGCCGCGCTGCGCTGTGATCCGCGGCTGGCCGACTTTCCCGTGCTCGCGCTGGTCGGTGACCACGAGGACGCGGCGGCGCGCGACGCGGTTTCCGCCGGGGCCGACGATTTCCTGCGGGAGTCCTGGATCGAGAAGGAGTTGGCGCTCAAGCTGCTCCTCGTCCTCCGCCGTCGCGCCGACTCTCGGCACTTGCGGGAGGAGGAAAGCGCTGCCCGCAACGCCATGATCGTCGAGCTCGCGGGCACCGCCGCGCACGAGCTCAACCAGCCGCTGACGGTGGTGCTGGGTTACGCGCAGCTTCTGGCTCGACGCATGGATCCAGCCGACCCGCTGGCGCGCCACGTCGCGGCGCTCGAGAAAGAAGCGCGAAGGATGGCCGAGATCATCAAAAAGCTCGGTCGGATCACGAGATACGAAACGATCGAATACCTGGAAGGTGCCCGGATCATCGACTTGGAACGATCGGCGCCGAGGGAGAGTGGTTTGCCGTGATGGCTGCGGACTTGCGCACGCCAAAAGATCCGTCCATGCTTGTCCGCACGACGAAAGTTGCCGGTTGCCATAGGGGCAGCCGCTTGACAGCCCAGAAGCGCCGGTGCTAGGGTTTCTCGCCTTTTCGGAGACATTCCTGGCACTCGGTCCTCGAGGGAATCAACGATCCTCCATGCCCGATCGGCAGGAGGACCCGGTCTTCGAGATCGGGTTTGTTGGAGGTTGCACGTATGGGTCCGCTCGGAAGCCTTTTGCCGGTGTTGGCGGCAACGGAAGGTGGAGGGTTCTTCAGCACGCTGGCGCAGCGCTGGCAGGACGGCGGTTTCGGTATGTATCCGATCGCCGTCACCGGGATCTTCGTGATCGCCATCGCGGTGGATCGCTTCGTCATGCTGTTCGGCAAGGCCGCCATCAACAAGGAGGCTTTCCTGCGCGGTCTGAAGAAGCACATCTACGCTGGTGATCTCGAGAAGGCGATCGCCTACGTCGCGGGCCAGAAGAAGACGCCGCTGACGGCGGTGGTCAAGGCCGGCCTCATCAACGTCCCGAAGGGGCCGGAAGAGGTCCAGGCCGCGATGGACGAGGCGATGCTGCGCGAGGGACCGAAGATCGAGCGGCGCACGGCTTACCTCGCCATGCTCTCCAACGCGGCGATGCTCTTCGGTCTGCTCGGTACCATCTACGGTCTCATCACCGTGTTCGGTGGTGTGGCGGCCGCGAACCCCGCCGACAAGGCGACGCTGCTCTCCACCGGTATTTCGCACGTGATGAACTGCACCGGGTTCGGTCTGATCGTCGCCATCACCGGCCTGCTCTGCTTCGCCATCCTGCAGGGCCGCACGCAGGCCATGATGGACGACATCAACGAGACCTCGGTTGGCCTGCTCAACCTCGTCGTGGCCAACCTCGACAAGATGAAGATGCCGTCGCAGCCGCTGGAGAACCTGGCGGACTGATCCTTCTCCGATTCCCCTTCTGTCCGTGGCTCCGCCGGGCGCGGGGCCACGGATAGAGCGGAGGCGTCATGGCAAGCGTTAGCGTCCCCGGCAAGGGCGGGAAGAGGAAGGTCGACGTCAACATCGAGCTTGTCCCCTTCATCGACATGCTCGCGATGATGATCACCTTCCTCATGATGACCGCCGTCTGGACCCAGCTCGGCAAGATCCAGGTCTCGCAGGCTGCGACGGGCGGGTCGGAGTCGAGCACGCCCCCCAAGCCGACGCTCCAGCTCAACCTGACCGTTACCGAGCGGAGCTACCTGTTGCTCGTGGGGAGCGAGATGAAGGAGATCCCGAAGACCGCGGAGGGTGCCTTCGATACGGCCAAGCTGGTCGAGGAGCTCAAGGCGGTCAAGAAGGACTATCCGGACCACCGCTCGATCACCATCGCTGCCGAGGATGGAATCCTTTACCAGCACCTCGTTCTGACCGTGGACAAGTGCATCGAGGCCGGTTTCCCCGACGTGTCGGTGACCGCGGCGCTCGGCTAAGGCTAAGAGGGATCATCCATGGCTCGGCTGACCAGACCCATCATCGTCGTTCCGGGCAAGAGGCCGGGTAAGCGGCTGATGCGCTCCCGCGTCTTTGGCCGGGGCATCGGGAAGGGCCAGAGGGACGTCAACAGCGACCTCAACCTCGTCCCGATGATCGACATCTTCGTGCTGCTGGTGATCTTCCTCATCCAGCAGTTCTCGGCCGACGGCGACCTCCTCTTCATGACCGACCGGATCAAGATGCCGGAGGCCGCCAATTACGACCAGCTGATGCGGGCGCCCGTCATCCAGATCTCGCCGGACGACATCGCCCTCGAGGGTCAAATGATCGCGCGGATCTCGGATATCGAGGGCCAGGAGCTCTGGAACATTCCCAAGCTCGAGGAGGTCCTGCGCGACCAGAAGAAGGCCTTCGAGACCCTCAACACCTCCCAGGAGTTCAAGGGCGACATCAACATCCAGGCGGACGTCAACGTGCCCTTCAAGGTGCTCAAGAAGGTGATGTACAGCGCCAACCAGGCGGGCTACTTCAACATCAACTTCGCCGTGATCGCCGCTGGCGGCGGAGCTCCGTCCGAGGAGACGGAAGGCTGACACACCTCATGCCGCCGAACCGGTGCCGCCCCTTGCGAAGCTCCGCATCGGGCGGCCTTTTCGTCTGCTTGGAGGCCTCGTGGCGCCCGAGGTCGATGCCGTCCGGACGGTGCTCGACGCGCTCGAGCGGGTTCGGATCTTTCCTCTTCCGTCCTCCGTCCTGATCCCGGGAGGTCACCTCCCGCTGCACGTCTTCGAACCGCGCTACCGCAAGCTCGTCGCCGACGCGCTCGCAGGGGATCAGGTGATCGGGATCGCCCTCCTCGAACCGGGCTGGGAATCGGAGTACGAGAAGAGCCCGCCAGTCCGCCCGATCATGGGCGTGGGGATCATCCGAGCCGCCGATCGGATGGTGGACGGCCGGTTCAACATCGTCGTCGAGGGCGTGGTCCGCGCGCGAATCCTGGAAGAGCTTCCCGCGGAAACCCCCTACCGCTTGGTCCGAGCCGAGCACGTTCCGGATCGGATCCCCCCGGAGAAGGAAGCCGAGATCCAGTCCCAGGCGCAGCTCTTGCGGCGCCTTGCCGTCGACCTGGCTGCGGCGCTGCCCGATGCCTCGGGCCGCGCCTTCGCCCAGGCCTGCATCCGCGAGAAGAACCCGGGGCGCCTCGCCGACCTGGCGGGCGCGGCGGTCTTGATCGACGCACGCGAGAGGCAGGAATTCCTGGAGGAGACGGACGTTTCTCGTCGTCTCCGGATGGCTTCCGACGCCCTGGCGCAGACCCTCCTTCACGTCGTGGGCGGGGGTATCCCCGGCTGATCGCCGGGCCGGAACGAAGGGCCTTCCCCCGGCGTTTTCGGGCATCCGACACTGGCAATGTTGCGGGCTTGCATGGTAGGAAGCCCCGCGAATTTCCAGGCCCCATCCGGACCTGACCAATGGAGATCTCTATGCGACGAATTCTGCGACGGCCCGTCGTCGACGGGCGACGCGAAGTGCGGGCTTCGATGCAGGCCCGGCGAGGGGGATCGATGGGTGGGATTTCGAACGGGCTCGTGGCCGCTGCGGCTGCCCTCGTCTCCACGCTGGTTCCGCGCCTCGCGAGCGCGAGCGAGATGGATCTCGTGCTGCCTGATTTGGGCGCGGTGAGCGTCGGCGGCCTCTCGGGACGCGCGATCCTCTTCATCGGCATGGTGATCGCCGTCATCGGGCTGGCGATGGGCATCGCGCTCGCCCTGGGGGTGAAGCGCCTGCCCGCGCACCGGGCGATGCTCGAGATCTCCGAGCTCATCTGGGAGACCTGCAAGACCTACCTGGCCACGCAGGGGAAGTTCATCCTCCGGCTGCAGTTGCTGGTCGGCATCATCATCGCCTTCTACTTCGGCTACCTGCGTGGCTACACGGTGGGCACGGTGGTGGTCGTGCTGCTCTTCTCGCTCCTGGGCATCGCCGGGAGCTGGGGCATGGCGGCGCTCGGCATGCGCATCAACACCTGGGCCAACTCCCGGGCCTCGTTCGCCAGCCTCCAGGGCAAGCCCTATCCCACCTACGCGATCCCGCTGCGCGCCGGGATGAGCATCGGGATGTCGCTCATCAGCGTCGAGATCCTCTTGCTGCTGACCATCCTCTTGCTCGTCCCCGCGGAGTACGCGGGCGCTTGCTTCATCGGCTTCGCGGTGGGGTCCTCGCTCGGCGCCTCCGCCCTCCGCATCGCCGGCGGCATCTTCACCAAGATCGCGGACATCGGCTCCGACCTGATGAAGATCGTCTTCGGCATCAAGGAGGACGACGCGCGCAACCCGGGCGTGATCGCCGACTGCACCGGCGACAACGCGGGCGACTCGGTTGGACCGACGGCCGACGGTTTCGAGACCTACGGCGTGACCGCGGTGGCGCTGGTCTCCTTCGTCCTCGTCGGCGTCCGGGATCCCGTCTTCCAGGCGCAGCTCCTCGTCTGGATCTTCGCCGTGGCCAGCCTGATGGTGGTCTGCTCGGCGCTCGCCTACGGCCTCAACCAGGTGATCGCGCGGCAGCGCTACGGCGCGGTGAGCCAGATGAACTTCGAGGCGCCTCTGACCTCGCTGGTCTGGATCACCTCGATCGTTTCCATTCTGGGTAACTTCCTCGTTTCTCGGCTGCTGCTCGGCAGCGCGGGCGACGGCACGCTTTGGTGGAAGCTCGCCGGCGTCCTCGCCTGCGGCACCATCGCCGGCGCCCTGATCCCCGAGGTCATCAAGATCTTCACCTCGACCAACTCCAAGCACGTCCAGGAGGTCGTGACGGCCTCGCGCGAGGGCGGCGCCTCGCTCAACATCCTGGCCGGCTTCAACGCGGGCAACTTCAGCGCCTTCTGGATGGGCCTGGTGATCGTCCTGCTGATGGGGATCGCCTACGGCCTGAGCTCCTTGGGCCTGGAGGAGCTGATGACCGCGCCGGCGGTTTTCGCCTTCGGCCTGGTCGCCTTCGGCTTTTTGAGCATGGGCCCGGTCACCATCGCGGTCGACTCCTACGGCCCGGTCACCGACAACGCCCAGTCGGTCTACGAGCTGTCGCTGATCGAGGAGATCCCGGGGGTGAAGGAGGACATCCAGAAGAGCTTCGGCTTCGCCCCCAATTTCGACGTGGCCAAGGAGTACCTGGAGGCCAACGACTCCGCGGGCAATACCTTCAAGGCCACCTCCAAGCCGGTGCTCATCGGCACCGCGGTGGTGGGCGCCACCACCCTGATCTTCTCGATCATCATGATGCTGACCGAGGGGCTCACCACCGGCGTGGCGAACCTCTCGCTTCTGCATCCGCCCTTCCTGCTTGGCCTGATCGTGGGCGGCGCCACCATCTTCTGGTTCACCGGTGCCACCTCCCAGGCCGTTGCCACCGGTGCCTACCGGGCGGTGGAGTTCATCAAGCAGAACATCCGCCTGGAGGGAACGGAGCGCGCCTCGGTACAGGACAGCAAGAAGGTGGTCGAGATCTGCACCGCCTACGCCCAGAAGGGCATGTTCAACATCTTCCTGGCGGTCTTTTTCCTCGCCCTGGCCTTCGGTTGCCTCGAGCCCTTCTTCTTCATCGGCTACCTGATCGGCATCGCCGTCGTCGGCCTCTTCCAGGCCATGTTCATGGCCAACGCCGGCGGCGCCTGGGACAACGCCAAGAAGGTGGTCGAGGTCGACCTCAAGGCCAAGGGCACGGAGCTCCACGCCGCGACCGTGGTCGGCGATACCGTGGGCGATCCCTTCAAGGATACGTCCTCGGTGGCGATGAACCCGGTGATCAAATTCACCACGCTCTTCGGCCTGCTCACCGTGGAGCTGGCCACGGGGCTCGGTCGGGAACTCAGCCTGGCGCTGGCCCTCGTCTTCCTCGTCGCCGCCCTCGTCTTCGTCTGGCGCTCCTTCTACCGGATGCGCATCGAGGCCGGGGTGGCGGGGGGCTCCGCCGGAACGGCCTGAGGGGGAAGGACGATGCTGGCGGAATGCCCTTGGTGCGGAAAACGCTTCGAGACCGACCACGGCGGCCGCCAGCACTGCCCCCACTGCTGGGCGGAACTGGAGCTGCCTGAAGAGCCGGCGAAGACCACGATCCCGCCACCGGAGGCGAAGGAGGGGGAGGGGTTTTCGCCGCTCGGCCCGTGGGAGCAGACCTCTTCCGTTTCCGCGCAGCAGACGTGGGTGGGGGCCGGCGGCGAGGCGCCGCCCGCCCCCGCCCCGCGCGGCGAAACATCTCCTCCGCTCGAACCCGCGCCCTGGGAGCGAGGCGAGGGAGGGCTTTTCAAGTCCTTTTGGGAGACCTGGAAGGGAGCCGCGCTCAACCCGAACCGCTTTTTCGCGCGGCTCGGTCCCCACGAGAGCTACTGGCCCGCCGTCGGCTTCGTCGTCCTCATCGCCGGAATGGTCGCCCTGGCCGACGTGATCTGGGCCGGGGTGGGGCTTCCCGACTTCTTGTTCCAGCAGCGTCCCGGCGAGCAATTTGCCGCCGCGTTCGGCCTCTTCTTCACCGTCCTCTTCACTCCCCTGGCGGTGCTGGTGCGCGCCGCGGCCGTGCACGTTTGCCTGAGGATCCTGGGGGCGGCCTCGCAGGGCTTCGGCACCACGTTCCGGACCGTCTGCTACGCCTACGCTCCCGGCCTCTTGGGGGTCTTCCCCGGCGGCTGGTTTCTCGCGTGGATCTGGGAGCTGGCGGTGGAGGTGGTGGGGATCCGCTGGACGCAGGGGACCTCCACCTCGGAGGCGGTGCTCGCGGTGGTCGTGATCCCCCTCGCGGCACTGTTCTTCGTCGCCGTCGTCGCCGCGATCGTCATCTTCGGCATCGTGGCGGCCGCCGGCTGATTGGTCTGCGACCGAAGGAGGAGAGATGAAGCTCGCCACGCTCCGAGATGGAAGCCGCGACGGCCGGCTGGTCGTCGTTCGACGCGACAACGCAGTCTACGCGCCCGCCGACCGCGTGGCGCCCAGCCTGCAGGCGGCGCTCGACGACTGGGAGCGCGCGGAGCCGCGCCTCAGGGAGCTCGCCGCGGATCTCGAGGCCGGGACGGTGGAATCCTTCCCCGTGGAGCCGGAGCGCTTGCACGCGCCGCTGCCGCGCGCCTACGAGTGGGTGGACGGTTCCGCCTACCTCAACCACGTCATCCTGGTGCGCAAGGCGCGCGGCGCCGAGCCGCCGCCGAGCCTGCGCGAGGATCCGCTGGTCTACCAGGGCGGATCCGGACACTTCCTCGGTCCGACCGAGGACATCCCTCTTCCGGATCCGGAGTGGGGCCTGGATTTCGAATCCGAGGTGGCCGTGGTCCTCGGCGACACGCCCCGAGGTACGAAGGCCGCGGAGGCGAGCCGGCACGTCCGCCTGCTCCTCCTCGTCAACGACGTCACCCTGCGCAACCTGATCCCGGGCGAGCTCGCCAAGGGCTTCGGCTTTTTCCAGTCCAAGCCCGCAACCGCTTTCGGGCCCTTCGCGGTCACCCCCGACGAGCTCGGCGACGCCTGGCGCGACGGCCGGGTGCATCTTCCCCTGCGCACCACCTACAACGGTCAGGTGGTGGGCGAGATCGACGCGGGGGCCGAGATGCACTTTTCCTTCTTCGACCTCGTGGAGCACATCTGCAAGACGCGGAGTTTCACCGCCGGGACGATCCTCGGTGGCGGCACCGTCTCCACCGAGGATCGCACGCGCGGGATCTCGTGTCTGGCCGAGCGCCGCATGATCGAGATCATCGAGACGGGCGCACCGAAGACACCTTTCATGAGCGTGGGGGACACCGTGGAGATCGAGATGTTCGATCGCGAGGGAAGGAGTGTCTTCGGCCGGATCCGGCAAAGGGTGGTGCGGGGATGAAGCTCTACAGCTACTGGCGCTCGAGCGCGAGCTGGCGGGTGAGGACCGCACTCGCCTACAAGGGCCTTTCCTACGACTACGTTCCGGTCCACCTGACCCGCGATGGAGGCGAGCAGCACAAGGAGGCCTACCGCGAGAAGAATCCGATGCGGCAGGTCCCCTTGCTGGAACTCGACGACGGCCGCACGCTGGCGCAGTCGGTGGCCATCCTGGAGTACCTGGAGGAGGTCTTTCCCGAGCCACCCCTGTTACCGCGCGACCCCTACCTGAGGGGCAAGGTCCGGCAGCTCGTCGAGGTGGTCAACGCGGGCATCCAACCCTTTCAGAACCTGGCGACCACCACCCGTTTGCGCCAGCTCGGCGTGGACCCCGATGCCTGGGTGAAGGAATGGATCCGAAGGGGGCTGGAGGCCTTCGAGCGCGAGGTGGCGCAGACGGCGGGCCGATTCTGCGTGGGGGATTCGCCGACGTTCGCCGATGTCGTCCTCGTCCCGCAGTGCTATTCGAGTCGACGCTTTGGTGTCGATCTCACACCATATGAAAACATTCTGAAGATCGAAAAGAACTGTCTCGAACTCGATGCCTTCCGCCGCGCACACCCCGAAGCGCAGCCGGACGCCGAGCGATAACTGCATGCAAACACTGGATACACATGCTTTGATCGCGTTCTTTGATCGTGTAGAAAGGCTTCCGGCGGAGGAAGCCGACATGGAAACGCGAAAAGAATCGCTCGGAATTCTGGGCATCGATTCAGTTCATTTCTACGTTCACGACTTGCAGCGCGCCCGGCGGCTCTACGTCGACGTGATGGACTTCGCGGAGATCGGGCGCTCCAGCCCCGAGCTCGAGGAGGCGGGGAAGCAGCGCTCGGTGGTCTTCGAGGCGGGCGACATCCGGCTGGTCGTCTCCCAGCCGATCGGCATCGGCGGCCGCGCCTACCGCTGGCTGCAGAAGTACCCGGAGGGCGTGGGCTCGATCACGTTCCGGGTGGCGGACGTGGAGAAGACCTTCCGCCTGCTCGAGGAGCGCGGCGGCACTCCGATCAGCGACATCCAGCGCTTCGACGACGGCAAGGGCGGCAAGCTCGCCTTCTTCTCGATCACCACGCCCTTCGGCGACACCACCTTCCGCTTCCTGCAGCGCGACGGCTACGACCTGCTCTACCCGGGCATGGAGCGATACGCCGAGCCGCGCGGCGGCAAGAACCGCCACGGCTTCGGCGAGATCGACCACGTCACGAGCAACTTTCGCACGATGAAGCCGGCGCTGCTCTGGATGGAGCACGTGCTCGGTCTGGAGCGCTTCTGGGACGTCGAGTTCCACACCCAGGACGTCTCCCAGGTCACGGGTCACCAGGGCTCCGGTCTGCGTTCGATCGTGATGTGGGATCCCGAGTCTGGCTTGCGCTTCGCCAACAACGAGCCGCTTCGGCCCCACTTCAAGG
>QGUN01000116.1 GCA_003242475.1 Pseudomonadota bacterium
CCACCGCCGTCGGAGGAGTCCGAGCAGGCGAAGAGGAGCGTCGCGACAAGGGCCAGGCAGGTCGTCTGATGTCGTCCCATCGGGCCACCCCCCGTGGCAAGGTCACGGAAACGACGAGGCGGTCCTCGACGGACCGCCTGACTTCATTTCAGAGCGCGAAGATCATTCGCCCCCCGTTCCGCCGTCTTCGGGGCGGTCTTCGATCTCGCCATCGTCCACCCAGCTCGGCGGCTTCGACCAGTCGGCCTCGGGGTCGCGGGCGATCTCGAGCAGCGGGATCACCTTGCCGGCCCAGGCGCCCTTGCCGCTT
Organism: Pseudomonadota bacterium; assembly: GCA_003242475.1. GTDB lineage: Bacteria > Myxococcota > Myxococcia > Myxococcales > Vulgatibacteraceae > ZC4RG40. The sequence goes on from QGUN01000116.1 coordinate 311, forward strand.
CCGTCGACGATCATCTGCATGTCCCGCTTTCGGACGATGGACTTGGTCGGATAGAAGGCGATGAAGTCGCTGCGGCGGATGAAGTTCTTGGCCGGCACGTAGCTTCGTGCCTCCGGGTCCCAGATATGGGTGTCCTTGTCCCCGGCGGCGATGCCCGCGGGCTGCTTCTGGCCCGCCATCTCCGCGAGCTTGGCCAGGTGCTTCTTGGCGAAATTCGAATCCGCCGCAACGCCTGGGTATTCGGTATCGATCTCGACCGTGACCACCAGCATGCCTTCCCGGCGGAGGCTTCCCGCCTGCCGGGCCAGCTGCATCGCGTACATCGAGCAGGGCACGCACCAGCCGGCGCTGAAGACGAAGTGGATCGTCTTCACCCACTCCCAGTCCGCGTCGCAGTAGACGTCCTCCAGCTTGAAGTAGATCGGGTCGCCGTTGGAGAGGAATGCGGGCCAGGCCAGGGGGGGGACGACCTTCCCCTGGCCGAACTTCCAGTCGAACTCGGGGTACTGGCAGGTCGCCCTGGTCTCGATGGAGGCCTCGAGCGGCTTTTCCATCGAGTCGAGCTTCGCCGTGACCGAGATCGTCACCGGTCCACCCGCATGCACGGTGACGAGGCCATTGGGGTCCACCGTGGCGATTCGCTCGTCGGAGGAGCGGAAGGTGAGCCCTTTCTTGAGGACCTCCTCGTTTCCGTCGTCGTCGATGCCGATGACTTCGATCTGCACGGTCTGATCGCGCAAGAACTCGCCGTGGGTGACCAGCCTCAGCGAGGTGGGTTCGAACTCGCCGCACGCCGCACCCAGCAGCAGGACGAGGGCTGCGACGACACTGAGACTCCATCGAGCTTTCATGGCTCCTCCGCGGATCGCCACGCGTATCACGCGAGACACCAATCGTGATTGCGACGCGGAAGAATAGCGGATCACCGCCCACCTTTCCAGAGCCCGCCTTCGAGCCGGTAAGGTTGTCCCCGGGGCCGAGGCTGCTTATCCCCAACATGGAGCGGAAGGGGGAACCCATGGACGAAAAGCGGCCTTTGGGCCCCGATGACGCCGTTCTCGTGGTCGACGTCCAGAACGACTTCTGCCCGGGCGGAGCGCTTCCGGTGGATCGCGGCGACGAGGTGGTTCCGATTTTGAACCGCTGGGTTCGGGAGGCCGAACGCGCCGGCGCGCTGGTGGTGGCCACCCGCGATTGGCACCCCGAACACCACGTCAGCTTCCACGACCGAGGCGGGCCCTGGCCTCCCCACTGCATCCAGGGCACGTGGGGGGCGGAGCTGCACCCGGACCTCGAGCTCCCGCCCGGGACGCCGATCCTCCACAAGGCCGACGAGCCGGACAAGGAAGCCTACTCCGCCTTCGACGCGACCGGGCTGGACGAGCTGTTGCGCGAGCGCGGCGTGCGGCGCGTCTTCGTCGGCGGGCTGGCGCAGGACGTCTGCGTGCGGGCGACGGTGCTGGATGCCCTGGAAAGGGGGCTCGAGACGCACGTCCTCGTCGATGCCACGCGGCCGGTAGACCCGGGGGCCGGCGATCGGGCGCTGCGTGAGATGGCGGAAAAGGGCGCCCGGCTTCGCCGAGGTGACCCATGAATCCAAACGAGCGCACGAGCGCGCTCTTCACCGACCTCTACGAGATCACCATGGCCCGCGCCTATCTCGAGGAGGGGCGAACGGGCCTCGCGGTCTTCGAGACCTTCTTCCGCAGGCTGCCGAAGAACCGCGGCTACGTGGTGGCGGCGGGGCTGGAGGACGTCCTCGATTTTCTCGAGGACTTCCATTTCGAACCGGACGAGCTGGAGTGGCTGGCCGGGCTGGGCGCCTACCCGCGCCATTTCCTCGAGCGGCTCGGGCAGCTTCGCTTCGACGGCGACGTGTGGGCGGTGCCGGAGGGGACGGTCGTCTTCCCCTACGAGCCCATCGTCCAGATCATCGCGCCCATCCACGTGGCGCAGCTACTCGAGACCTACGTCCTCAACCAGATCCACTTCCAGAGCGTCATCGCCACCAAGGCGGCGCGCATGGTCGACGCGGCGCGGGGGCGCACGCTGGTGGAGTTCGGGGCACGCCGCGCCCACGGCACCGACGCGGCCATCAAGGCGGTTCGTGCCAGCTACCTGGCGGGCTTCGATGGCACCTCGAACGTGCTCGCCGCGCGCCACTACGGGATCCCGCCCTTCGGGACCATGGCCCACTCCTACGTGCAGTCCCACGGCAGCGAGGCCCGGGCATTCGAGGTCTTCGCGCGGCTTTTCAAGGGTACGACACTCCTGGTGGATACCTATGACACCCTGCGCGCCGTGGACGAGGTGGTGGCGCTGGCGCGGAGGATGGGAC
>QGUN01000017.1 GCA_003242475.1 Pseudomonadota bacterium
CGCGGCGACAACCTCGGCTGGCCCGATATCTGGCGCTGCGAGCAGGGCGAGGGCCGGATCACCCCCATCCTCACCTGGAGCCGCGCCACTCCGGCCGCCGGCCTGGCCTACCAGCGGCGCGGCCGCATCGAGGAGTGGGACGGCAGCGTCTTTCTGGCCACGCTGGGCTCGCGCCACCTGCAGCGCATCGTCCTCGGCGAAAACCGCCGCGTCCGCGCCCACGAGGTCTACTTCGCCGGCGACCCGCCGGAGGGGCTGGGCCGCCTGCGCGAGGCGATCGTGGGGCCCGACGGCCACCTCTACCTGACCACGAGCAACTGCGACGGCCGCGGCCACTGCCCGCCCGAAAAGGATCGCATCGTCCGCATCGTCCCGCGAGGTTAGAAGCCCGGCCGCCGTCGCCGATCTCCCGAGGTGAACGCGCGGGCTCAGGCAGTGCCCGAGGGGACGGCGGGCGGCTCGATCTTCCGGGCCTCGACCAGCGCGGCGTAGAAGACCGGCGCGAGGGCCTGCAGGTCGCGCCGGATGGCGAGCCGCTCCCCGTGACTGCGCGCGCCCGAGTGGGCGATGAGCAGGTCGTAGACGCGAGTCGCCTCGCCGTAGCCCGCTCCCGGAACCGGATCCAGGGCGGAAAGCGGCAGAACGTCGAGAAGGTAACCGATGGCGGGGATCCAGGCGCGCACGTCACCGGAGAGCATCAGCGCGCCGGCGTGACGGGCGAGGTCGCGCACCTCCGGATCGGCGATCTCGTCGAGGCTCATCTCGAAGGGCGCCACGCGCAGCGCCCGGCGATAGCCGTCGCGCGCCTCCAGGGGACGATTCATGGCCCACAGCGCGTTCCCCAGGTGAAGGGCCGCGCGGCCGCTCGCCGGCGTCCGGGCGAGCGTCTCGAAGAGGGAAACCGCCGCCTCCTCCGGCAGACCGGCCTGCAAGAGGTAGTAGCCCGCCGGCTCGCCCCCGACGAAGGCTCCCTTGCCGTCGCGGAGCTCCGAGGCCCGGACCAGCCCCCGGGCGAGAGCCCGGTGGACGGCCGCGTCCACCTCGGGGGAGGCCTCGGGCCGCTGGTGCAGGGCCTCGAGCCAGGCCTCCGGCGCCTCCCGGGACAGCCGCCGGGAGGAAAGCCACTCGAGGGCCGCGCGATCCCGGGGCTCGAGGGCGAGCGAGGGCAAGGTTCGCTCGACTCGAGCCCCCCGACCGGAGAGGAGGAGCGAGGCCATCCTCTCGAGTCGAGCCGGCAGAGAATCCTGGGGAATACGGCCCGTCATCGGCGTGTGATCTACCGCAACCGCCACGGGTGTGCTACCAACCACGCCATGTCGCGTCTGGATAACTTCCCTCCCAACGAGGTCTTGGACGGGGAGGCCGCGCGAAGCCTCGACGTGCTCGGCCAGCTCCTTTCCGGCCGTCGCGAGCAGCTCGTGCACGATGCGTGGACGCTCCACCTCGTCTTCGCCTCCCCGGAGGGACCCTGGCGCCGCGCCGGCTTCGCCAGCCGGGTCCTGGTCCGCGCGGCCACCGCCGAGATGGATCGCGTCGCCGGGCTCTACTCCGATCCGCTCGAAGCGGCCTTCTGGGTGCTGAACGCCCAGCGGATCCTCCTCAACCACGACGTGGTCGACGAGCGGATCACCCGCACCCTCTTCCGCTCCTCTCATCTCCTTCGCCCCTCGCAGCAGCGGGCGGCTCGGCGTCTTTTGCAGGCCCGCGCCGACAATCTCGGCCATCCTCGGGGGAGCCCCGGCAGCAACCTCCTCTTGCTCGCCGCGACGGCGGGCGGACTGAGCTGGATCCAGGAGCTCGACTCCTTCCAGACCGCACTCGCCCTCCGCTTCGAGGGGCGGCCTCCCTACCTCGCCACCGAAAAGCTCGCCTTGCTCCGGCTGGATCCGGAGGAGCGCCTCCGGCTCGACGAGCACGCCCTCGCCCTGGATCTCGCGCACCGACTTCGAGGCGGCGAGGCCTGACCCTGCATTCGAGCTGGGTTAGACTCGGGGCCACCGACCCGAGGGGGCGAGGTCAGATGTCCTTTTCCGTCAAGCTCTGGGGAACCCGCGGCTCCATCCCGACCCCGGGCCCATCCACACAGAAATACGGCGGCAACACGGCGTGCGTGGAGATCCGCACCGACTCCACCCTCTTCATCTGCGACGGGGGAACCGGCCTGCGGGAGCTCGGGATCGACCTGATGCGCCGCCACCCCGACGGCGCCATCGTGGGGCACATGCTCTTTTCCCACCCCCACTGGGATCACATTCAGGGGTTCCCCTTCTTCGAGCCGGCCTACCGCTCGGAGAACCTCTTCTTCATCTACGGAACCTTTCAGGGGGAGCGGCACATCTTCGAGCTCCTTTCGGGCCAGATGCGGCTCGAGTACTTCCCGGTGGATTTCTCGGAGCTTCTGGCCCGCCTCGTCCCCGCGGAACTCTCGCCCGCGGGCACCGAGATCGACGGCGTCACCGTGCGCGCCTTCCGCCAGAACCATCCCGGCGGCAGCCTCGCCTTCTCCCTGGTCAAGGACGGAGTGAAGATCGTCTACGCCACCGACGTGGAGCTCGACGACCTCCTCCTCGACCGGGAGGCATCGCTTCGCGATCCGGACAAACCCCGCGAATTTCCCCCCGAGTGGCTGGAATTCGTGCGCGGTGCGGACCTCCTCGTCGCCGACGGCCAGTACACCGACCAGGAGTATCTCAACCGGATCGGCTGGGGCCATCCTCGCGCCACGACCGTGGTCGACCTGGCCGCCGCAGCGGGGGTATCGCGGCTTCTGCTCACGCACCACGACCCCATGCAGGACGACGATTCCGTGGACCGCAAGATCGCGGCCTGTCAGGAGCGCGCGGCGCGGCTGGCGCCGGGACTCTGGGTCGAGGGCGCGCGCGAGGGCATGGAACTCTTCGTGGGGCGCTGAGCCCTTCGCCGCAGAAAATCCAACACGATCTCGTTGAAGGTCTCGGGCAGGGCGAGGTTCAGGCCGTGAGGGCCTCCCTCGAGGAGTTCGAGCCGCGCGCCCTCGATGCGCCGGGCCAGCGACTCGAAGCAGCCCCGCGAAAAAAGGGCGTCGTCGGTCCCGCCCAGCACCAGCGTCGGCGCCTGGATGCGCGAGAGCCGCGAGCGCGCGTCGTGGGAGAAGCAAGCGCCGAGCTGACCCGCCAGGCCCGATAGCGAGAATCCCTCGACGAAGGCGGCGTCGATGAGGCGGCGAAGGAGCGCCTCCTCCTTGGCGCCGGCCTCCTTCGAGAAGAGATAGGGCAGCCAGATGCGGATGAACTCCTCTCGACCGGCGTGAACGCGCTCCTTCAGGTTGCCGCCGGCCCGCAGCATGGCCGCGCCCACCCGCGCGGTGATGCTCGTCATCGTCCATCTGAGCCGCGCATCGGAAGCCGGCGTGGTGGCCGCCAGCACCAGCGACCGAACGCGGTGGGGGTGTCGTGCGGCCAGCTCCATGGCCGCCATCCCGCCCATGGACTTGCCTACCACGTGCGCCCGCTCGATCCCCAGGTGATCGAGCAGGCCGCGCGCGTCCTCGGCCAGCCGGGTGACCGTGTAGGCGCCGAGGGGGCGGTCGCTTCGCCCCACGCCTCGGTTGTCGAGGCGGATCACCCGGTAGCGTCCCGCGAAGGCGGGGATCTGCGGATCCCAGCCCTGCAGGGGCGCGCCGAAACCCATCAGAAGCAGGAGCGGCTCCCCCTCGCCCTCCACCCGGTAGTGCAACCAGACGCCATCGATGCGCGCGTGGGGCATGCGCTGGAGGTAGGCCTCGCCCTCCGGGCGTGCAAGTTCTCGCCGCCCCGGAAAACCCTCCACGACCGGAAGCGGCGGGCCTCGCCGCGACCGGGCGCCCGCCCCCCACCTGCAGCGGTGCACCCCGAGGGGTACCTTCGTCGGATAAGGAAGGTGGCCCTTCGTGTTTCGGCGCGGTGCATTGACCCTGTTTCGAGCGAGAGGCGTGCCCATTCGTCTGCACGTCTCCGTGCTCATCCTCGTCCCGTTCCTCACCCTCGCCATCGCGGTGCAGGCGTCGCGGATCGCCTCCCTGGCCGGGCTGGAGATCCGCTGGTCGGGATGGGTGTTCGGTCTCCTCGCCTCGGTGGGGCTCTTGGCCTCGATCGTCCTGCACGAGCTCGCCCACACCCTCATCGCGATCCGCCACGGCGGCTCGGTGGAGAGCATCGTGCTGATGGCGCTCGGCGGCGTCTCGCAGGTCTCGCGCATGCCGCAAAGCCCGCGACACGAGCTGGAGATGGCGGCGGCGGGTCCGCTGACCTCGCTGGCGCTCGCCGGCCTGCTGGGCCTCGCCTACCGCGCGACGATCGACACCCCCGACCTCTCGTTCGCCCTCTTCCTCGTCGCCTACCTCAACCTGGTCCTGGGCCTTTTCAACCTCTTGCCCGCCTTCCCCATGGACGGCGGTCGCGTGCTCCGCGCCGCCCTCGCCTGGAAGCTGGGGCGAAGGCGGGCCACGCAGATCGCCACCGTGGTCGGAAAGGTCATGGCTGGGCTCTTCGCGCTGGTCGGCCTGCTCGGCGGCGGCATCTGGATGATCCTGATCGCGTTTTTCGTCTGGTCGGGGGCAGCGCAGGAAAAGCTCTTCTCCGACGTGCAGACCACGCTCTCGGACCTGACCGTGGGCCAGGTGCAGCACGTCAGCCCCACCGTGCAGGCCAGCGCCACCCTGGAGGAGGCGCGCCAGGCATTGCGCGAGGGCTCGTCCGAATCCGCGATCGTCCTCGACGGAGAGCGTACCGTCGGCGTGATCCGCAAACGCGACATCCTCTCCTTCCCGCCGGGCGTGCGGGCGAGAGAGCGCGTCCGCGATCACATGCTGGGCGTGCAGGCGCTGACCTCCACCGAGGATCTGGGCGAGTCCTTCGATCGCATCCTGCGCGAGGGCGAGTTGCCCGTGGTCGACGACGAGGGCCACCCCTCGGGCGTTGTCCGCTCCGGCGACGTCTTTCGCGCCCTGCGCGAGCGCGGCTTCCGCTTCCCCGGCGAGCCGCCCGAGTCCTCGGCATGAGGCCTCACTCGAAGAGGAGGCGCAGCACGCGCGCCGCGCCGCGCATCATCCGTTCGCGGTCCGCCGTCTGCACCACCGCGCGCTCGAGGAGCGCGCGCATCGGAGCCGGGATCTCCGGCGAGAGAGCGCGCGCCCGCTCGCCCACCTCCGGATGGTAGCCGGCGAGGATCTCCATCGCCGCCCACAGGGCGTTTTGCACGCCGAGCGCCCGCGCCCTCGCCTTCACCACCTCCGGGTCGATCGGCGCGCCGGGGCCACCCGGCGCCAGCAGCACCGAAGAATCGCCGCGAACGAGCTCCCGAAGGTCCACGAAGTAGATCCGCGGCACGCGGAAGGCGCGGCGCGCCAGGGAGACCACGTGCACGAGCAGCGCATCCTCCGCCTGGAGCCGGAAGGACGAGGGCCCGTAGGTGATCGCGGGGATCGCCCGTGCCAGCAGACCCTCCTCGCCACCGCGAGGAAGCAGCCGCGTGTAGAGCTTGAGGTAGAAGCGGTCGTTGTAGAGCGTGGCCGCGGGCCGGTCGGGATCCGGCTCCTCCCCCTCCATCTCCACGAAATCCTCCTCGGCGAGCGCCGCGACGATGGCGTCGCGGTCCTCGGGGCGTACGAGAAGCCGGATCTCCGGGACGGCGCGGAAGGAGATGTGCGGATAGAGCGTGTCCGCGAAGGCGACCGCGTCGAGCAGCACGAAAGGGCACGCCCCGAAGCGCGGCGCGATCTGCCGCAGGGTCATCAGCTTGAGCAAGTTGTCCGTCACCGTGCCCTGCAGGTAGCCCAGCAGAAAGTCGCGGACGTCCGGCGGCACCTCGGCCTCCGGCATCCGATACTGCAGGTTGTAGGCGGCGATGGAGGCGAGGCCGTGGCGCGAGAGAAATTGCACCGCCTCGTCCCAGTCCGGGGGAGGCTCCAGGTGCTTCTCCGGCGAAAGGCGCGTGATCGCGGCCACCCATGCCCTGGAGGGAAGCTCGGCCATGGCCGCCTTATAACGACGGAAGGGGACGCGCGCACCAGGCGGATCGGTTAAGAAGGGCTCCGTGGAGAAGGAAAGCGAGGCGCAGATCTACGAGGTCGCGTTCTGCGTCGAGCCCAACTACGCGGGCTGGCGACTCGACCGCTATCTCGCCGAGAAGATCCGCCGCCTCTCCCGCACCCGCATCCAGCGGATCATCCGCGAGGACCTCGTCTGGGAGGGGCCGAGGCAACTCAAGCCTTCCACGCCGGTCTGGCCCGGATTGACCTTCCGCCTGCGGCGCAGGCGCGATCCCGAGCCCGTCTGCGAGCGGGATTTCGGCGTCGCCTACGAGGACGAGGACATCCTCGTCGTCGACAAGCCAGCAGGCCTTCCCGTGCATCCCACCGCCCGCTACTTCCACCACACCCTCACCGCGGTGCTGCGCGAGCGCCAGCCCCAGGGCGAGAAATGGGACATCGCCCACCGCCTCGACCGCGAGACCTCGGGCCTGCTCGCCTGCGGCAAGCGACCGGAGATCACCCGAAGGCTCAAGGACCTCTTTTCCCGCGCCGGCGCCGTGCGCAAGGAGTACCTGGCGCTCGTGCACGGCTGGCCCGAGGAGGACGAATTCCGCATCGATCTGCCGCTGGCGCTTCTCGACCACCCTCTCAAGGTCAAGATGGGCGTGGTCCCCGACGGCAAGGAAGCGCTCACCCTGGTCCGGGTGGAGGCGCGATTCGAACGTGACGTCCCGTGGCGAGGCCCGAAGCTCGCGCTCGTCCGCTGCATCCCCGTCACCGGGCGCCAGCACCAGATCCGCGTGCACCTGGCCGCCATCGGCCATCCGATCGTGGGCGACAAGATCTACGGCCCCTGCGACCGCTACTTCGTCGACTTCGCCGAGGGGAGACTCGACGAGCAGGCGCGCGCCGAACTCGTGCTCGAGCGGCACGCCCTTCATGCCGCAGTCCTCGCCTTTCCCCACCCGCGCACCGGCGAGACGCTGCGCGTGGAGGCGCCGCTCCCCGCCGACATGAACGCCCTCCTCCTTCCCGAGGCGTCGACCGCTTCGGGCTGAGCCTCCCGGAATCGAGAGGGCCGCCAGCTGCGCGAAGCCTCCTGCAACAGGCTCCTGGGGGCGCCGCGCGGGCGCGGCGCCCCTCTCCCCGGCCTCAGGGCCCGGTCACGGCCCGAGGCAGCAGAGCGGCGTGCCGCAGGTGGCCGTGCCTGCCAGGGCGCAGGCAGCCGACTGGGTGCAGCCCGGGAAGCCCGGCCCGCGGACGTAGTGGGAGCGGTCGGTACCGTTCTCCACGTGGATGTAGAAGTTGACGGTGCCGCTGCAGGCGCAGGTCGCGGCCCCGCCGCTGCAGCTGCACATGCTGATCAGGTAGGGGTGGATCGCCGTGTCGCAGACCACCGACTGGTCGCAGAGGCCCCAGCCCGGCCCCAGGTTCTGACAGATCGACCGGGCCGTCGGCTTGTCGGGCGCGGACTGGGTGCTGGGCACGAAGACACAGGTGGAACCGACCATGATGCCGGGGCAGTTGGCCCACTGGCAGTTCTCGTCGCAATAGTCGCCACCCGTCGGTCCCTCGTCGCACTGCTCCCAGGGCTGGTTGACCTTGCCGTCGCCGCAGATGGGCGCGGCGCAGCGGCCGCCGGTGCAGACCTGGCTCTGGCAGTCCTCGTCCACGTTGCAGATCTTCCCCACCGCGCAGGGGTCGCAGGAGCCGCCGCAGTCCACGTCCGTCTCGTCTTGATTCAGCACGTTGTCCGAGCAGGAAGGCGGCGCACAGACCCCATTGAAGCAAACGCCCGAGAGGCAGTCCTCGTGCACGTTGCACATCCGCCCCACCGCACAGGGGCCGCAGATCGAGCCGCCGCAATCCACGTCGGTCTCGTCCTGGTTGTGGAAGCCGTCGAAGCAGTTGGGGATGAAGCAGGTTCCCCGGTGACAGAACTCGTTCGCGCAGTCGGAGTCGGCATTGCAAAGCTGACCCGGGGCACAGCCGCCGCAGAGGGAGCCGCCGCAGTCCACGTCCGTCTCGGTGTTGTTCCTCACACCATCGCTACAGGTCGGGACGGTGCAGACGCCGTCCTCGCAGATCCCGCTCCAGCAATCGCTGCCCTGCGTGCAGCTGCGGAAGGGCTGGCAAGGCGCGCAGGACCCGCCGCAGTCCACGTCCGTCTCGTCGTTGTTTCGGACGCCGTCGGTGCAGCTCGGCGCCACGCAGATTCCGGACGAACAGGTCTGGGAAAGGCAGTCGACGTCGTCGCGGCAGGCCACCCCTTCGGGGCAGGGCGCGCAGGCGCCGCCACAATCCACGCCAGTCTCGTCGCCATTGCGGACGAGGTCGTGGCAACTGGGCGCCTGGCAGACGCCGTGGGCGCAAACACCGCTCTGGCAATCGTCGCCGAACCGGCAGCCCTCGCCCACGGGGCAGGTGCCGCAGCGGCCACCGCAATCGACGCCCGTCTCGTTCCCGTTCTGGACCCCGTCGTCGCAAGAGGCCTCCTGGCAGCTTTCGCCGATGCAAACGCCGCTTTCGCAATCGTCTCCCACGGCACAGGCAAGACCCGCGAGGCAGGGCGGGCATTCGCCACCGCAATCCACGTCGGTCTCGTCGCCGTTCCTCACCCGGTCGGTGCAGCTCGGCGCCACGCAGGTGCCGCCCACGCAACGACCGCTCTGGCAGTCCTCGGCCGCATTGCAGCGCCGCCCCGCATCGCAGGGCTCGCAGGGACCGCCGCAATCGACGTCGGCCTCGCCTCCGTTTCGGATGCCGTCGTCGCAGGATGGCATGGCGCAGGCGCCGTCGATACACGTTTGCGACTCGCAGTCGGAATGAACGCGACACGCCTGCCCGAGCCCGCACGGGGAACATTCGCCGCCGCAATCGACATCCGACTCGGAGCCGTTGTGCAGCCCGTCGTCGCAGGAGGCCCAAACCGGTCCGCCTCCTCCCGAAGCTCCCGAGCCGCCGCCGCCGTCCGACGAGGGAACCAGCTCGTCGTCGGAGCACGAGACGAGGGGTGCCAGCGAAACGAGCACGCAGAGGACGAGCATGAAACGACGGCGCGCCATCACCACACCTCCGGGCGAGATCGAATCACGCCGGCTGATATGGTTGTGCTACGAATACCCCGATTTCGGTGGTCGAGACAATCCCCCGCGCTCTCGCCAGCCGAAGACACCCCGCGAGTTGCTCTCGGCGGCTCGGACGGGTAGGCTGCGCGCCATGTTCCGGCCCGACCTGGCGGTCCTCGGCCTCGTCGTCGCGCTCGCCCTCGCGGCCTGTTCCACGCCCTGTGAGGAGCTCGCCGAGCTGCGCTGCTCCTGCGAGGCCACGGTTTCCGAGCGAACCGCCTGTGAGAACCGCGCGGAGCGCCAGCGCTCGCGTCATCCGCCCTCGGATGCCGACGAGGAGAGGTGCGAGCAGTTCCTTCGCACCTGCGACTGCTCCCGCATCCACACCGCCCAGGGGAAGCGCGACTGCGGTCTCGCCGAGTAGGCCGGCGACCGGCCTACCCCTCTTGCCTCTCCACTGGCGTGCGCAGGGGGACGAGGGCGCGGATCCGCTCGTCCCGGAGCCAAAGTGCGCCCCAGACGAAAAGGGCCACGTAGACGGGAAGGAGGGCGTGGGTGCGCAAGGGATTGCCCTCGCGAAGGTGGGGCCACCGCCCCTCCCGGGTACCCGGTCCACAGGAGCGCCCCGAGAACGGCCGTGCGCGGGATCAAGTAGAGGACGAGGCTCGATCCTCCTCTTTGCGAAACGTTCTGCGTGCTTGGGACCGCCGGCGACCCGAGAAATCATCGGTCGGTCACCCTCGCCGCGGCTCCAGGTCACGGTTGACCTGTCGGGGCGCGGGCCCTACAACCTGACGCGACCTGTCATGACTCCGCTCCCCACCTCCTCCCCGGATCGATTCCGAGCCCCTTGGGCGGCCGCACCGCCCGGCCGGCCGATCGGGGCGACGCCGGGACGACCGGGAATGGAGGCCAAGAGGGCCCGGGGGGCGAGCTCGTGAGGAACGAAAAGGAACGTTTCGCCGGAACGTGGCAGGTGATAGAACCCGACCGCGCATTCGGCGAGCGCAAGTACCGCCTGGACGTTGCCGCAGCGAAGTGAGGAGGAGGCCCAATGGACCGAAGCAGCGACGCGATCCCCTACGTTCCCGGACTGGCCGGGGTCCCGGCCGCCGAATCGAAGATCTGTGACATCGACGGTCAGCGGGGGATCCTGTTCTACCGCGGGTACCCGATCGAGGAGCTGGCGGAGAAGAGCACCTACGAGGAGACGAGCTACCTTCTTCTCTTCGGCGAACTTCCCACCAAGGAGCAGCTCGACTCCTTCACCCACGACCTGGTCCACCACCGCCGCCTCAAGTACAAGATCATCGACCTGATGAAGACCCTCCCGGAGACGGGCCATCCCATGGATGCGCTCGCCGCTGCGGTGGGTGCCCTGGGGATGTTCTATCCGCACATCAACGTGATGGATCCCCAGGAGCGCTACGGCGCCTGCGTCCGGCTCGTCGCCAAGCTCCCCACGATCGTCGCCGCCTACCACCGCATGCGCAGGGGAGATCGCGACGTGCTTCCCAACGACAATCTGGGCCACGCGGCGAACTTCCTCTACATGCTCAACGAGAAGGAGCCGGATCCCTTCCACGCCAAGATCCTCGACACCTGCCTCGTCCTCCACGCCGAGCATTCGATGAACGCCTCCACCTTCTCGGCGCGCGTGACCGGCTCCGCCCTCGCGGATTCCTACGCGGTGGTCGCTTCCGCGGTGGGGACGCTGTCGGGCCCGCTCCACGGCGGCGCCAACGAGGCCGTGCTGGAGATGCTCGAGGAGATCGGCTCGGTCGAGAACGTGGTGCCCTGGCTCGACAAGGCCATGGCCGCCAAGCGCAAGATCCCTGGCTTCGGTCACCGCGAGTACAAGGTGAAGGATCCTCGGGCCAAGATCCTGCAAAAGCTCGCCGAGCAGCTCTTCGCGCGGTACGGCTCCACGCCGCTTTACGACATCGCGGTCAAGCTCGAGGAGGAGATGGCCCGGCGCGTGGGGGACAAGGGGGTCTACCCGAACGTCGATTTCTACTCGGGCCTCGTCTACCAGAAGCTGGGGATCCCCTCCGACCTCTTCACGCCGATCTTCGCCATCGCGCGCGTCTCGGGCTGGCTGGCGCACTGGCTCGAGCAGCTCGAGAACAACCGCATCTTCCGGCCCAGCCAGGTCTACGTGGGGCCGGCGCCGCGCAGCTACGTGCCCATCGACCGGCGCGGCTGATCGCTGCCCGTCCCGACGGTTGCGGCGTCGCGCCCCTGGCGCGGCGCCGCGCGCGTTTTGGGTACCGACGCCCGGCCGCGGTTACCGGCTTTCCCGGCTGGGGAGCAGCGACACGGTCACCTACGTGGAGCGGAGCGCGGCAGGCTCACGAAAAAGGTGGTGGTCTTCCCCGGAGTGCTCTTCGCCCAGATCCGGCCGCCGTGCGCCTCCGCGATCCCGCGGGCGATGTAGAGCCCGAGGCCGACGCTGCCGCGGGCGCGCGTTCCCCCGCTGAAGCGATCGAAGAGCGTCGGGAGCTGATGCGGGGGGATCCCCTCGCCATGGTTGGTGATGCTCATCTCCACCTGGTCCTCGCGGTAGACCAAGCGGATCTCGATGGGCGAATCGGGGTAGCTGTACTTGATCGCGTTGCTGAGCAGGTTGATGGCGAGCTGCTCGATCCGCGAGGGATCCACCTCCACCGGATAGGGCTCCCCCTCCACCTGCAGATTCACCTTGCGGTTCGCGACCTCGACAGCGAGCTTCTCCGAAAGCGTGGCACAGAGGACGTCGAGCGAGGTCGGGCGGTACTCGAGCTTGAGGTGCCGCGCCTCGAGCAGCGAAAAGTCCAGGAGGTCCGAGATCATCCGCTCGAGGTGGCGCGTGCTGACGAGGATCTGCTCCACGCGCTCTCGGGACTTCTCGTCCAGGCTGGAGCGCGCCAGCAGGCTCGCGTAGGTGTGGATCACCGTGGCGGGCTGACGCAGGTCGTGGGCCACCACCGAGGTCCATTCCTGGCGAAGCCGCTCCAGCTCCTTGATCGGCCGCATGTCCTGGAGGATCGCCACGCCGCCGATCAGCCGACCGCGATCGTCGTGCAGATAGCCGAGGGTTCCGAAGACGGGGATCTCCTCGCCGTCGGCGCGGAGGATGGTCGCCTCGGAGTTGGCGACGAGCGGGCCCGCAGCGAGCTCCCAGCCGAGTTTCCTTTCGCGACCAAGGATCCGTCCGTTGGGGAGACGGACGATGCCGGCGAATTGCTCGAGCCCGCCCTGGGGATCGATCGGGCGGCCGAGGAGGCGCTCGGCCTCCGAGTTGGAGAGGACCTGGCCGCCCGGGCGCATCATGACCACCGCCACCGGCGAGCGCTCGATCATGAAGCGCAACCAGGCGCGCTCCTTCTCCACCATGGAGAGCAAGCGCTCCCGCTCGCGCTCGGCCTTCTTGCGCACCTCGATCTCGCGCAAGAGCTGCTCGTGAGCCTGCGCGTTGAGGATGGCCAGGGCGAAGAACTCGCCCATGATCCGATAGGCCTCGCGCTCGCGCGCGGGGAGGTGCTGCGGGCTGGCGAAGACCCAGGCGAGCACGCCCAGGGCGCTATCCCGAAAGATGAGCGGAACCACCACCATGCTCCGCCCGCCCGCCTGCTCGATCCAGTCGCGTTCGAGGACGTGGTCGGGGTCGATCTCGTCCACGTCCTCCACCACTTCGACCTCGCCGCTTCGCAGGGCGCGCGCCACCAGCAGGTCGCCCGTCTCGATGGCGAGGACCTCGGTGGCCTGCTCGAGCTCGGTGGGCATCCGCCAGGCCGCTTCGCGGACGAGCGCCTTGCGATCGGGGTCGTGGCGAAAGAGCCCGGAAGAGACAGCCCCCAGGGCCACCCCCTGCTCCGTGATGCTCTGGATCACGCGGTGAAGGTCGACCTCGCGGATGGCTTCCCGCGCGATCCTCGCCACGTCGAGCATGCCCTGCGCCGTAGCGGTGCGCTCGGTGCCTGCGCTGTCGGCCGGGTGAAGGTGGCCCGGATCTGCCAAGTTTCCCTCCGGCTCGGTTCGGTTGGATTGTAGCAGGCGAGCGACCTCCGGCGGATAGGGCGGTAAAGTGCGATCCACGTCGCGTTGAAC
Source organism: Pseudomonadota bacterium (assembly GCA_003242475.1). Classification (GTDB taxonomy): domain Bacteria; phylum Myxococcota; class Myxococcia; order Myxococcales; family Vulgatibacteraceae; genus ZC4RG40. The sequence goes on from QGUN01000017.1 coordinate 13,147, forward strand.
CTAATCACCGCCCGTGCGTCATGGGATGAGAGGGCGCACGACGCCGCCCTGCTCGACCCGGTAGCGGTAGCCCGCCTGCAGCGTGTAGCGGGAGACGCTGCGCGCCGCATCGGGCCAGTGGATGGTGACGCGCGCCTCGCGCGCCGTCCCGAGACCGAAGTGCAGGGCGTGCTCGTGCTGGATGCCGTAGTGGCCGTGGCCCCCACCGACCTCCTGGACCTGAATCCGGCCCTCGGCCTCCACCTCCACCCGCGCCCCGATCGCCATCCGATTCGAGCCCGCTCCTCCGCGCAGATCGAGCTGGATCCAGTTGCCGCGCTCGCCGATCACGTTCTCGAAGAAGCGGGCGTGCGCGCGCGGATAGCACTGGTCCCCGCAACGCATGTGCGAGTGCCCGAGCACCAGATCCAGGTCTCCGTCTCGGTCGAAGTCCGCCACCGCGATGCCGTGGCTGGCGCGATGATCGATCCCCAGCTCGATCGGCACCTCGACGAAGGTGCCGTCCTGCGTCTGCCAAAAAAGGTGACCCCTCGTCCCCGGATAGTCCGACGAGCCGATGTAGATGTCGGGCCGGCCATCGTTGTCGAAGTCGAAGACCGCTGCCGTCATGTCGCCGTCGTTCCAGTCGGGACGGTCAGGCGGCCTCGAAAGCCCCGTGACCTCGTTGCCGGGCCGGTCGAAGGTGGGCGGGTCGTCGCCGCGGTGAAAAAGAATCTCGCTCGGATCGCTGGAGCTGCCCACGTCCCAGTGGACGATCTCGGTGGTGAGCAGGTCCAGGTGACCGTCGCCATTGAGGTCGGCACAGACGGTGGTGGCCGTATTTCCTCCCAGGCGAAAGGGCCGACGGTCGAGCTCGTGGTTCCAGCGGAAGATGTCCTCGGGTGTCTCGCAGCGGAACCACCTCGGGGGCGGCACGCCCTGGCAGTCCTCGTCGTCGGGAAAGAGCTTGCAGTGGCAGCGGGCCGACTCGTTGTCGCGCCAGTCCTGCCGGTGGTCGTAGGCGTAGCCGGAGGCCACCGAATGGTTGGTATAGCCGGCCGGTTGCGTGGAGAGCCAGAGGTGGTTGGGAGCGCGTCCGTAGGAGGAGACCAGGATCTCCGGGACGCCGTCCCCGTTCAGATCGCAGGCGACCGCCCCCCAGGCATCGGAATGCGCGCGCCCCGCGTCCAACTCGTCCAACGAGGTCCACGGCGCAGTGACCAGCCCCGCTTTCGTCGTCCAGTCGCGGAACCCTCCCTCTCCCAGGTTGAGAAAGAGGCGGTCCTGCGCGCCGCCGCCGCCGTAGCCGACGAAGAGGTCGATCCATCCGTCGAGGTTGGCGTCGAGAAAGACCGCGGCGGCCAACGTCGCCTGCAGGCCCGGCTGGCGAGCGGCGAAGGTCTCGGGACCGAGGACGAAATTCCCACGACCGTCGTTGAGGACGAGCTCCGGGGTGTGCTCGGTGGACTCGGTCGTGCTCACGCCGGTGAAGGCGTCCACGTCCCCGTCGTTGTCCACGTCGGCCCAGATCACCACCTCCACCGGCCGGCCGAGGTTCGGGTCCTGGTCGCGCGGCGTGACGAAGCCGGAGGATCGGGTGACGTCCTGAAAACCGCGTCCCTCGTCGTTGCGGAGCAGCCAGCTCGCGCGCGTCCCGCCGGGACGGAAATCGTCGCGGTGGGTGCCGGCCCGTCGAACCGAGAGATCCGGCCAGCCATCGTCGTCGATGTCCGCCACCGAGAGCCGCACGCCCTCCACGTCCATCGCGTCCAGGCCCCACTTCGAGGTGGCCTCCCGGAAGGCCTGCTCCGGAGGTTGCCACCGGCTTCCCGGCCCGGAACGGTCCGGAAGGATCGTTCGACAACGCTCACCGAAGTCGTCCCACGCTTGACTCTCGGGACAGGGCCCCTCTCCCCCGCTACAGGCCCAGGCGAAGACGAAAAGCGCGATGCCCGCGAGCCGCTTCATGAAATTCCCCCAGTTGGTCCGCTCGAACGCCAGGTGCCTGTTGTAGTAACCGACCGTCGCGAGGCGGCGGAGGTGGTAGGCGACGCTTCGCGCCTGCCGGCTCGTCGTTGCTCGCTTTGGCAAGCCTCCGCTCGTGCAGCGACGAGCCACGCAGGCGTGCCGTCGTCACGTCGAAAAGGAAGGAGCGAGCATACCGGCCGCAACCCCGCATCCGTCGCCGCAGTAGGTTGGTTACTGCAACAGGCTCCTAGGTTACCCCAAACTCTTATCGAGGGATCCCCATGACCTACGTCGTCGAGCTCTCTCCGCCTCCCCATCCCCTGGCCGCCTGCGCGGGCCTGAAGGGCCTTCCCGACAGGATCCTTCTCGACAGCGCCGCCGGCGGCCACCACTCCTATCTTCTGGCCGATCCCTGGGCGATCGTCCGCGATCCGGACGAGCTGCGCAGCCGGATGAAGGAATTCGCCTCGCTGCCGCTTCCCGAACTTCCGCCCCTCCAGGGCGGTGCCGTCGGCTGGATCGACTACGAGTGGAACTCTCCGGCCGCCGAACCGGACTCCTTCCGCTTCGGGCTCTACGACGTCGCGGTGGCCTGGGATCACGGAAGCGGTCGAGCCTGGCTGCTCTCCACCGGCCTGCCCGAGGTCGGCACGGCGCGAAAGGAGCGTGCGAAAAAGCGCGCCGAGCTCTTCCTCGAACGGCTCCGGCGCTGCGGTCCCCCACCCGATGCTCCGCCCCCGACCTCGGCCCGGCCGTCTTCCAATTTCACGCCGGAGGCCTATCGGCGGGCGGTCGAGGAGGTCCTCGCCCGCATCCGCTCGGGCCGGGTGGAGCAGGTGAACCTCTCGCAGCGCTTCACCGCAGCGCTCACCGAGGATCCATGGTCGCTCTACCTGCGGCTGCGCGCGCTCAACCCCGCGCCCTTCGCGGTCTTCCTCGAGAGCGACTCGCGATGCCTGGCGAGCGCCTCGCCCGAGCGCTTCGTGCGGGTGCGGAACGGCCGGGTCCAGACCTTTCCGATCAAGGGTACGCGCCGCCGCGGAAGGAACGAGGAAGAGGACCGGCGCATCGCCGAGGAGCTCTTGGCCAGCGAGAAGGACCGGCGGGAGAACCGCATGATCGCCGAGCTCTTGCGCGACGAGCTCGCCGAGGTCTGCCACGAGTCGCGCGTGGTCGAGTTTTGCCGACTGGAGCGGCATGCGACCGTGCAACACCTCGTCTCCGAGGTCGAGGGCGAGCTTCTGCCCGGCCGCGATCCTCTCGACGTGCTCCGCCGCCTCTTCCCCGGGGCCTCCATCACCGGGCGGCCGAGGCGGCGCGCCATGGAGGTCATCGCCGAGCTGGAGGACGGGCCGCGGCGCGCCTACTGCGGAAGCGTGGCGTGGTGGAGTTTCGGCGGGGACTTCGACAGCAACGTCCTCATCCGTACTTTCCTGATCGAGGAGGGGAGGCTGAGCTTTTCGGCCGGCGGGGGGATCGTGGAAGGCTCCGATCCCGCGGCGGAATGGGAGGAAACCATGCACAAGGCGCGCGCTCTCCTCGTGGCGGCCGGAGGACCGGCGTGATCCGCTCGGACGACCGCGGCTTTCTGCTCGGCGACGGCGCATTCGAGACGATGCGCTGCAAGGACGGGAAGGTCTTTCGCCTCACCCAGCATCTCGTCCGCCTGCAGCGGGCGCTCGAGCTTCTGCGGATCACCACGCCGCCGGATCTCCTGGAGCGGATCGTCCAGGCCGCAAAGGGCCCCGGCGAGCGGATCCTCCGGCTCACGGTCACGCGCGGCCCCGCGCCCCTCGGGCTCTTGCCGACGATCACCTCGCCGCCCACGGTGGCCATCGTCCAGGGGCCCATCCCTCCTCCCCCCGCCTATCTGACCGCTCGGATCGTCTCCGGGCGGCGCAACGAAAAGGCCGCCGGGGCGGGGCACAAGCTGCTTGGCTACGCCGAGTCGATCCTCGGACTCTTCGAGGCGCGGGACGCGGGCGACGACGAGGCCATCTTCCTCGACACCGAGGGCCACCTCTCGGAGGCCTCGGCGAGCAACCTCTTCATCGTGAAGAACGGCCGCCTCCGCACGCCGCCCCGAAGCTGCGGCATCCTCCCCGGAATCACCCGCCAGATCGTCATGGAGTTCGAGCCGCAGACCGAGGAGGCGGTGCTCTGGCCCGAGGATCTCTTCATGGCCGACGAGGCCTTCCTCACCAGCTCCATCCGCGGGGTCGTGCCGCTGCTCAAGGTCAACGGCCGTCGCATCGGCACGGGAAGGCCCGGCCCCAAGACGCTCGAGATCGCCGGGCGCTGGCAACGCCTCATCCGCCTCGAGCTCGGCTGACGGCACTGCGCCTTGCCGCCCGCGAGCCGGGACGCCAGCTTTGCGGAAGGGGGGGACCCGACGATGGGAGCTCTGCTGGCGCTCGCCTTCGCCTTCTTCTTGTTGTGGCTCGTCCTCGTGGCGATCGTGAAGGTGACGGGTTTCGCCGTCCACCTGCTCCTCTTCGCCGCCGCACTCGCGGCGATCGCCTGGGCCGCGCGGAAATTCGCCGCCCACACCACGCGCCCACCGAGCGCCCGCCCATAGGAGAGCGGTGCGGCGCGCATCTGCGGCGGCCGTCTCGGGTGGCGGGCGCGCCTGCGCGCGGAAGTCGGCGCGGCTCAGCCGCGGAAGATGAAGTAGACGGCCCCCACCATGCACAGCGCCGCCCAGAGAAAGTTCAGCGATACCGGCTGGCGCATGTAGAGGACCGCGAAGGGTACGAAGACCGCGAGCGTGATCACCTCCTGCAGGATCTTGAGCTGCGGCAGGGTGAGCGCCGTAAAGCCGATCCGATTGGCCGGCACCTGCAAGAGGTACTCGAAGAGCGCCAGTGCCCAGCTCGCCAGGGCCGCCACGTACCAGGCGCGGTCGGAGAGGTTCCGCAGGTGGGCGTACCAGGCGAAAGTCATGAAGACGTTGGAGCAGACGAGCAGAAAGACGGTGGTCAGGAGGACGGATTTCCCGGCGGCCATGTGACGCGGATACAAAACACCCCGTAAGCCGCTGACTTACGGGGTGTCATTTGGTCGGGGAGACAGGATTTGAACCTGCGACCCCCTCGTCCCGAACGAGGTGCTCTACCAGGCTGAGCCACTCCCCGGCACCTGGTTGTCTCGCCCCAGTGGGCGCGGGGGATCTACCGCCTTCGCCTCGGATCTGTCAAACGAATTGGAAGGAGGCGACGAGCCGGGCGCTGGTGGGCGCGGCCCCCGAGTGAAAGGATCCGCTCCCGGGGCGGGCGAGCTGGCGCCCGAGCTGTTACGGATCATTAGCGAAGCTGCCCCGGCTTGCGGGGCGCCCCGGGAAAGCCTAGACGTGCCTCTGAAATCGCCCGGCTCGTTGTGGTAGCCTGCCGCCGTGCGGTCCGGCACGGGCATCGCAGACGTTCGAGAGAGGAACGAGATGATCACGAATCACGAGACGGCTTCGGTCGCCCAGAACCTCACGACCAATCCGCATCTCCTTGCCTGGGTCAAGGAGATGGCGGCCCTGACCAAGCCCGACCGGATCGTCTGGTGTGACGGCTCGGAGGAGGAGAAGGAGCGGCTCACCCGGCAGGCTGTCGAGGAAGGGGTTCTCATCCCGCTCAACCCCGAGAAGCGCCCCGGCTCCTACTACGCCCGTTCGAATCCGAACGACGTGGCGCGCGTCGAGCACCTGACCTTCATCTGCACGCCCACGCGCGAGGAGGCCGGCCCGACCAACAACTGGATGGCGCCGGAGGAGGCCTACTCCAAGCTCGGCAAGCTCTTCGACGGCTCCATGCGCGGCCGCACCATGTACGTGGTGCCCTACATCATGGGCCTGCCCGGCTCGCCCTTCTCCAAGGTGGGCGTGGAGCTGACCGACAGCATCTACGTGGTGCTGAACATGCGGATCATGACGCGCATGGGGAAGGTCGCGCTCGAGCAGCTCGGCGACTCGAACGACTTCAACCGCGGCCTGCACTCCATGCTCGATCTCGATCCGGAGAAGCGCTTCATCTGCCACTTCCCGCAGGACAACACCATCTGGTCGATCGGCTCGAACTACGGCGGCAACGTCCTGCTCGGGAAGAAGTGCCTGGCGCTGCGGATCGGCTCCTACCTCGGCCGCAAGGAGGGGTGGCTCGCCGAGCACATGCTCATCCTCGAAGTGGAGAACCCGCAGGGCGAGCGCCGCTACGTTGCGGCTGCGTTCCCCTCCGCCTGCGGCAAGACCAACTTCGCCATGCTGATCCCGCCGGCGAAGTTCGCGGGGTGGAAGGTCCGCACCATCGGCGACGACATCGCCTGGATGCGCATCGGCGAGGACGGCCGGCTCTGGGCCGTCAACCCGGAGAACGGCTACTTTGGCGTGGCGCCGGGCACCAACGAAAAGAGCAACCCCAACGCCATGGCGTCGCTGCGCAAGGACACGATCTTCACCAACGTGGCGCTCACCGCCGACGGCGACGTCTGGTGGGAGGGAATGACCAAGGAGCCGCCCGCGGGCTTGACCGACTGGAAGGGCAACCCCTGGACGCCCGAGTCCGGTGAGAAGGCGGCCCACCCCAACAGCCGCTTCACCACGCCCATGGCCAACAACCCGGCGCTTTCGCCGCGGGCCTACGATCCGCAGGGCGTGCCGATCTCGGCGATCATCTTCGGTGGGCGCCGCAGCGATACGGTCCCGCTGGTCCTGCAATCCTTCGACTGGACCCACGGGGTCTTCATGGGCGCGACCATGGGCTCGGAGACGACCGCCGCCGCGGTGGGCCAGGTCGGCGTGGTTCGCCGCGACCCGATGGCCATGCTGCCCTTCTGCGGCTACGACATGGGCGAGTACTTCGCCCACTGGCTGGAGATCGGCAAGCGCCTGAAGAACCCGCCGCTCATCTTCCAGGTCAACTGGTTCCGCAAGGACGAAAACGGCGACTTCATCTGGCCCGGCTTCGGCGAGAACATGCACGTCCTGAAGTGGATCCTCGACCGGGCCGACGGCAAGGCGAGCGCGAAGGAAACTCCGATCGGTTACGTGCCCGAAGACGACGCCATCGACGCGGAGGCGGCGGGGATCACCAAGGATCAGCTCCGCAAGGCGATGGCCATCGACGCCGAGGAGTGGAAGCGCGAGTTCGAGCTGCAGGAGGAGCTCTTCCAGAAGCTCGCGCGGACCATGCCCAAGGAGCTGGTCGAGCTGCGCGAAAAGCTCCGGGCGCGGCTTGGCTGAGCCACCTACCCGGCATCGCGAGAAGGCCCCATGGTCGGGGCCTTTTCTTTTTGGGCCGGCGCCGAAACAGGCTTCGCATCCGGCACCGGCTCGCTCCCTGCAACGGCGTCGGAGAACTCGCGCCCGACGGAAAGGGCACCGTCCCCCCGGCGACTCTCCCGGTCAGCGCCCGAGGCGCTCCAACCAGGCCCGCTTGGCGGCGACGATGGGACCGAGTTCGGAACCCATGCCGACGAGCTCGGCCCAGGCCCGCTCCACCCGCTGCCTCTTCACCACCTTCCCGTGGGCGGTGTCGTTGCGCAGCGCCACGAAGCGCTCGAGCCAGTCCCGCCAGCTTCCATTCGTCGCCAGCAACTCCAGCGCCCGCACGCCCCCCTGATTCGCCCGGTTCGCGAGCTCGTCCAGGTATTTGTTGCAGGCGCCGAGCGTGATCTCCCAGTTGCCGAAAACGTACTCCAGTCGCAACGCTTTGACGATCGACTTGACGAGCGCGTCGCAGAGCTCGGTCTCCACCGCCCGCATTGCGCCGGTCAAGGAGTTCGAGAGATCGAAGTCCCGGTGCCGCCGAAATTGGCGATAGACCACCCAGCCCGAGGCGAGGAAAGTGCGGCTCCGCTCCTCCAGGCCGAGCCAGGTCTCGCCGAGCTTCTTTTCCAGCTCCACACGCGCCGTCTGCACCTCGGGCGGAAAGAGCGTCTCGTGGAGGTCGGCAAACATCCGCGCGCGCCCCGCAAGGAGCTCCGGATCGAAGATCTCTTCCGCCGGCGGCGCCATCGCCACCTCGGGGTATCTCCACTTGAAGGAGGCGAAGGGGTCGTAGCCGAAGTCCCCGGCGTCGATCTCCCGGTCGAAAAAGTATCGCAGCGTGTGCACCTGATCGTAGGCCAGGGCGCGAACGTCCCGAACCCGGAACCACAGGACCGGCCAGGGGCCCTTGGGATCGTCGGGCTCCTGGAAGTAGTGCGCCGGCGCGTAGGCGATCTCCTCGGGAGGAAGTTCCGGGCCGAAGAGGATCTCGTCCACGAGCAAGGCGTGCAGCGCCACGAAATTCGTGACGAAGAGGACCACGCACCGCCCCTCGGCGCGCGCGTCGTCCCATAGCTGCGCCAGCCGGGCGTATTTGTCGCGGCAGGCGGCGCGATCCATGCGCTCGCCCCGATAGAGGCGCGCCCACCAGACCTTCCGGTACTGCCGAAGGATCTCGACGTGGACCTGGATGGTCTCCGGCTCGAAATAGGGGTTCCAGACCGAAAGCAGCTGGGGGACCTTGTGCTGCATGCCCGGCTCGTCTCGGGGTGCGTGGCAAACCTGCGGAAAAACACGGAGAGTATACGAGAGTGAAGGGTTCGCGGGAGATCGGCGCGTCCGAAGCGAGGAGGATCTTGCCCGTCGCGGCGTCCGGATTGGTACGATGCGGGCGTTCATCCCTTCGAGGTGGCGATGGGCGAGTTCGCAGAACTCCTCCGGGAGGAGCTGGAGTGGCTCCAGCGTCGCGCCGTGGCGTTTGCCCGAGACGAAGAGATGCGCGCCGAGCTGGTGCAGGAAACCGTGCACATCGCCCTCGAGCGCGCACCCCGCTTCCTCGCGGGCCCGTCCCGCAACCCGCGCGCCCGACTGCGCTGCCTCCTCGTCCACGCGATGAAGAGCGCTCGCAGCCGGCTCCTCCGCCAGATGCGCTGGACCCGGCCGGCGGAGGAGCCGCCGGACGTGTCGCACGCCGAAACGCCGGAGAACACCGTCCGCGCCAAGGAGTGGCAGGAGAGCCACGTGGCCGCCGTGCGGGCGCTGACGACCCCCAACATCCGCCTCGCCTACCTGGCCGTCCACCTGCCACACGAACTCGAATTTCGCGACTTCGAGGAGGCGGCGCGCTTCCGGCGCGGCGGGGCCGCCGGCCTGGCCCGCCCACCCGAGGTCGCCTGGGAGCTGTGGCGGCGCGCGGTCGAGGAGTTCTACCCGCGGGCGAACGACGCCGAGTGGAAGCGAAAGGTCGTGGAGATCCTCCGGTGCGAGGGGCCGCCGGGCGAGGTTTCGGAGGAGGAGGTCGCCCGGGCCATCCGCAACCTGGACACGCAGCTTGCGCGCGCCCGGGCGCGCCTCGCGCAAGCGGAGGACGAGGAGGACTCGCCATGAGTCTCGATCTTCTCGCCGTGCTGGGGCTCGACACGGGAGCCACGCTGAAGACGGCCTACGATTTCTGCGCCGCACCGCCCCCGAAGGAAGCCCTCCTCGAATGGTGCGAGAAGGCGCTGGCCATCGCCCGCCGCCTGGACGAAAAGGGTCGTCCCGAGGTCCTGCGCGCCACGCTCGAGGAGATCGTCGCCCTCGTGGAGGCCCATCCCGCATCCTTCGCCGAGGCGGCGAAGTGGGCCGACGAAAGATGGGCCGAAGCCCCGGGCCCCTGGGCGATCCGCCTGCTCGACGCCCTCGCCTCGGCACCCGAACTCGCCGCCATCGACGCGACCGAGGCGGCCTCCGCGCTCGACGTCGACCGCCTCCTCGCCAGCCTCCCGGCCGAAAAACTCGCCGCCGCAGACGAGGCGCTGCGCGCCTCCCGCGAGTGGAAGGCCGCTGTCCAGGAGCTCTTCGACCGGGCCCGCGCCAGCGCCGAGCTCCCCCGCTTCGCCGCGCAGACGGCGGCCGAGGAGGAGGACCACGTCCTTTTGGAGCGAATTGGCAAAGGTGAACTCGTGCTGACCCGGAGCCACGCCGAGGTCTACGTGGATTGGTACGGCCCGGGCGAGCCGGCCCTCTTCGTCGGAGACGTGGAGCTTTCGCCCCGCAATCTTCCCCAGGGCGAGGGACGGCGCTGGCCTCTTCCCTCGCTTTCCCGCCCGATCTGGCTCCGCCTCGTCGCCGAAGACGTCGCCCACTCCTTCGAGATCCCCGATTGAGGCAGCGATGATCGCGAGCTTCGCCGACGACGAGCTGCGCCGCGCGCTGCGCCGGCTTTCCGACCACATCCCCTTCGCGCCGCGCTCGGTCGAGAAGGCGCTGGAGCGGATCGCCGGCCGGGAGCTTCTGGCGCCGGTGGGCCGGCACGTAGAGATGCTCCTGCGGCAGGCTCGGAGCCATCGCATCCACCCGCCGGACGGCTCGGCCTGCGCCTTTCCCACCGTGACCGAAGGCGCCCCGGTTCCAGGAGCGGTCTTCTTCGCCGTGGCGGAGCTCTTTCGGCCGCCCGGCTACCTCCCCATCGGCGACGCCTTCTCCGAGGAGACGGAGATGCTCCGCCTCCTCGGCGATACCTTTTCGGTCTCGCTTTCCGTCTATCCCAACCCGGCCCCGTCCAGCCCCGGTCTTCTCCGGCTGGTCGGCGATTCGGCCGGAGCCGCTTTCGCCGTGGCCGGGGAAGCCCTGCGCCGCGGCGTGAGCGTCCCCGAGGACGTGGCGGTCTCCGCCGCCGTGAGCGCGGGCCCCGACGGCAACCTCCACCTGCGCGGCGTCGGCGCGCTGGAGCGAAAGATCGCGCTGCTGGAGCAGGAGCGGCCCGGATGCCGTTTCTACTTCGTCGACCGCGAGGCACGGGATTATCACGCCGCGCGCATCCGGCTCGTCCCCCTTCGGCCGGGCGCGATCCAGGCCCTCTACGAGGCCATCCTGCCCCGGCGAGACGCGCCGCCCCGCGCCCGGGTCTACGAGCGCATCCGCGAGGCCGAACGCGCCTTCCGCGATCAGGACTACCCGGTGGCCCGTCGCCTCTTCGGCGAGATCCTGCCCATGCTCGACCTTCTGGGCTACGAGGATCTCCAGCCTCGACGCTGGCGCTACTGGAGCCTGGTCTGCCTGGGCGCGATCGCCTTGCACGCCGGAGATACCGACGGCGCCGCCCGCTGCTTCGAGGAGGCGGAGCGGCTCGAGATCCCGCGCGGGGTCACCCCCGAGAAGGACGAGCTGGAGCTCTACGTGGCCGGCCTCTACCTGGACCAGCTCCTTCCCGATCGCGCCGAAAAGTACCTTAGGCCCCTGACCGACTCCTGGCGACAGCGCATGCGCATCGACCCCGCGGGCGACGACCGGCGACGGGTCTACCTCGGCTGCCTCGGCGGCATGCGCCGCCTGCACCTCTTGCGTGGCGAGCCCGAGCGCGCCCACGCGGTCCAGGAGGAGCTGGTGGCCGCCAGCCCCGAGCACGAGCGAGCGCGCAGCCTGACCGACCTCGGCGAAGTGCTGCGCCGGATGGGCCGGCGCGAGGAGGCGGCGCTCGCCTTCCGGGCAGCGCGCCGCTGGCTCGACCACGTCTACCTGCCCACTTACCGGCTCCAGACGGAAGCCTTTCTCGTCTACTACGAGGGTAGGCTGGCCCTGGACCGTGGGGAGGAGCCCGATCTGGACGTCGTCTCCGCCCTCGTCCCGAGGCTGCCGGAGCGTTCGGCGGCGTCGTGGCGGCTCCGCCAGCTCGCCCTTCTCGCCCGGCTCCGGCGCGGCGAGGACGAGGCACTGGATGCGCTGCTCCGCGCGGCCCGCGAGGCGCGGGGCGATTTTTCCCGCTGGCAGTGGGGGCTGGGCCTCTTGCGCGCCCTGGCCTACCGGCCGGAGGAGCTCCGCGAGGAGGTGGCGACGCATTTCGAGGGCCTTTCCCGCATGGCCGCGGGCTACGCGCCCATCGAGCGCGCCCACCGCGGCCTGGTCGACGCCTGCCGCCGCGGCGAGGATCCCCTCCCCTTCGCCCGCCTGCTTCTCCACCACTCGCCCTACTGAGACGACTTCGGCGATCACACCGCGACATTCGTGTCAGGGTGCGAAGAGCTCGGGGGCCCGTTCAAAGGACCGTGCAACCCTTCCACACCCGGCAGTTTTTACGGAAACGGCCCGCCGGAGCCGCTCCGCAGACCCGATTCCGAGCACCGGGAAGTGGCCCGCTTCCTGCATGGAGGTTCTTCGAGCCGCTCGCGGAGGAGGTGGCCATGCAGAGCCCGAAGACCAGCCGATTTGCGGGGGGTGCCGGCGGAAGCGAATGCATGTCCGTCCTCGGAGAGCTCAGCCGTTCCCTCTTCGACGACGCCATGGTGACCTGCGACGACGAGCGCGAGGCGGCCATCCTGGCCTCGGCGCGGCTCCTCCTCGTGCTCGAGTCGAAGGAGCGGGAAAGGGCGCGCGCGGCCGGGGGGAGGTAGAGGCCGCCCGGCTATTGCCTCGACGGCCCGCACGGGCATAGAAGGTCGAGAACGCCCACCTTCCCGACCCGAGCGCCGTGGCCGAATCTCGTCCCCTCCGTGCCGGCGACCTCGTCGCCATCGTCGCCCCGAGCGGAACCTTCCCCGAAGATCGTTTGCGAAAGGGCGAGGCCGTCCTCCTCTCGCGTGGCTACCGCGTCCTTCGCCTGCTTCCTCGCGAGCCGCACCGCTACCTCGCGGGCTGCGACGAGGAGCGCAGGGCGCTGCTGGAGCGCGCCTTCGCCGAGCCGGAGGTGCGGGCCGTCTTCGCCGCCCGGGGCGGCTACGGCGCCACGCGCCTCCTCGGCATCCTCGACTGGGAGCTCGTCGCCCAAGGCCGCAAGCCGCTCGTCGGCTTTTCGGACGTGACGGCGCTGCACGCCGCCCTGCACGTCCGGGGGGTTCGGTCCGTTCACGGCCCGGTGGTGACGCGATTGGGCGAGGAGCCGCCCGATTCCCTGGAGCGACTCTTCGGCCTCCTCGAATCGGATCGCCCCCCGCCGCCGCTCGTCGGCCGAACCGTCGTGGCGGGTGAGGCCGAGGGCCCGCTGGTCGGGGGCTGCCTCAGCCTCCTCGTCGCCTTGCTGGGAACGCCCCACTTCCCCCGGCTCGACGGGGCCATCCTCTTTCTCGAGGACGTGGGCGAGGCGCCCTACCGTCTCGACCGCATGCTCACCCAGCTTCGCGCCTCCGGCGCGCTCGACCGAGTGGCGGGGATCGCCCTGGGCGAATGGGCGGGATGCGACGACTCGACCGGGCAAGGTGGCGTCGTCGCCGAGGAGATCCTCGCCGAGCTGGGAAGGCCGCTTCTCGCCGGCCTTCCCTTCGGCCATGGCGCGCGCAACCTCGCGCTCGTGCACGGCGCCCGGGCGCGGCTGCGGGACGGCGCGCTCTTCCATCTCGAGGGACTGTGGTGATCGCGGAGATCTCGGCGCTGGTCGACGCCGCGGTGGCAGAGGGCGTCTTTCCCGCCGCCCAGGTGGCGATCCGCGCCGGCGGCCGCGCCCTGCACGAAAGCGCCCACGGAGGCTTCGGCCCGGCGCGCGCGGACCTCTTTACCCTCTTCGACGTCTCGAGCCTGACCAAGGTCGTGGCCACCACCACCCTCGTCTACCGAATGGTCTCCGCTGGGCAGCTCTCCCTGGACGACGAGGTGGGACGCTTCTTCCCTGAAGCGGGCTGCCGCGAGGCCACGATCCGCGACCTCCTCGCCCACCGCTCGGGCTTGCCGGCGTGGCGCCCCCTCTTTTCCGCCGCCCGGAGTCGCGAGGAGGTCGTCGCCGCCGCGCTCGGCATCCCGCTCGAAGGCGCGCCGGGGGGCGACCGCCGCTACAGCGACGTCGGCTTCATCGTCCTCGGAGCCATCCTCGAGGCCGTGGCGGGCGCGCGGCTGGACACCCTCTTCTCGCGCGAGGTTGCGGCGCCGCTCGGCCTGACGCGCACCTCCTACCGCCCCCTGCCCGCGGCGCGCGATCCGGTGGACGGCGGTCGGCTCGCCATCGCTCCCACCGGGGATCGCCGACCGCGCTGGCCCGCTCTTGGCCAGGAAGGCTCCTACGAGCCCGGCCCCGAGGTCCGGGACGCGGGCGAGGTGGACGACGACAACGCCTGGGCCATGGGTGGGGTGGCGGCACATGCGGGCCTCTTCTCCACGGCGCACGAGGTGGCGAGCTGGGCCGAGACCCTCTACGAGGAGCTCGAAGGGGCGGGCAGGCTCGGGCGCGCCGGAGTCCTCGCGGAGATGGCGGCTCGGGGGCTCGGCTTCGACCGGCCTTCCGAAACGGGATACTCGAGCTCGGGCCGCATCCTCGGCCGCCTCGGACCGCGGGGGGCGATCGGCCACCTCGGCTTCACCGGATGCTCGGTCTGGCTGGATCTCGACCGCGGCGTCTCGGCCGTGCTGCTCTCCAACCGGGTCTTTCCGAATCGGAAAAACGAAGACATCCGGGCCTTCCGCCCCCTCTTTCACGACCGGGTGATGGAGTGCCTGCAGAAAATGGAGACATGATGGCGAAAGCGGCGCAAAGGATTCACCTACTCGGCGTGGGCGGCACGGGGATGGGCGCCTTCGCCTATCTGCTCAAGCAGGCCGGCCACGTGGTGACCGGCAGCGACCAGAACCTCTATCCCCCCATGAGCGAGATGCTGAAGGAGTGGGGGATCGAGGTGCTCACCCCCTACGCGCCCGAGAACCTCGATCGCGTGCGGCCCGACCTGGTCGTCGTCGGCAACGTGATCCGCCGGGAGAATCCCGAGGCGACGGCGGTACGCGAGCGCGGCCTGCCCCAGGTTTCCTTTCCGCAGGCCCTCGGCGAGCTCTTCCTCGAGGATCGCCACGCCATCGTGGTGGCCGGCACGCACGGCAAGACCACGACGACCTCGATGGTGGCGCATCTCCTCCATGTGGCGGGGCGGGATCCCTCCTTTTTGGTCGGCGGCGTGCTGCGCAACTTCGGGACCTCGGCCCGCCTGGGAAGCGGCGAGGACTTCGTGGTCGAGGGCGACGAGTACGACACCGCCTATTTCGACAAGGGGCCCAAATTCCTCCACTACCGGCCGAGGACCCTGATCTTCACCTCCTGCGAGTTCGACCACGCCGACATCTACCGGGACCCGGCCCACTACGAATCCGCCTTCGAGCGCCTCATGGAGCTCCTCCCGCCCGACGGCCTCGTCCTCGCCTGCGCCTCCACCGAGGCGCCTCCGAGGATCGCGCGCCGCGCTCGCTGCCGCGTGCAGACCTACTCCGCCGCGCCGGGCGTGGAGGCGGACTGGACCGCCGAACTCCTCGGGACCGACGAGGCGGGCTCACGCTTTCGCGTCTTTTTCCGCGGCGAGCACCTCCTCGATGCGCTCCTTCCCACGGGCGGAAGACACAACGTGGAAAACGCCCTCGCCGCCGTGGCCGCCTGCCTTTCGCGCGGCGCGGCTCCCGAGCGGCTGCGCGAGGGGCTGGCGAGCTTTCTCGGGGTCCGGCGGCGGCAGGAGGTGCGCGGCGAGGTGCGCGGGATCCGCGTGATCGACGACTTCGCCCACCACCCCACCGCAGTGGTGGAGACCATCGCCGCGGTACGCGCGCGCCATCCCGCCCGGCGACTCGTCGCCGCCTTCGAGCCGCGCTCCAACACCAGCCGCCGCTCGATCCACCAGGAGGAGTACGCGCGCAGTTTCGACGGCGCCGACCGCGTGCTCATCCAGGTCCCCATCCCCCACGACCGCGTGCCCGAGAACGAGCGTCTCGACGCGCACGCGCTCTGCGCTCGCCTCCGCTCGCGTGGCGTCGAGGCCACGGCACACGAAAGCGCGGAGGAGATCCTCTCCGTGCTCGTGCAGGAGTCGCGCCCCGGGGACGTGATCCTCGTCATGTCCAACGGCTCCTTCGGAGGCCTCGTGGACCGGCTCCTCCAGGCACTCTGATCCCCCGCCCGACCGGGCGGGGTCCGGGAGCCTGGTGGCATCGAGCCGGCCAAGCCGGAGGCCCGTCGGAGCCCGGTTTCGCCGTGGACCTGGACCGCGGCCGGACGGGCCGCGGGCGCCTCAGGGCGAGGCGGCCTCGAGCCTGGCCTCGATGGCCTCGGTCACCACGAACCGTTGCGCCGATCCCCAGAGGGGCAGCAGGTCGAATGGGATGGAAACATCCACTCCGGCAGCGATGGAGCTACTGTCCCACGTTCGCGAGAAGCGAATGGCCAGGTTGCCGTAGACATCGGCCGGACCGGCCCAGAGGCCCAGCGGCTCCAGCTGGCCGTACTCGCCCAGGGCATCGCCCACCGTCCCGCTGCCGTCGACGTCCGCGTCGACCAGAAGAGGAATCACGGGGCCGTCGAGGCAGAAGATGTACTCCGAGAACTCGACAACGAGTGTCTCGCCGGCGTCGAGCCTCCCGTTCGAATTACCGTCCACGAAGCGAGCGGATGCCCGTGGAAGCTCCGAGGAAGACGTCCAAAAGGTACCGTAGTACGTCACCGCCTCGAAGGGCGCGCCGCGGGGAGCGACGACCAGGACGAGTTCGTGGAGCTGTCCCGGCGGCCACGTCCCACCCTCGGGGACGAGTCGAACGCGGTTGCCCTCTTCCCGAACCTCGAAGGCCAGCCGCTCGCCGCCGAAGAGGGAGCGAACCGTCGCTTCGAGAACTGCAGCGGGTCGCGAGAAGACGACCTCGACCCCGGCATCGGTCGGAACCGTTCTCTTGTGGACCTCTTCCCCCCGAAGCTCGGGGACGTTGGTGGCGACGAGCCCGAATACGTCGTCCAGCCGCGCCGGCTGGATCCAGACAGCCCGATCGCCACTCGTGAGGAAGTCTCGGACGCGCACGCTGCCGGTGACGCCCGCGTAGTCGGCAACCCCGTCGCCGTCGACGTCGACCGCCGCGAAGCGGTACTCGATCGTCTCGTCGAGCTGGGCGAGGGCCCCCAGATCGGGCAAACCCTCGCAGATCATCGAGCCACCTTCGCTACGAGCCGAAACGGTGAGAGGCCCTTCCCCCAGTCGGTTGGAAACCTCGTACCTGACCCACGATACCTGGACGGAGCAGGTGCCGCTCGGCGGCTCGAGACGGGCGCCGTCCATCCCGACGAACTCGAACGCCAGGCGCCCATCGCTCTGGAGGAGCACGACGGGACCGACCACGTCCACCCCGCCGTCGACGGGAGTTTCGCCGGCCTCGTTGGGGATCCGGGCGGAGACGCGCGCCGGGAGATAACCCTCCGCCTCGATCCGCACCTCCAGTTCGCTTCCGCCGGGAAGCTCGCCGAGGAAAAAGCGCCCCTCGTCGTCGGTGGTGGCGGAACGGACCTCCTTACCCGTCAGCACCCACGCGGAGGCGCCGACGATCGGGGCCCCGGAGAGATCCTCCAGCCGTCCCACGACGGCGCCCCGGGTGAGGGTGGGCTCGATGGTCACGTCGTTCCGATACGCCGCCGGCCCGTCGTCTCCACACGCGGAGAGGAAGCCCAGCAACAGCATGCTCGCGATCGTCTTGCGCATGACCGACCTCACGGTTCCGCCTCGAGCGTCACCGACGGGATGTCGAAGCGCTCTCCGCTCGTGTTCAAGAGCACCCTGTCGCGGTGCGTAAAGACCAGCCTCGCGCCTTCGGGGATCTCGACCGGGAAGCGGAAGTACAACTTTCGCCCCATCGGCTGGAAGGGGGACTCGAAGTCCAGGACGGCGAAGATGTCGCTGCCGAGTTCGTAGGGTGAGTCGCCGATCTCCGACGACCCGTCCAGATCCGCGTCGACCTGCACAGCGATCACTCCGTCCGAAACCCCAAAGACGTACTCGGAGAGCTCGACTCGTAGAGTCTCGTTGGCCGCCGCGATTCCGTCGTCGTCGCTATCGAGGAAAAGGGCCCTGACCTCGATCTCTCCCGACGATTCGACGGTGAACCTTCCGTCGAGCATCTCGACGAAACCCGACTCCTTCTCCCTGACGACGAGGAACACCACATAGAGCTTGCCCTTCTCCCAGCCGCCGGAAATGCGAAAGCGGACGCGATCGGGTTCCGTCTCCACGATCGTCTCGTCCCTCTCCAGTACGTCGGCGCTGTCCTTCCATACGAGGACCGAGACGACGTCCACGGGAACCGCAAAGACGATCTCTGCGACGTCATCGCTTTTCAAGGCGGGCATCGGCCAGACAAGCTCCCATTTTCGGTAGATTTCGATGTTCGACTGAACGATCTGCAGTCCAACGGAAGGATCATCCGTCTGGCGCGGCTCGAGCACGATCGGCTCGACGGCGTTGCCGTAGAGCTCCTCGGCGGCATACCTCCGCACGTACCCGGCGTACTCGGCATGGCCATCGCCATCGAAATCCTGAGCGGGAACGAAAAGCTCGAGCCAGCCGCCGTTCGCCGACCAGAAATCCAGTCGCGGCAGGTTTGGGCACGCGATCTCGCCCGGCCGGGATTCGGCCTGGACATGTGTCTGTGCGCGGCCTGCCCACCCGTTCCCCTGACGCTGGTAGAAGGTCGGACCGAATACGCAGACCGCATCCTCGACCGCCACGTCGCTTCGGGTCGGCGTCCAAACGGGAAAGACCACCTCGTCTCCGAGAGGGAAGAGGAGGATGTCCCCCACGTCGTGGACGATCTCGTTCTGCGGGTAGTCGCCCGCCTCCGCCTCGAGCCTGGCGGGGACAAAAGCCCGTGTGAAGCCCTCCTTCTCCACACGGACCTCGACGGTGCCGATCGCCGGAACGTTGGCGAACCGGAACGCTCCCGAAGAATCCGTCGCCGCCGTCCGCTCGCCGTCCGAAAGCACGATCCGGACCCTCGCATCCGTCAGCGCCTGTCCGAGCGGATCGATCACCCGGCCCGCGAGCGAGCCGAGCGCGCGGGAAGGCCGGGCCCTCAGCCTCCCCTCGCTCTGCACGGGCTCGTCGTCGTCACAGCCGACGGCGAGCGCCAGCGCGAACAGGACCAAACCGAGTCTTTTCATGCTGCACCTCTCCTGCGTCTCGTTCGGGGGCGCAACGGGCCGAACCCTCCCTCCGCCCCGGCCAGGCGCGCCCATGATCCCTCACACGATTCGTAGCTGGCCGTCATCACTCCCGCTCAGGGAGCGACAGCCTCGATCTCGGCCCGGATTTCCTCGGTGAGAAAAGCCTGGTGGGCGGAGCCGCAGGATGGAAAGAGGTCGAAACGGACCGCCACCGCGGTACCAGCGTCGAGGTCGGCGTCGAACCAGGTCAGGTAGTAGCGATCGCCCAGGCTGCGGTACATCTCCGCGGCGCTGCTGGTCGCCTGGTCGACCCCATCCGCGCCGTACTCGGCGTCCTGATCACCCACGGTCCCGCTCCCGTCGAGATCGACGTCGAACTGGACGCCGATCTCGCCGTTCGGATCCAGGTAGTAGTTGCGAAGGTATTCCGAGAACGCGAGGACCAGGGTCTCCCCCGCATTCAGCCTGCCGTCGGCGTTGGTGTCCTCGAAGAAGGCGGAGAGCCGGGGCAGCTCGTCGGACGAGGTCCAGAAGACGGCCTCGAGGTTCGTCGCCGCGAAGGGGATTCCCCGGGGAGCGACGATGAGGTGGAGGTCGAAGATCTGCCCCGCGGGCCAGGGGGCTCCTTCGGGGACGAGGCGCACGCGGTTGCCCTCCTCCACGAGATCGAAGCCCGGATGCTCGCCGCCGAAGTGCGAGCGGATCTGCGCCTCGTAGACCCGAACCGGTCGCGAGAAGACGATCTCGATCCCCGTGTCCGCGGGGATCGGCGCATCCTCGGCATGCCCGCCCAGCAGCTCGGGAACGTTCGACGCGACGAGCTCCAGTTCCCCGTCGAGAAAACCGGGATAGAGTCGAACGATCGGATCGCCAGACGTCAAGAGCAGCTGGGCATCGCGGCTGCCGCTGACCCCCTCGTAATCGGCGAGGCCATCCCCGTCGACGTCGATCGCCTCGAAGGCGAACTCGATCCACCCGCCGATTTGAGCGAGGGCGACGAGGCTGGGCAGGCCGTCGCAAACCATCCGCCCCTCCTCGTTGCGCGCTGGAACGGTGAGGGGGCCGTCCATGCGCCGGACGCCGAAGTCGTACCAGAGCCACGAGGCGTTCACCGAGCAGCTACCGCTCGGGGGAACGGAACGTGCCCCGCCGAGCGCGTACAGCCCGAATTCGACGCGCCCGTCGTTCGCGAAAAGAACGACGGGGCCGACGGTGGCCGTGGCGCCGTCGACCGGAGTCTTCCCCGCGGCGTTGGGGATCCAGGCGGGGATGCGCGCAGGCAAAAAGCCGTCGGCCTCGATGCGCACCGCGAGGTCGCTTCCGCCGGGTAGGCCGTCGAGAACGAAGACACCATCCTCCCCGGTCGTTACGATGCGAACGTCGTCGCCCAGAACCACCGACGCGACGGCCTCGACGATCGGCCCACCGGTCAGATCTTCCACGCGCCCGACGATGGCGCCCCGGGTGACGGTGGGCTCGACCGTCACGTCATTCGAGTAGACGACCGAATCATCCCCGCCGCAGGAGGCGAGGAAGGCGTAGACAAGGCAGGTCGCGATCGTCTTTCGCATGTTCAACCTCTCACTCCCTCGCCTCGAGGGTCACGGGGGATAGCGAAAACGGCTCTCCGCTCGTGTTCAGAAGCCATGTGTCTTGCAACTCGAAGACGAACTTCGAGCCCGCTCGGATGGCCACCGGAAAACTGAAAAACGTCTCGAGGGTCCCGAACGGGAAGACCAAAAAGCTCTGCGAGGTCTCGCTTCCCCGCTCGTACGGCGCGTCGCCGATCTCTCCGGAACCGTCGAGATCGGCGTCGACCTGCACGGAGATCGAGCCGCTTCCCAGCGACGAGACGACCTCGGAAAAGCGGAGCCAGATCATCTGGTTCGCCGGGGCGGTGCCGGTGCCGCCCACGTCGACGAAGTGGGCTCTCGCCTCGATCTCGCCGGAGGACTCGACCTGGAAATATGACTCGATCCAGAGCACCTCGTGGCTTCCCTTCGGCGAGAGGTAGATGACCGCGTTGTAGCGAAGGCCACGCTTCCATCCCCCGGGCTTCCAGAAGCGCAAGCGCTTCTCCTCCACCTCCCATTCGACCTCGACCCGGCTCCACCAGATCCCTCCGCCCTCCTCCACCCAGATCGCGTGGGTCTCGGCAGGAAGGTCGAAGACGACCTCCGCGGGCTCTTCGGCCCCGAGCGTGTGCATCGGCTCGACCGGCTCCCAGTGATCGACGACGGAGACGTTCGCGCTCACCACGTTCAGAGGCGCACCGGGCGTGCGGCGCGGCTCGAGGACGATCGGCTCGATCTGCGCCGTGTAGAGTTCTCGCGCTGCGAGGGTCCTTGCCTGGCCCAAGTGGTCCAAAACGCCGTCGCCATCCAGGTCCTGCGCCGGGACGAGGATCTCCACGGTCCCGTCAAAGGCGCTCCACATGTCCAGCCGAGGCGCACCCTTGCAGCGCAACACGCCAGGCGCGGATTCGGCCGGCAGCGAGATCGGAGAGGATGGGTCGTACTCGGGATGTCGGACGACGAACGTGGGCCTGTAGGCACAGTGCGCGCCCACGACCTTCACGTCGATCTGAGAGGCCGTCCGCACGGGGATCACGATATCGTCTCCCAGGGGGAAGAGGACGATGTCCCCCACGTCGTGCGCCTCGTCGCCCTGGGGATAGTCCCCCGCCTCGGCCTCGATCTCGACGTGCGCAAACGCGCGGGTGAAATCGGCCTTTTCCACTCGAACGAGGAGCGACGCGGGGACCGGTACGTCGCGAAACCGGAAGAACCCCAGCGGATCCGTCCGCGCGATGCGCTCTCCCCCTGGAAGCGCGAGCCGAACCGTGGCCTCCGCCATCGGCTGGTCGAGGGGGTCCAGCACCCTTCCGGTCACGGCACCCACCACCCGGGAGGGCTTTGACCTGAACGTGCCTTCCTGTTGCACGGGCTCGTCGTCGCCGCACGCAAACGCGAGCGCCAGCGCGGTCAGAACGAAAGCGAGTCTTTTCATGTTGCACCCCGCTCGTGCACCCGGTCTCCGGGTGCGCTACCGCCAGCCGGCGCCCCCTCCCCGGCCGAGCGCGCGCGTGATACCCCAAACTTCTGGAAAGATGCAAGACTCCAAACGACCTCGTTCTGATATCGGCGGGCTCCGAAACCGCACCGCGGCTGGAGGAGCTACGCGGCGGCCGGCTCCTGGCGCGCTGGGTTCCGTCGACGACGCTCGCAACTCCGGCGGGCGCCGGCGGCCGGCGCCGCGTCGCCGCAAAATCAGTCGGCCACCTGCGCGTAGCCGAGTTCGCGCAGTGCCTGACGGATCTTCGCCGCCGCGTCGTCGAGGTCCTTCGGGTCCGGATTCGTCTGCTGGTTGCGGAAGCTCAGGTCCTCGAGGTCCCAGATCGGCGTGACGTGCAGGTGCACGTGCGGGACCTCGATGCCGGCGATCATCATCCCCACCTTCACGGGCGAGAAGGCCCGCTGGATGGCCTTGCCCACCGACTGCGCCACCAGAGTCAGGTGCTGGGCGAGGTCCGGCGGCAGATCGAGCCAGTGATCGATCTCCTCGCGGGGAACCACCAGCGTGTGGCCCTTGCGGATGGGCGCGATGGTGAGGAAGGCAACCGCCTTCTCGTCCTTCCAGACGAAACGCCCCGGAAGCTCTCCACGAATGATGCGCGAAAACACCGATGCCATCTCATCCCTCCGCGCAGAAGGTTCTCACCGCGTCGTACAGGAGTTCGAGCCCGAAGTGAAATCCCTCCACCCAGATCCGCTCGTCCACGTTGTGGTAGAGGTCGGCGAAGACCACGCCCTCGGGCAGATAGACCGGCGTGAACCCGTAGCAGGTCGTGCCGTTGTGCGCGAAGGCCAGGGCGTCGGTGAAACCGGGGATCATGTAAGGGATCACCACCGCCTCCGGGTCGGCGCGACGGATGGCGGCGGCGAGGGATTCGAAGAGCGGCGTCTTCGAGGTGAACTCTACCGCGGGCGCCTGCTGGAGGACCTCGAACTCCACCTCCGGACCCACGCGATCCCGGATCTGTTGCATGGCCTTCTCGCCCGCCTTCCCGGGCAGGGTGCGGCAGTCGATCTCCGCCTCGGCCGCGCGGGGGATGACGTTCGTCTTTTCGCCGGCGCGCAGCACGTTGACGGTGACGGTGTTGGAGAGCAGCGCGCGCAAGGTGCGCGCGAGCGAGCGATCGGGGAGCGCTCGAAGGACCGCGCGTGCGAGCCATGGCCGCGACAGGGCCCGCAGCGCCGCGCCTTTCGGGCCCAGCTGGGCGGCCAGGGCGTCGAGGAATTCGCGGGCGGGCGGAGTGACCTCGATCGGCATCGGCCGCCGCACCAGCCGCGAGACCGCGCGGACGAGATCGCCCACGGCGGTACGCTCCCTCGGCATGGATCCGTGGCCGCCCTCGCCCCGCGTTCGCGCGCGCAGCCACAGCACCCCCTTCTGCGCCACCTGGATCGGGTAGATGCGGCGCCCCTCCATGTGCAGGGGAAAGCCGCCGATCTCCCCGAGCGCGTACTCGGCGCGGATCTTGTCAGCGTGGTTGCGAACGAGCCACTCCGATCCCCAGGTGCAGCCCGCCTCTTCGTCGGCCACCAACACCAGGAGCACGTCGCGCCGCAGCCGCGCCTTCTCCCGCGCGAGGGCGCGCAGCACCGTCACGCACATGGCAACGTGATTTTTCATGTCGATCGCGCCGCGGCCGTAGAGCCAGCCGTCGACGATGCGGGCCTCGAAGGGAGGATGCGTCCAGCCATCCCCCGGAGGAACCACGTCCAGGTGCGCGGTGAGCATGAGGGGCGGGAGTTCTCCCGTCCCCCGGTAGCGGCAGATCAGGTTGGTACGATCCTTCGCTCCCTCCAGGAGCTTTGGCTCGAGGCCCTCCGCGCGCAGCGCCTCGGCGCAGAGCTCGGCAGCGGGCCTTTCGTTTCCCGGCGGGTTGGTGGTGTCGATGCGCAGAAGGTCGCAAAGGAGCGCCAGCGCCTCCTCGTGGATCTCGGCAGTGAGCTTCCCCGGGGATCGCCCTGCGCGCGGGGAGCGGCCATCCCCGCTCATCCAGATTCCGGATTCGGTGCTCATCGCGATTCCTCCTTTCGAAGGGCGAGACCGCGCAGGGCCTGCGATGCCGCGGCCGCCTTGCCGGATTGGCCGGAGCGAAGCCGAGCGAGGGCGCGGGCGAGCAGCAGCGTCCCTTTGCCGTAGGGGTACCACCAAAGCTCCCGCCGCATCCGACCGGAGTCCACCAGGACCATCCGCGGGCGGGTGAGCTCCGCGAGGAATTCCGGGCCGTTGGTGACGCCGTGACCGCTCGCACGGACGCCACCCCAGGGCGCGTCCACCAGGCTGCCGGTGAAGGCGTGGTTGTTGACGGTGATCACGCCCGCGTGGATGCGGCGGCCGAGCCGTTCGGCGCGGCCGAGGTCGCGCGACCAGACGCTGACCGTCAATCCGTAGGGCGACCGATTGGCGAGCTCGACCGCCTCCTCCTCGTCCCGCACGGTGATCACGGGGAGGACGGGGCCGAAGGTCTCCTCGCGCAAAAGCGGCCCTTCGGCCCGAGGGTCGACCACGACGGTCGGCCGCACGTACAGATCTCCACGGGGTTCGGGCCCGTGGATGCGGCGCCCGCCCTCGGTGGCGGCGAGCTGCGATTCGACCGCGCGCTTCTGCACCGGATTGACCAGGGGGCCGACGTCCTCCTCGCCCTCGGACGCGGGCCCGATCCGTAGCCGTGCGATCTCGCGCTCCAGCGCGGCGACGAAGGCGTCGCGGACCCTCTCCACCACCAGGCAGCGTTCGATGGCGGCGCAGTTCTGCCCCGCGTTGCCGAAGGCCGCCCAGACGATCCCCGCCGCGGCGCGCTGCAGGTCGGCGTCCTCGAGGACGATGGCCGCGTCCTTGGCGCCGAGCTCCAGCGAAACCGGCGTGAGCATCTCCGCGCAGGCGCGCGCCACCGCCGCCCCTCCGCGCGCCGAGCCCACGAAGACCACGTGGTCGAGCCCGGCGCGAACCAGCGCATCCCCGGCGCGGCCATCGCCCTGCACCAGCTCCACCACCCCGGCCGGAAGCTGCTCCGCGAAGAGCTCGAAAAGGCGCGCGCCTACGCGGGGTGCCCATTCGGAAGGCTTGAAGACCACGGCATTGCCGGCGACGAGCGCGGGGACGAGCGTACGCAGCGGCAGCGCCAGCGGAAAATTCCACGGCATGATCGCGCCGACCACGCCGCGGGGAACCCGCTCGACCACGGCCCGCTTGCCGCGGAAGACCAGCCGCGGAATGGCCACCGGACGCGGCGCCAGAAGAACCGGCGCTCGCGCGATCCAGTAGTCGAAGACGTCGGCCGAGGGGAGGATCTCCGTGATGTAGCTCTCGGCGCGCGGGCGGCCGATCTCGTCCTCGAGGAGCGCGGCGAATTCCTCGGCCTGCTCGAGGAAGCGGCGCCGCACCGCGCGCAGGCGTTCGCGGCGCTCGTCCAGGCGTGCGCGCGCCCAGCTTCCCTGCGCCTTGCGCGCCCGAAGCACGATGGACGGGATCTCCTCCAGGGGCGTGATGGACACTGGCGCAAGCGGCGCGCCGTCGCGCGGGCGCTCCGTGCGGATCAGGCCGTTCGTCACCGCAGGCGAGGCCTTGGGCGGAAGGGCAGGCACCAGCGCCGCCCTCCAGCTCCCGTCGTCCGGCTCCGGCTGCATCGCAGCGGCGCGGCGCGCCTTTCGCCCGGCGACGATCATCCACGCAGCCAACCCCAGCCCGACCACCGCATAGGCGGCGGCGCAGACCGCCGTCGCCGCCTGAAAGGCCGGAACTTCCGAGGAAGCAAGCGCGCGGCCGGCGTGATACTCCGCGTAGGTCCCCACGACGAAGTAGGGGTCCCACGTGACGTACCAGACGAACCCCCAGGCGGCGAAGCCGAGCAGGGCGTTGCAGACGGCGAGCGCGTCGCGCCCCGCGCGAAGGAGGCTCTGGGTCACGTAGGCGCCCAGCACCCCGGCCAGGACCACCGCCAGAAAGAAGGCCGGCGAGACCCACGCCAACGAGAAAGCGTCCTCGGAAAAGAGGTACGCGTACATCCAGGCGGTGAAGCGGAAGAGGAAGTACTGGACCGTGAGGGCGAAGAAGACGACGAACCCCGTCGCAGCCCGGAATACCGCCGGCCCCCGTCCGGCCCGGATCAGATCCTTGCCGACGAGGGTGAAGAGCGAGGCGAGGGCGTAGCCCGTGGGCGGGTCGAGCGGAACGGTCGGCGAGCCTCCCGGTCGTGGTCGACGGCGAGCGGAAGCGAAAGGGGAGGCCGAGTCCCCTTTCCCCCTGCGCCTTCGCCAGGCGCCAGCCGCTCGGAGGCGATCATATCCCGCGGTTTCCGGACGGCCCCCTCCCCGGGAGGGGCATCGCGCGGTGCCGAGCCGGCGCTTCCTCGACTCGAGCCGCGCCGGTTCCGGGATCCCGAGCGCCTCGCGGCGCCCCTACCTGCCGCCTCGTCACGCACGAGAAGGCCGCACAAGCTCCGCGGCCTTCTCCATGCCAGCCGTTTTCGGCGCGACCGACCCGCGGCGATCGGCGCCTCAGATCCCGTCGGTGGCGAGGAAGCGCGCCATCACCGCCACCATGCGCTCCGGGTCGTGCGCCCCGCCCTGCTCGCGGACGGAGTGCATGGAGAGCATCGGGTTGCCCACGTCCACGGTGCGGATGCCGAGTCGCGCGGCGGAGATGGGGCCGATGGTGGAGCCGCACTGCAGGTCGGTGCGAATGACGAAGCGCTGGCAGGGCACGTCCACCTCGCGACAGAGCGCCTCGAAAAGCGCCTCGCCCTCGGCGTCGGTGGCGTAGCGCTGCTGGACGTTGATCTTGATCACCGGCCCGCCGTTCAGCCGCGGCCGGTGCTCGGGCTCGTGCCGCTCGTCGTAGTTCGGGTGAACGGCGTGGGCCATGTCCGCCGAAACCTGGAAGGAACGGGCGATGGCCCGAGGCAGGCTGCCCGGCGTCGCTTCTGGCCCCTCGCTCTCCGCCAGCCGGCGAAGGAGGTCCTCGGCGGAAGGACCGGCGGCGCCGGCGACCGATCCCGAGCCCACCTCCTCGTGATCGTAGAGGCAGACGACCTGGGTGGCGTCGGCCGCGCCCGCGCGCAAAAGCGCCGAGAGCGCCGCGTGGCAGGAAGCCTGGTTGTCCAGGCGCGGCGCAAAGACGAACTCCCCGCGCAGGCCGCCGATGGCCGGCGGCTGCACGTCCATCAGGGAGAGGTCCCAGGAGAGGACGCGCTCTGGCTCCACGCCGAGCTCCTCGGCGAGAAGCTCGCGCAGCGGGATCGCCGGCTCGAGGCCGAGGACCGGAGGCAGGTGCCGCTGGTTGTTGAGAACGAGCCCCTTGGTCAGGACCTCGCGGTCCAGGTGGATGGCCAGGGTGGGAATGCGCAGAAGCGGCCGCCGGATGGCAACCAAGCGCGCCTCCGCTTTCCCCGGCTCCGCGCCGGCGAGAAAGACGCGCCCGGCGAGGCCAAGGTCGCGGTCGAGCCAGGTGAAGGTGAGCGCGCCGCCGTAGACCTCCACGCCGAGCTGGAGGTAGCCCTGGTGCGTCACGTCCGCGCGGGGCTTGACCCGCAGGTTGGGCGAGTCGGTATGCGCCCCCAGCACGCGGAAACCCGCCTCCGCCGCGGGCTTTTTTCCAGCGCGGAAGGCCAGCAGCGTTCCGCCGCGGCGAAGGAAATAGCCGCGGCCGGGCTCGATGCTCCACCGCTCGCGCTCGGAGAGCTCCGCAAATCCGGCCTCCCGCAAGCGGCGCGCCGACTCCTCCACGCAGTGATGCGGCGTGGGGCTGGCCTCGATGTAGTCGAGGAGATCGCGGGTGGTGGGATGGACCTCCGGCAGGCTGGCGAGCCGGGACATCGCGTCCTCCCGATCAGTAGCGGTAGTGGTCCGGCTTGTAGGGGCCATCGACGGGGACGCCGATGTAGGCCGCCTGCTCCGGCGTCAGCCGCGTCAGCTTCGCCCCGAAGGCGTCCAGATGCAGCCGCGCCACCTTCTCGTCGAGGTGCTTGGGCAACGTGAAGACGGTCTTGCCGTACTTCTCCGCGTTGGCGTGAAGCTCGAGCTGCGCCAGTACCTGGTTGGTGAAGGAGGCGGACATCACGAAGCTCGGGTGCCCCGTGGCGCAGCCGAGGTTCACCAGCCGGCCCTCCGCCAGCACGATCACGCTCCGGCCGGTATCCTTGAAGCGCCACTCGTGGACCTGCGGCTTGATCTCGATCTTTTCCACCTCGCCGCGCTGCCGCAGCCGCTCCAGGCCGGCCATGTCGATCTCGTTGTCGAAGTGGCCGATGTTGCAGACGATGGCGTTGTGCTTCATCCGCCGCATGTGGTCGGCGGTGATGATGCCCTTGTTGCCGGTGGCGGTGACGTAGATGTCGAAGCCCTGCTCCAGCGCGTCCTCGACGGTGATCACGTCGAGGCCCTGCATGCAGGCCTGCAGCGCGCAGATCGGATCGATCTCCGTCACGGCCACGCGCGCCGCCTGGCCCCGCAGCGACTGGACCGAGCCCTTGCCCACGTCGCCGAAGCCGCAGACCAGCACCTTCTTGCCGGCGATCATGATGTCGGTGGCGCGCATGATGGCGTCGACCAGCGAGTGGCGGCAGCCGTAGAGGTTGTCGAACTTGCTCTTCGTGACCGAGTCGTTGACGTTGATCGCCGGAAAGAGGAGCGTGCCGTTCTTCATCCGCTCGTAGAGACGGTGCACGCCGGTGGTCGTCTCCTCGGAGACGCCGCGGATCCCGTCGACGATCGGGTTCCAGAAGTTCGGATCGATCCGGTGGATCTCCCGAAGCAGCGTGTAGACCACCTTCTCGTCGGGAACGTCCGTGGCGTCGGGATCCGGCAGCTCGCCTCGCGCGGAAGCCGCCTTGCCGAGGTGGACGAGGAGGGTGGCGTCACCGCCGTCGTCGACGATCAGCGTCGGGCCGCGGCCGTCCGGCCAGCGCAGCGCCTGCAGCGTGCACCACCAGTACTCTTCGATGGTCTCGCCCTTCCAGGCGAAGACCGGCACCCCCTTCGGATTGTCCGGCGTGCCGTCCTTGCCCACCACCACCGCCGCCGCGGCGTGGTCCTGCGTGGAGAGGATGTTGCAGGACACCCAGCGCACGTCCGCGCCCAGCTCGACCAGGGTCTCGATGAGAACCGCCGTCTGCACCGTCATGTGCAGCGAGCCCATGATCCGGGCGCCGGCGAGGGGCTTCTTTCCCGCGTACTCGCGGCGGATCGCCATCAGCCCCGGCATCTCGTGCTCGGCGAGCTCGATCTCCTTGCGGCCGAAGCGCACCGTCTCGGGCGAGAGGTCCTTCACCTTGTAGGGAAGGTCCGAGATGAGCGGCAGGCCGGTGTTCATGAAGAGCGGCCACTCGATCTTTGCAGGCGTTGGCATGGCCATGAACGTTCCTCGCAAGACGCAATTCGGGCCCTTCGGGCCCGGTACAGGGAGGAGTGCTACTTAGCCCGATGCCCCCCGCCGCGCAACCCGCCCTGGTCCCACCAGTACGCGCCTGGATACGGCCCTTACGCGTCCGTCAGGAAAGCATCGCCACGAGGCCCCTGGGGTGGGATGGCGACGACTGAATCACCCCGCGCCCGCACGATGGTGCTGGCGGGCGGGGGAGCGCCGACCTCCGGGACGCGGGCGAGCTGCACGTCCCGGCAAGAGCTTCCCTCGTGCCGCAGTGGATTTAGGGGAGCATGGCCTCGAGATCGTTGCGAATCGGAGCGCCGCCGACGATCTGATGCCCCCAGCTGACGACCGTTCCATCCGAGCGCAGCGCGAAAAAGACGCCTCCTCCCTCGATGGCGACCACGTCGTCCAGATCGGGTGGCACGTTCACCACCGCAGACACGCCCCATGCCCGAACCGTTCCATCCGCGAGCAGCGCCACGCCACCGCCTTCTCCGGCGGCCACCTGAACGACGTTCGCCAGGCTCCCGGGGAGCCAGTCGATAATAAAGCCATTTCCCCACCCTACCACCGTTCCGTCCGCGCGGAGAGCAAGGGTTGCTAACCGGAAGGAATCGACCTGGATCACGTCCTGCAAGCCGGCAGGCACGCTGATCTGCCCGTAGGTGTTGGCGCCCCACGCGACCACGGTGCCGTCCTCGAGCAGAGCTACGCTGAAATCCGCGCCGCCCGTCACATCCCTCGCATTGCTGACATGGGATACGACTTCGGCACCGCCGTCAGACCACCCCACCAAAGTACCGTCCCTGCGGATCGCATACGCGACCGTCCGATTCGCCCCGATCCGAACCACCTGGTCGAGCCAGGCGGGAGGCGCGGGGAAGTTCCAGGTCGCCACGGTGCCGTCCGTCCGAAGCGCGATCACCCCGCTCCCGGCGACCTCGACCGACGCCACCTGACCGAGGTCCAGGATCGCTTCGCCTCCGCTCCACCACGCCACGACCTTGCCGTCCGAGCGAATGACCGCTGCAATGTAAAGTTCTGCCGAAAGGACCTGGCGGGGCAGGCATTCACCCCGGAAGCAGATCCGCCCCTGGCAATCGTTCCCGCAGGCGCCGCAGTTCTCCCGATCGCTGCGCAGGTTGGCGCAAGTCGCTCCACAGCGGGTGAGCCCGGCGACGCAGGAGATCACGCATGCGCCGTCCTCGCAGACCTCGCCGGGACCGCAGGC
>QGUN01000018.1 GCA_003242475.1 Pseudomonadota bacterium
GCGCTCGCTGGCTGCCAAGGTGCGGCCGCGCCTTCGGTCTGACAGCGCCGGGGCACCGCCCCGGGGGCGACCACCCGGGAGAGGTCGGGGTTTGCCCCCGAGCGGTGCGGAGGGCGGCGATGGCCGGCGCTCGGAGATCAGTAGGGGGCAGCCGCGCTCGCCAACGCGTAGATGATCGAGATCGCCACCCCGAGGGTGACGACCGCCAGCACGGCCAGCTTGCCGAAGGTCCAGGCGTCGTCGCGGCGACGCTCCTCCTGGAAATCCAGCTCCTTCATGGTGCCTCCTGCGGGCGATTTCGCATGCGGATTTCCTTTCGTCAACCGCATCGACCGCCCTTCTTTTCAACCGTCAACTTCGGTAGGCTCCCGGCCATGTCGAAGGACTCGAAGCCCGAACGTGAAAGCCACGTCGCGGCCGGCGAGGCGGCCGGTGCCTCGGCGGACCCCTGGGGCTACGTCTGGGATCCGCGCGGCTACTACTGGCACCCGCTCGCCCGGCATTGGTACGAGCCGTACAGCCAGGTCTATTACAGCGAGGATGGCCAGGTCCTTCCCCCCGAGGTCGCGCAGGCGCAGCTCGCGCGCGCCATGGGATGGGAGGCGCCGCAGACGCCCGCGGCCGAGGAATCTCGGTCTCCCGTCGAGACGCTCCCCGCGTCGGAGCCGCCCGCCGAAGAGGCCGCGGTCGAGGAGGCGCCCGCCGAGGAGCTCGCGCCGGCCGAGCCTTTCGAGGATCCGGTGGAGCCCGCTGCAATGGAACCGAGCGCCGCAGAAGCGGCAGCTTCGTCCCCGGAGCCGGCGGTCGCCGAGGAGGAGGTGGCATTCCTGGATCCGGCGCCCGTGGAGGAGGAACTGCCCCTCGACGCCGACGACGATCTCCCGGTGGTGAAGGGCGGGGACCGGCCTTTCGCGGACCTCGAATCCGACCTCCTCCACGACGGCCCCACCGTCGTCGGCGGCGCGGACTACGAGGCTCAGGCCATCCTGCGGAGCCTGGGCGAGAGCGCCGACGAGCTCGAGGAGGAGTTTTTCGACGACGAGCTGGAGACGCCGGAAGTCGAGGGGGAAGGTGACGCAGCCCTCGTCGGAAAGGAACCCGGCCCGGCGGAACCCGCCGCCCCCGCGGAGGAGGCGGTGGAATTCGCGCCCGAGCCCTCCGCCGTGGGGATCGACCTGGAATTCGCTCCCGAGCCCTCGGTGATCGAGGCGCCGATCGACCTTTCGCCCGCGCCGTTCGAGCCAGACCATTCGACCCCCGAGCCCTCGGGAGCCGGAGAGAACCTCGAGTTCGCGGTCGAGCCCTCGGCCGCGGAGCAGCCCGTCGCGCTCTCGTCCGAGCCCCCCGGCGCAGACCAGGCACTCGATCGTCCGCCCCCGCCCTCTGGCGGCGAGCCGAGCTTCGACTTCTCCCCCGAACCTTCCGCCGCGGGCTTCGAGTTCTCTCCCGAGCCCTCGGCGTTCGGCGAGCCCTTCTCCTTCGAACCCTCGGCTGCGGGGCAGCCCGTCGAGCTCTCGTCCGAGCCTTCCGCCGCGGGCGAGGCGATCGGGCTTCCGCCGCCGCCCCCGCCGGCCGCCGGGGGACCCACCTTCGACTTCTCCGCCGAACCGCCGGCGGCGGGTCAGAGCTTCGACTTCTCCCCCGAGCCATCCGGAGCCGGTCAGGGCTTCGACTTCTCCCCCGAGCCATCCGCGGCCGGCGCGCCCGCCTTCGGAGGAGAGCTTTCGGCCGCCAAACCCGAGCTCCCGCCCCCGCCCCCCGCGGGGGAGCCGGCCATCGGCTCCGCCCCGGAGCCTTTCGACTTTTCTTTCGAGCCCTCCGCCGCGGGGGAGGCGATCGAGCTTCCGCCGTCGCCTCCCCCTCTGGCCGCCGAGGGACCGGCCTTCGATCTTTCCGCCGAGCCTTCGGCCGCGGGTCAGGCCTTCGACTTCTCCTCGGAACCATCCGCGGTCGAAGAGGCGATCGACGTCGACGTGGAGCTGGGAATCGGGGAGGAGGCGGGCGGAGAGCCCCTCGCCGGCCAAGCTCCCGCGCCGGCCCTTCCGGGGCCCGGTCCGGCCGGCCCGGCCCCCGCCGCGGCCGCCGCTCCGCGCCCGCCGATGGCCCCGCCACCGCTTCCGGGCGCCCGCCCCGCACCGCCTCCCCTTCCGGAGCCGCCCCCGATCCCGCGCCCGGAAAAGACGCTGCTGGAGCGGATCCCCCGCGGGAACGAATCCGAACCGCCTGCCTTCGACCCCTCCGCGCGGGCGGCCCTCTTCGGCTCGCCGGAGGAGTTCCTCGACGATCCGGAAGCGCCCTTCCGGCTCCAGGAGAACGAGCGCGCGATCATCCACCTGGCGGACGGCCAGGTGAAGCGGGGCATCCTCCAGGCCGGAAGCCTTTTCGAGCCGCTGCGCCTGCAGACGGCCGAGGGCCTGCAAACCTACGATCCGAAGCGCGTTCACATCGTCTTCTTGCTGCGCAGGCCCGACGCCCCGCCAGCGCCGCCACCGCAGGGCCGGCTCGTCCAGGTCCACCTGCCGCGCGGTCGTTCGCTGACCGGCTACGCGAGCGAGAACTTCTCGCCCAAGCACGGCTTCTTCCTCACGCCGCGGGGCACGGACAACACCACCTCGCGCGTCTTCCTCTACCCCTGGTCGGTCCAGCGCGTGGTTGCGCTTCCCTCCTGATGCTGGTAGCGGATCCCGGGGACCATCTCGGTCCCCGGGATCCGTCATGCGAGGCGCTCTCCGAGTCCTGATCCTGCTGCTCGCCCTCGCCTACGGCCTGCAGGCCGTGGCGCAGGTGCAGCACGTGCATCTCGGAGAGGACCGGCACCACTGCACCGTCTGCGCCTTCGGCTCGCTCCCCGGCGAGCCGGCGACGACGGTGGAGGAGCCCCTTCCTCCGGAGTGCTGGGAGGGCCGGCCGGTCGAGCGCAACGCGCTCCCCCCGCCTCCCTCGATCCCGATCCTGCGCGTGAGTTTCTCGACCTCGCCTCCGGTCGCCTGAGCGTCGAGCGCTGACTGTCTGCGACGGAGCCCGGTGGGTTTTGCCGTCGCGCGCCCTGATGCCCCATCCGACGTTCGCGCCTCGAACGAGGTGCGATTGCAGCTGACCGCCATGAAGACGAGGTTCGTCCTGGCCCTCGCTCCGGGATGGAGCGAGCGCGCGCATCTTTCGTTCGTCTGCCTTGTCCTTTCGGTGTTTCTTCTGTTTCCGCCCGCGGTTCGAGCACAGGGCGGCGACCAGGAGGAGCTGGAGCGAGAGCTGTCTCGGGCGCTCGCCGTCGAGGCGCCGCCGCCCCGAGCTTCGCTCCTCCCCGACATCTCCGTGGTGGGAACCTTCGCGGCGGCGTGGTTCTCGGGCGAGCCCACGCCGAGGCTCGCCGCGCACGAGCCCTTCCACCACGGCCCCCAGCTCCAGGAGATCGAGCTCGGCTTTCGCTCCAACGTCGATCCCTTCGTGCGAGCGGACGTCTTTCTCGCCGTCTCGCTCGAAGGGATCGAGGTCGAGGAAGCCTACGTGACCACGCTGGCCTTCCCCGCCGACCTGCGCCTGCGGGGGGGCGAGATGTATGCGCCCTTCGGTCGCGTCAACCAGGTGCACTACCTCGAGGCCACGCCCTTCGCCGACCTGCCCCTGGTCAACCGTCGCTTCTTCGGCGGCGAGCAGCTGCGCGGCCTGGGGCTCGAGGTCTCGTATCTACTGCCCCTGCCCTTCTACGCGGAGATCGTCGGCGCAGCCCTGAGCGCGGGCAACGAGGTCTCCTTCGGCATTCCCGCCACGGAGATCGAGACGCCGCGCGACCTGCTCGGCGTGGCCCGCCTGGCCACCGCTTTCGACCTCGGAGACCGCCTGACCCTCCTTCTCGGGGCCTCCTACGCCAACGGCCCCAACGCTTCCGGAGGGCTCGAAGGAGCGCGTGCCCACCGCACCCAGATCTGGGGCGCGGACTTCACCCTTCGCCTCCGCGACGCCGCCTCGCGCGCCCATACCGCGCTGCAGGCGGAGTGGATGACCCGCCGGGCCGAGGTTCCCGGGGGCGGTTTCCTCCAGGGCGGGGCCTACGTCTGGCTCGTCCGGCGCTTCGACGCTCGATGGGAGGCGGCGATCCGCGGAGACATCCTGGGATTGCCTTCGGGAAGAGCCTTCGGCGATCCGCACCTCGGAGAGGAGGAAGTCTTCCTCTTCGCCGAGGCGATCCACGCGCACGAGCACGACCACGCCCACGCCGAGACGGGGGAATTTCTCCGGCCCCTTCGCCAGCGGCGGCTCGGCGCCTCCCTTTCCTTCTACCCCTCGGAATTTCAGCGCCTCCGTCTCCAGGCCAACTACGATTTCCTTCCCGGAGAAGGACGGGGAATCTGGGAGGCCTTTTTCCAGTACCAGTTCGTGATCGGCTCCCACGGAGCCCACGCCTTCTGAGGGAGGACCATGCGACCTCTCGTCCTTTTCCTTTCCGCCTTCCTCGTGGCTCCATTTTCCGCGCGCGCCGAGGTTCGGGTGGCCACCACCCTCCCCGCCCTCGGAGCTTTGGCGCGCGAGGTCGTCGGCGCGAACGGTACCGTCACCGTGCTGGCGCCGCCCGACCAGGACCCCCATTTCGTGGACGGCAAGCCCACCCTGATCCTCGCGCTGAATCGGGCGCAGCTCCTCGTCCACGCCGGCGGAGACCTGGAGGCCGGATGGCTTCCGACGCTCCTTTCCGGCGCCCGAAATGGAGACATCCAGCCGGGCAGACCGGGAAACCTCGACGTCTCCACGCTGACCGGTCCGCTCCTCGAGGTCCCCGAAAAGGTCGACCGCGCCCTCGGTGACGTGCATCCCCGCGGCAATCCCCACGTCTGGCTCGATCCGCGAAGGGCTCGGAAGATCGCGCTGGGAATCGCGGAGCGGCTCGCCTCCCTCGATGCGGAACGCGCCGCCGCCTACCGCGACAACGCCCGGCGCTTCGTCGAGCGACTCGACGAAAAGATCGCCGCCTGGGAGGAAAGGATGCGGCCCCACCGTGGCCGGGGATTCGTCCCCTACCACAAGAGCCTCACCTACCTGGCCGACTGGCTCGGACTCGCCGAGGTGGCCACGGTGGAGCCCGTCCCTGGCATCGCGCCCTCTCCCTCGCACCTGGCCCGCCTGATCCTCGAAGTGCGCAAGCGGGAGCCGCGGCCCGTCGTGGTCGCGGAGCGCTGGCACAACCAGCGCATCGCCCGGACCGTGGCGGAGAAGGCGGGCGTGCCTCTGGTGGTGATCCCGGGCGACGTGGGTTCTACCCGTGAAAATGGCGATTACATCTCGTTCATGGAGGATCTGCTGCGCCGCCTCGCCGCCGGCTTCGAGGCCGCCGAGCCCGCAAAGGGATCAGCGCCGCAGCCGACCGACGGCCAGGCCCAGTAGCAGCGTCGCCCCCAGGGCGAGGACGATGGTGGCGCCGGTGGGCAGCGACCAGACGAAGGAGAGGTAGTAGCCTCCGGCCGCCGCGACCAGAGCCGAGGCGACGGCCCAGGCGATCACGCCCGAAAATCGCCGGCCGGCCAGAAGGCCGCCGGAGGCGGGGATCACCGTGAGGGCGAAGACCGTGAGCGCTCCGAGCGCGCGCGTGGCCACCGCGATCGAAAGGCCGAGGACGAAGTAGAGCGCCGCGTCGAGGCGCCGCACCCGGATCCCCATGGCGCCGGCCGCCTCCGGGTCGAAGGAGGCGAATACCAGCCGGGGAAAGAGCGCCGCGAAGAAGACCACCGCCAGAAGGAGGCAGAGGGCGAGCGCGACGATCTCCTCGATCGGAGCCGCCACGGCGTCGCCGAAGAGGAGGGAATGCACCCGCTCGTACTCGTGCGGGAGCAGGGTCCCGAGGACGAGAGAGGCGGCGCCCGCGAGCACGTAGGCGAGGGCGATGGAGGCGTCCACGCCGATGCGCGCGTCGCGTCCGGAGAGAGCGAAGAGTCCGGCCGAGGCCGCACCCACCACGACGCCGGCCGCCAGCGGCGGGATCTCGCTCCCGATGACGTGGGGCGCGAGGAGGGCGAGGACCACCCCGAGGCTCGAGGCCTGCGCCACGGCGGCGCTGACGAAGGCGGAGCGCCGGAGCACCACGAAGACGCCGCAAAGAGCGCAGAGGACGGCGCCCAGGCTGGCGGCGATCAGGGGATCCCGCCACAGGAAGGCGGCTTCCCAGAAGGAGACCTCGCTCACCGGAAGGCCTCCTTTCCCGGCTCGAAAAAGCCCTCGAGGATGCCCTCGGCGGAAAGCGCCTGCAGGCTGCCCACCCGAATCGCCCCCGCGCGCAGGAAGGCGATGCGATCGAGCCGCTGCGCCAACGCTCCGAGGCGGTGGCTGATCCAGACCACCGCGGCGCCGGTTCGCTCCCGAAGCTCGGAGACAAGTTCCACCAGCGCGCGCTCGCCGGGAGGGTCGAGGTGGTTGGCCGGCTCGTCGAGGACGAGGACCTGGGGCCCGGCAACGAGCGCGCGGGCGATCAACGCCCGCTGCCGCTGGCCCCCGGAGAGCGAGCGGAAGGGCGTGTCGCCGAGGCCACCCAGCCCCACCTGGTCGAGGAGCTCGCGCGCGCGGGCGGAGGCCGACGCGCTGCGCCCGAAGGGAGGGAGCCATGGAGCGATCCCCATCCGCACCACGTCCAGGGTGGAGAGCGGCCAGATGGGATCGAAGCTCAGGCGCTGGGGGACGTAACCGAACCGCAGCCCCGGGGTGAGGATCTCCCGCCTCCCCCCGAGGAGGGGAAGGGCCCCCACCAGGCTCTGGACGAAGGTCGACTTTCCCGCGCCGTTCGGCCCCGCCACCACCAGCCACTCCCCCGGCCAGAGTTCGAAGTCCAGGGGAGGCAAGAGCGGCTGGCCGGGCCGGTGGCCGATCCGGGCGGAAACCAGCCGAAGGTGGGGCGCGGCGCTACCCTTCTGGGCGGACATCGGCCGGCAGTATCGCGGCCGGGCGCGCGGCATGCAACCGGCGCCGGCGTTGCGGTGCCGGGGAATTTCAGTGCAGCCAGGGCCCGCGGTCGCCGTTCGACCGTCGGATCAAGGGCTCGTCCTTGCGCTCCCCGTCGATCACCGAGAAGCGGCTGGCGCGCCGGCGGAGCTGACGCTCGATGCGCCGGGCGCGGAAGCGCAGCCACGCCTTGCGCGGCTCGAGCAGTCCGCGCGCCCAGCCCAGCGCCAGGAGCATCCCCACCAGCGCGGGGAAGACGGAGCCGATGCCCCCGAGGATGGCGTAAAGCCCGAGGATGCCGAAGGAGATCCAGATGAGCGCCCGCCCCTGCACGGGAAGGAAGAACATCAGGTAGATGGGCTGGTGGGCGAAGTGGTGGGCAAAGACGATGGTGAGCGCGCCCAGCGCCACCCAGAGCCCCGGCTGGGCCCTCCCCTCGAAGCCCAGCAGATAGGCGAAGGGAATGGTGATCAGCGCGGAGAGGACGGGGATGGCCAAGAAGAAGCGGAGGAAGCGCTTCGAGCCCAGCACGGACTCCACCTGGCCGCCGATGACGTAGAGGAAGTAGAGGGAGATGAGAAAGCCGAAGATGCCCTGGACGTGAAGCGGGTAGACCAGCGCGTAGGTGAGCGGCTGCCAGACCTCTCCCCGCATCACGCTGGCGGGTCGGAAGAGCAGGTGGTGCAGCAAATTCCCCCCGTCCGTGCGTCCCACCAGCGCGACGAGGACCGAGATCCCCGCGATCACGAAGGTCAGACGGGTCGCGTAGTAGCCACCTCCGTAGCCGCCTCCCCAACCTGCAACTCGTGCCGGGCGCACCGCTTTCCTCCGAGCTTCTCGCCTCGGAGAGGATAACCCCGGCACCCCCCCGGAGCCATCCGGCCATTCGATGTCCGCGACTCGACGGACGAGCCGCGGTGAAGGGCCCGGCATCTCGCCGGGCCCGGATGCCCGACTCCCGAGTTCGGCGAGAATCCGCGCCCTCAGCGGTCGACGGGGCGCTCGCGGTAGAAGAGCGTGATGGTCAGACAGTGGAACTGCTTGTCGGAAGATTGCGTTACGATCTTGTCGACGATTTCAATATTTGGATTGCTCCGCAACCAACGAGTGATCGTATCGCCCATCGCCTCCCGATCGCGCGCCATCGTGGTGGAAAAGACCTTAACGCCCGTGAAATGCGCCATTCTTGCCTCCGACACCGTCGCCCGTCACCCACACCAGCCGAGCAGCGACGGGGCAAATCTCCCCGTGGAGCCGCGGATCTCGCCCGGTCGCTGCGGAGCGGCCCATGCCGAGGTTGCATCTCGCCCCCGACCGGGGAAATCGAGAATCTCCGCCCACAGGGCTCACCCGTTTCGAGCAAAGTGTATGGAAATATTGTCCACGCTCCCGAGGCGGCGTGCAAGCGGTTCGGAGGGGACCGAGCCGACCTGCGACAGGCTCCCGGGAGAGCCTGTCGCAGGTCATTTGCCCGGGCTCAGGCGGTGGCGCGCGAACGGAACTCGGCGATGGCCTGGTAGATGTCGGCGTCGGAGAGCGTGCGGTTCGACGCCTTGGCCCGGTCGAGGATGAAGCGACCCAGCTCCTCGTCCACCGGCTCCTTGCGCTGCTCGAGCCAGTAGATCACGTTGGACATGCCGCTCATCGGGCCCACGTCGATCGTCTGCGACTTGCCGAACTCGCCGGCCGGAACCGCGGAGTAGACGCGGTCGGCGAGCCAGTCGTCGTTGCGGCGCTTTGCCTTGATGATGGCGGCGGCGTGCACGCCGGTGGCGGTGCGGAAGGCGTCGTCGCCGACGAGCGGGTAGTTGGCGGGGATCTCCACCCCCGTAGCCTTCGCCACCGTGCGCACGAATTCCACCAGCTTCGTCAGGTCGCGGTCGATGACCCCGTCGAGCTTGAGGTTGACCAGGACCTGATCGATGGGGGTATTGCCCACGCGCTCGCCGATGCCGGCGGCGGTGCCGTGGATCCGGTCGGCGCCCGCCTCCAGGGCCACCAGCGCGTTGATCAGCGCGAGGCCGCGATCGTTGTGGCCGTGCCAGTCGATCTTCACGTCGGCGCCCGATTCCGCGATCACCTCCTTGGTGAAGGCGATGAGCGCGCGCACGCCGTCGGGCGTCGCATGCCCGACGGTATCGCAGACGCAGAGCCGCGAGGCGCCGTGCTCGATGGCGGCGAGGAAGAGCTGACGCAGCGTCTCCGGCGACGAGCGCGTGGTGTCCTCGGTGACGTAGCAGACCTCGAGCCCCTCCTTGCGGGCGAAGCTGATCGCCTCGATCGAGGTCTTCAGCATCCGCTCCAGCGTCCAGCCCTCGGCGTACTGGCGGATCGGAGAGGAGCCGATGAAGGCGTAGGCGATGATGGGGATCCCCGCCTTCTGCTGCACCTCGGCGATCGCCTGCATGTCACCGACCACCGTCCGACCGGCCGCTGCAACCGAGAGCGGGAGCTTCCGATCTCGGATGTGGCGCGCGAGCGCGAGGACATCCGAGAAGGCGCGCGGGCCCGCGCAGGGCAGCCCCACGTCCACGGCTTCGATGCCCAGCTCCGCCATCAGCTCGACGATCCGGATCTTGTCCTCGACGGGGGGATCGATCACCGAGGGCGACTGGAGCCCGTCTCGCAGCGACTCGTCGAAGAGGTCGAAGTTGCCGAACTTCCTGGGTGCGTTTCCGCTTCGATTCCAGTCGTGGATGAGGTTTTCGCGGTCCACGGCTCCACGCTCCATGTAGCGTACTCCTTGCAAGCTGGAGAGTGCCTGCCAACTCTGCCAAGGATCGGAGCGGGAATCCAGCCGCAGGGGCGCGGACTTATTACAGAAAGTAAAACGGGCGGAAGCCCCGCAGGACTCCCGCCCGCGCGAAGACCGAGGGTCGCCGGCGTTACAGGGCCTCGACGACCACGGCGATTCCCTGGCCGCCACCGATGCAGGCGGAGCCGATACCGAATTTTTCACCGCGCCGCCGAAGCTCGTAGAGCAGATGCCCGGCGATGCGCGCGCCCGAGGCCCCGAGCGGGTGGCCCAGAGCGATGGCGCCGCCGTCGACGTTGGTGCGCTCGCGCGGCAGTCCCAGCGCCTTCTCCACGGCCAGGTACTGCGGCGCGAAGGCCTCGTTCACCTCGAAGAGGGCATAGTCGGAAAGCTGGGTGCCGGTCCGCTCCAGCGCCTGCCGCACGGCGGGGACCGGACCGATCCCCATGATGGTCGGATCGCAGCCGGAGACGCCCCAGTTCACCAGCCGGCCGATGGGACGAAGGCCCTTCCTCTCCGCGTAGGCGGCCGAGGCGAGAACGAGCATGGCGGCGCCGTCGCAGATCCCCGAGGCGGCACCCGCGTGGATGAGTCCGTCCTTCTTGAAGACCTTGGGGAGCTTGGCCAGCGCCTCGCGAGTGGTATCGGGCCGCGGATGCTCGTCGCGCTCGAAGCGGATGGTCTGGCCCTTCTTCCCCGGCAGCTCCATGGGGACGAGCTCGTCGGCGAATCGGCCCGCCGCCTGTGCCTCGGCCCAGCGCCGCTGCGAGAGCACGGAGAACTCGTCCACCTCGTCCTGGGTGATGCCGTACTCGACGCCGAGCTTCTCGGCGGTCTCGCCCATCGCCAGGCCGGCATAGGGGTCGTAGAGCGAGCTCCACAGCTGGTCCTCCAGCACGCCGTCGCAGCCGAGCTGCATGCCCCACCGCGCCCCGCGCAGCACGTGCGGCGACTGCGACATGGATTCGGTGCCACCGGCGAGGACCACCTCGGCCTGGCCCATCTCGATCAGCATCGCCGCCTGGACGATCGCCTCGAATCCCGAGCCACAGAGGCGGTTGACCGTCACCGCGGGCACGTGCTGCGGAAGCCCTGCGCGCAGGCCCACGTGGCGAGCGAGGTAGATGGCGTCCCGCGAGGTCTGCGCGACGTTGCCCACCACCACGTGCCCGACGTCTTCGGGCGCCACCTTTGCCTGCTCGAGGGCGGCCTTGCCCGCCACCACCGCCAGGTCGGTGGCCGAAAGGTCCTTGAGCGTGCCGCCGAAGGTGCCGAAAGGCGTCCGCTTGGCGGCGAGAAAGACGATCTCGGTCTTGGTCGCGTACTTCATCGGTTTCGGTCCCCTATCGAAAGAGGAGCTGC
Source organism: Pseudomonadota bacterium (assembly GCA_003242475.1). Lineage (GTDB taxonomy): Bacteria > Myxococcota > Myxococcia > Myxococcales > Vulgatibacteraceae > ZC4RG40. The sequence goes on from QGUN01000018.1 coordinate 11,039, forward strand.
CAGAGCGTCATCGCGCCCCACACCAGCGCGGCGGAGGCGAAGAGGAAGCCGCGAACCGACTGGCGGCGCAGATTCGCGCGCCCCGGTCCGCGGGAAAAGAAGCGCTGCGCCGCGTCCACGAAGGCCCCGAGGTCGCGGGACGACGCCTCGGTGCCGCCTCGCGCCATCCGCTCCACCTGGCGCCGGTGGGCGGCGTGGACCTCCGGCGGGCTCGCGCCGGGAAGGCCGCCGGTCAGAAAATCCCCGCTTTCGACGCGGGGAAAGGCATGGTCGGCGGTGAGGACGAAACAACCCCGCCGCGGCTCCGACAGGAAGTAGAGCCACGCCTCCCGCCCCACGGGAAAGGCGACCGCCCAGTCGCCGTGCGCCTCGTCGAAAAAGACCGTGTTCTCCTGAGGCCGCGAGAGGGGCCGACGCTGCGTCACCCGCCCCGCCGGGGCGAAACCCAGCTCCTGCAGCTCCCGTCCGAGCAGGCGGACCGCCGGATGCTCCAGCCCCGGCGCCGCATTCACGGAGAAGCGGATGGCGCCCGGCCAGACGAAGTGCACGAAGCCGCGGAGATTTCGCGCCACCACCAGGCCGAGAAGGCCGAAGACGAGCAGGATCCGCAGCGTGTCGACGTTCACGTGGTCGCCATCCTCCGCACCTGCGCGCGCACGAAATCTCCGACCTGGCGGGTCGTCTTGTCGCCACCCGCGTCGGGGGTGAGGCAGTTCTCGGCGACCGCCGCCTCGACCGCTCGCTCCACGATCCTCGCTTCCTCTTCGCAACCCAGATGCTCGAGCATCAGCGCGCAGGTGAGGAAGGTGGCGATCGGATTGGCCTTCCCCTGGCCGGCGATGTCGGGGGCGCTGCCGTGCACGGGCTCGAAGAGGCCGATCTTGCCGGGATGGAGGTTGGCGCTCGCGGCAAAGCCCAGACCACCCGCGATACCCGCCCCGAGGTCGGTGAGAATGTCGCCGAAGAGATTGTTGGTCACCACGACCTTGAACATCTCGGGGCGCAGGACCATTTGCATGGCCAGGACGTCCACGTACATGTGGCGAAGCTCGAGGTCGGGATACTCGGCGGCGAGCTCCTTCCACACCCGCTGCCAGAGCCCGCCCGCGTGCCGCATGGCGTTGGACTTGTCGCTCATCCACACCGTGCGCACGCCCTTCTTCCGCGCGTACTCGAGCGCCGCCCGGCAGATCCGCTCCACGCCCTTGCGGGTGTTGACGTCCTCGTTGACGGCCACCTCGTCCGGCGTGCCCTGCTTGAAGGTCCCGCCGACGTCCACGTAGACGCCCTCGGTGTTCTCCCGGAAGAACACCATGTCGATCTCCTTCGTCCCCTTCCCCCGGAGCGGCGTGAAGCGATCCGCCCAGAGCTTCACGGGACGAAGGTTGACGTAGAGGTCCAGCTCGAAGCGAAGGGCGAGGAGGATCTCGCGGGCGTGCCGGCCGTCGGGCACCCGCGGATCACCGACGGCGCCGAAGAGGATGGCCCGATAGTCGCGGCGGAACTCCTCGATCTGCTCCTTCGGGAGGGTGGTGCCGTCCCGCAGGTAGCGGTCGGCACCGTAATCGAAGTGACGTAGCTCGAAGCCCAGGCCGCGGATCTCCGAGAGTTCCTGGAGAAGAAGGGCCCCCTCCTCGGCGACCTCTTTGCCGATGCCGTCCCCCGGGATGACCGCGATCCGCGTCACGCGCATGCTCCTTTCTCGGTGTGGTCGGTTTCGGGAAAGGAGCGATTGTGCGCGCCGCGAACCTCCGGGTCAACGGGCCTCGGCGAGCCCGGCGAGCGCGTCGAGATCCGTGCCGGCAGCGGCGAGCTGCCAGGCCTCGATGCGATGGACGCGGCCTTCCGCGTCGACGCGCTCGAGGGCACCGCCGTCGGCCTCGCGCACCATGGAGAGGACCCGGCCTTCCTCGTCCAGGGCCACGATGGCCCCGGCCTCGCGCCGCAGGCGGATGAGGGACTCGCCGTGCTCGACGCGCAAGGTGTCGGCGTCCTCCGCGATCATGCGGGCCGTGGTGCCGTCGGCCAGGCGGATCTCCTTCTCCCAGCGCTCCCCGTCGGCCGTCACCGGATTGTTCCCGGTCCAGAACTCGATGGAGTTGATCACCAGCGCGTCCGCCAGCGAGGCGAGCTGGTAGACGGGGACGATGACGAGCACCAGGAAGAAGAGCCACTGGACCCACTTGTCGTGGGAGATCCTCTTGTTGAACTTCCAGACCGCCTGCGTCAGCCTGAAGGAGCCGAAGCAACCGGTCTCGAAGATCCCCAGAGCCAGGAGCGCCACCAGGACTCTGCGCCGAAGCGCCCGATTGAAGACGTTTTTCATGGGAGCTAGAGTGCCGGCCCTGACTTGGAGAAGCAAGATCTCACACCGCGTAGGAGTAGCCCGATGCGCCGTCCCATGACCCTGACCCAGAAGATCCTGGCCGCCCACGCCATCGGTCTGACCCGCCCCTGGGTGCAGGCCGGCGACGTGATCCGCATCCGCGTCGACTGGACCATCGCCTCGGAGCTGGCCTGGAACGGGATGGCCAAGACCTGGGAGGCGCTGGGCAAGCCCCCGGTCTACGACCGGGAGCGCTTCTACCTGGCGATCGACCACACCGTCGATCCCGTCACGCTGGCGAACGACGCCCGCACCCAGAGGCTGGTCCAGCTCTCCCGCGACTTCGCCAAGGAAAGCGGCATCCGCCACTTCTACGACGCCAACGAGACCATCCTGCACACCAAGTTCTACCGGGACCTCGTGCAGCCGGGGCAGGTCGTCCTCGGCGCCGACTCCCACACCTCCTCCCACGGCGGCATGGGCGCCTTCGCCATCGGCCTGGGCGGTGCCGACATCACCGCCGCCATGGTCCTGGGAGAGTCCTGGATCGAGGTTCCCGACGCCATCGCCGTCGACTACGTCGGGGAGCTTCCCTTCGGCATCGGCGGCAAGGACGTGATCCTGGAGACCCTGGGGCAGCTCGGTCGCAACACGGTGGCGCTGGAGCGCAGCGTCGAGTACCGGGGCGATGCGGTCCGGAAGTGGTCCACCGACGTCCGCTTCACCATCGCCAACATGACCGCCGAGCTCGGCGGCCTCAACGGGATCTTCGAGCCCGACGAGGTGGTGGCCGAGTGGCTCGCCCGCCGCGACAGCCACAAGGACGAAGCCCGCTACTTCCGCGCCGACGAGGACGCGCCCTACGTCGAGCGCTTCCGCATCGACCTGTCCAAGCTCGGTCCGCGCATCGCCAAGCCCTTCTCGCCCGACAACGTCTTCCCCGTGGAGGAATGCCTGGGGATGGAGCTTCAAGGGGCGTTCATCGGCGCCTGCACCACCACCGAGGAGGAGCTGGTGCTGGCGGCGCTGGTTCTCGAGCGCGCCCTCGAAAAGGGCGCAAGGCCCGTCCCCACCCGCAACCGCCTGGTCGTACCCGGCGACCTCTCCATCCTGGCGAAGCTGCGGGACACCGGCCTTCTGGCGGTCTACGAGCAGGCTGGCTTCCGCATCGGCCCGCCGGGCTGCTCCATGTGCCTGGGCGTCGCCTCGGAGAAGGCGGGCCGCGGCGAGCACTGGATCACCTCGCAGAACCGCAACTTCAAGAATCGCATGGGCGAGGGCTCGCTGGCCTACCTCGCCTCGGCGGCGACGGTGGCCGCCTCCGCCCTCGAACTCCGCGTGGCCGATCCCCGGCCCTACCTGGCCGAGGTCGACCAGGACCGCTACGCCCGCATCCTCGGCCGCGACGAGCGCCGGCCGGTCGAGGTCCGCATCGACGAGCCGGAGATCCAGGTCGCCGAGGCTCGGGCGCAGGGCGTGGCCGGCGCCGCCGACGGCGACGGCAAGGTGGTGCGCGCTCGGGTGCAGCGCTTCGGCGACTCGGTGGATACCGATGCCATCATCCCCGGCGAGTTCTGCCACCTCACCGACCTCCAGGAGATCGGGAGCAAGTGCTTCCACTACGTCCGCCCCGACTTCGTGCGGAAGGCGCGCGAGGAGAACCACACCATCGTGGTCGCGGGCGAGGGCTGGGGCTCCGGTAGCTCGCGCGAGCAGGCCGTCTGGGCCCTCAAGGGCGCGGGCGTCCAGTGCGTGATCGCCCGTAGCTACGCCTTCATCCACAAGCGCAACCTCGTCAACGAGGCACTGCCCTACCTGGTCGTCCGCGACGAGGCCTTCTACGAGCTGGCGCAGGAAGGCGAAGAGCTGGAGGTCGACCTGGCCAGCGGGACCATCACCCACGTTTCGACCGCCCGCAGCTTCCAGGCCGAGCCCCCCGCACAGGTGGTGAAGGCGCTGGCGCGCGAGGGCGGCCTCGTCCCCGCCATTCGCCGCCACGGAAAGCAGGTCTTCTCCGTGCTCTCCGCGGGCTGAAGCGAACCGCAGCCAAGGAGCCTCTCATCGACCGTCGCGGGGCGGCGGGGGGCGGCAGGGCGCTTCGCGCCTGGCGGCATTTCGTTGCTCGCGGCGGCAAGGCTCCCCTCGTGCAGCGACGAGCGACGCAGGCGTGGCCGTCGTCACGTCGAGGAGCGAAAGGCGAGCACGCCGGCCGCCCGCATCCGTCGCCGCAATGGGTGGGTCAATACGACAGGCTCCCAGACACCGCGCGGTGCTCGCGCCCCCCGCGCGGTGTCTCCGTTTGCGCTCCCCCTCGAGGGGAGGTGTCGGACCGCCCCGACGTCGGCAGGCTCTTTGACCGAGCGGCGGCGATGGAGGAGATCCACGACCACGGCGTCATCGGAAACTGCCGGTCGGCGGCGCTGGTCTCGCGGCGCGGCACCATCGACTGGCTTTGCTGGCCGCGCTTCGACAGCCCCTCCATCTTCGGCGCGCTCCTCGACGACCGCGCCGGGCACTGGAGCCTCCACCCCACCGCGCCCTTTTCGAGCCGCCAACGCTACGTCCCGGGCACCAACGTCCTCGAGACGCGATTTCGAACCGCCGGGGGCAGCGTCGTCGTCACCGATTTCATGCCCGCCGTCTCGGAGGAGGAAAAGCACGAACTCCTCCTCGCCGAGCACGAGATCCTCCGCCTGGTCCGGTGCGAAGGCGGAGAAGTCGAGATCGAATCGGTCCTTCGCCCGCGGCCCGGCTACGCCCAGGGGGCCTTCCGCATCCGCGACGCGGGAAAGCTCGGCGTCCGCATCCACACCGACCAGGGGCTGATGATCGCGCGGGGCAGCGTCCCGCTCGCGATCGTCGACGGCGAGGAGATCCGCGGAAGGAAGCTCCTCCGCGAAGGCGACGAGCTGTATTTCTCCCTCGTCTTCGCCGCCGACGCCCCGGCGGTGCTCGCGCCGGGCGAATCGTGCCGAAAGCTGTACGAGCACACCTTGCGCTTCTGGCGCGGGTGGGTCTCGAAGCTCCGCTACCACGGCCCGATGCGAGAGGCGGTCGAGCGCAGCGCGCTGGCGCTCGAGCTCCTCGTCTACGCGCCCTCGGGAGCGGTGGTGGCGGCCCCCACCACCTCCCTCCCCGAGCGCGTCGGCGGCGATCTCAACTGGGACTACCGCTACTGCTGGCTGCGCGACGCCTCTCTGACCGTGCGCGCTCTCTTCGGACTGGGCTTCGATGACGAGGCGGAGGCCTTCGTCAGCTGGCTGCTGCACAGCACCCGACTCACCCAGCCACGCCTGCGCGTCCTCTACGACGTCTACGGAAACGCTCCGGCTCGCGAGCGCGAGCTGGACCATCTCGGCGGGTACTTCGGCTCGCGGCCCGTCCGCGTGGGCAACGCCGCCGACGAGCAGCTCCAGCTCGACGTCCACGGCGAGGTCGTGGACGCGGTCGCCCACTTCGTGCGGCGGGGAGGCCGGCTCGATCTCGAGACGGAGCGGATGCTCGTCTCCTTCGGCGACTACGTCTGCCGCCGCTGGACCGAGCCGGACGAAGGGATCTGGGAGCCCCGCTCGGGTCGTCGCCACCACACCCACTCGCTGGTTCTCTGCTGGGTCGCGCTCGACAACCTCTTGCGTCTGCACGATCAGGGCCACCTCGCCGGGATCCCCGTCGAACGCTTCGCCCGGACCCGCGATCGGATCCGTCGGGAGGTGGAGACGCGTGCGTGGAATCCGCGCCTGCGCGCCTACGTCTCCGAGCTCGAGGGGGAAACCGTGGACGCCTCCGCGCTCCTCATCGCCTGGTACGGCTTCGAGCCACCCGACTCCGAGCGAATGCGCCTGACCTACGCGCGGATTCGCGAGGAGCTCGGCGCCGGAGGCGGATTGCTGTATCGCTACCGCAGCGCCGATTCGCCGGGTGAGGCAGCCTTCGGCATCTGCAGCTTCTGGGGCGCCGAGTACCTCGCCCTCGGGGGCGGAAGCGTCGAGGAGGCGCAGGACCTGCTGGAGACGCTCTGCGGTTACGCCAACGAGGTGGGGCTTTTCGGCGAGGAGATCGATCCGGTCCGCCGCGTCGCCGCAGGCAATTTCCCCCAGGCCTTCACCCACGTCGGCCTGGTCAACGCCGCCCTCACCCTCTCCCATCGCCTGCGGGGAAGGACGCCTCACCACCGGGGGATCCCGGCCGCCGATTCCGAGGGAGGCGCTGCTTCGTGAACACGTCGAGCTGGCTTCTGTGGGGCTTCGTCGGAACCGTGGTCCTCACCACCATCATGGCTGGAAGCCAGGGGATGCGGCTGACGCGGATGAACATCCCCTTCATGCTGGGGACCATGTTCACGCCGAGCCGCGATCGCGCCAAGCTCGTCGGTTTTCTCGTCCACCTGCTCAACGGCTGGGCGTTCTCGCTCGTCTACGTCGCCGCCTTCCACGCGCTGGGTCGGGCCACGTGGTGGCTGGGCCTCGGCATCGGTTTCGTGCACGCGAGCTTCGTCCTGACCGCGGGAATGCAGTTCCTCCCCGGCCTGCATCCGCGCATGGCGAGCGAGCACCACGGCCCCACCGTGGTACGGCAGCTCGAACCGCCGGGCTTTCTCGCCCTGAACTACGGCGTCCGCACGCCCGTCTCCGTGCTGATCGCGCACCTGGCCTTCGGTTGGATCCTCGGCGCGGGTTATCGGTTTTGAATCAGGAGGCGAGCGCGGCCTGTTCGCGGGCGCGGCGGCGGCGCGAGATGGCCTTCGCCGCGAGGATGCCGATCTCGTAGCAGAGCATCATCGGCACGGCCATGAGCGCCAGGTTGAAGGGGTCGCCGGTCGGGGTGATGATGGCGGCCAGCACCACGTTGGCCACGATGGCGTAGCGACGGGCCCGCGCCAGCTCGGTCCCGTCGACCAGCCCGATGGCGGCCAGCAGCGCCACCACCACCGGGATCTCGAAGATCACGCCGAAGGCGAGCAACAGGACGAGCAATAGGTTCAGCTGCTCGCGCATGGAAAGCATCGGCCTCGTCCAGTCGTCCGCGGCGAGCCGCACGTGGGCGGAGACGAGCTTTCGCGCCGCCTCCGCGTGCTGTCGGACCACCTGGGCGGCGAGCTCGCCCTGCTCGCCGCCCAGCGCCTGCGCGAAGGCAGCGGACGTCCGCTCGACCGCCCGGTCCAGAGCGGTGGCGGCATCCCGGAGTCGCCCCTCGAGGGCATGCGTCCGCGCCTCGTTGCGGGCCAGGATCGCCTCGGAGAGGGCCTCCCTTCCCCCGCCGGTTCGGGCCACCGCGCGATCCGCGGCGTCCAGGGCCGGCGCCAGGCCGTCGATCCGTCCGAGGAGGGTCTGCCGGTCCTCGCTCGCCGCCTTCGCCCGGGAAAGGGTCGGTTCGGCCCGCGCGAGGAGGCGGGCCGCGGCCGGGACGTCGCCCGCGCGAAGCAAGAGCCCCGCGTCCTCCAGCGTGCCCTGGGCGTACGCGAGCTCCTCCTGCCGCTCGCGGATCCCCTCCGGCTCGAGCAGGAAGCGGAAGGCCGGGGGCAAGACGACCGAGTAGCAGAAGACGGCTCCGGCCACGAAGCAGACGGTGCCCGCGACCACGAAGGGAAGCGCCATCCTCCGCTCGTGGGCATAGAGCCCCGGCGAGACGAATCCCCAGAGCTGGTGAAGGAGGACCGGCATGGAGAGAAAGAGGCCGGCGTAGAGGCCCACCTTGACGAAGGTGCCGAGCTCCTCCACCGCCGAGGTCTGGATCAGCGTGCGCTGTCCCTCCGGAAGCGCATCGAGGATGGGCCGGGCGAGGAAACGGAAGATCTCCTCCGAGAAGACGAGCGAGAGCGCGCCGAAGACGAGCACGGCCAGAAGAACGCGAAAGAGCCGCTGGCGGAGCTCGCCCAGATGCTCCCAGAGGCTCATGCGCAGCTCGCCCTTCTCGACGCTCACGGCTCCCCTCTACCGCCCGTCTCCGCCGCGCCCGCGATCGGCCCGCCCGCCTGCCCGCCATCTTTCGGCGAGACCGTCGCGCGCGCCTCGCCCTCGGCGGAGATCGTGGCGGGCGCGCGTGGCACGGGCTCGCCCTCGGCTCCCGCAGCGGAAGCGGGCGAGGCCAGAGGCCCGGTCCCCTGGGCCGCCGGCGCCGCGTGGGCGCGCGGCACGGGCTCGCCCTCCGGCCGGCCCGCCGGGCGACGTTCGGCCACCTCGTCCAGATAGATCTCGTCCTCGATGATCTCCCGCAGACTTCCGGTGGTGCGGCGCAGGTCGCGCAGTCCCTTGCCGATGGAGCGCGCCACCTTCGGGAGCCGCTCGGGGCCCAGGACCAGCAAGGCCACCACCAGGACGATCAGGATTTCACCGAAGGAGAGGCCGAACATGGGCGCGCAGTCTACACGATGCGGGGACCGGGACCATTTCCAACCTGCGGATGCCGGAGGCTAATCCTGCGGCCACCCTGGCCGCAATCCGCCGACTCTGCAATCCCCCGCGACCGGCCTATCTTCGAACGAGGCATGCAGAGGACGCTTCTCTTCTCCGACGCGCGCTGCCTGGCGCACGAGACGCCGTACGACCACCCGGAAAGCCCGCGGAGGCTCGGCGCGATCCTCGACTCGCTCCACGCCGCGCCCGTCGACGGCGCCGCCTGGGCCTCCTTTCGGCCCGCGACGCGCGAGGAGCTCCTCCTCGTGCACCGGCCCGAGTACGTCGACGCGATCCTCGCCCTGCGCGGCCGCACCTTCCGCCTCGACCCGGATACCTGGCTTTCGAGCGGCAGCGTGGACGCCGCCCTGCTCGCCGCCGGCGCGTCGATCGAAGCCGTCCGCGCGCTCTGCGAGGGCAAGGCGACGACCGCCTTCGCCCTCGTCCGGCCCCCGGGCCACCACGCCGAGCCCGATCGCGCGATGGGCTTCTGCGTCTTCAACAACGCGGCGATCGCCGCGGCGGCGGCGCGAGCGCAGTTCGGGTGCGAGCGCATCCTCTTGGTCGACTGGGACGTGCACCACGGCAATGGCAGCCAGAGGGCGTTCTGGACGCGCCCCGACGTCCTCTACTTCTCCACCCACCGCGCCCCGCCCTTCTACCCGCGAACCGGTCGGTTGGAGGAGGTGGGCGAGGGCCTGGGGCGCGGTTACACGGTCAACCTCCCGCTTCCCGCGGGGACGGGCGACGACGATTTCGTCGCCCTCTACCAGGCCCTCCTCGTGCCGATCGCCGCCGACTTCCGTCCCGACCTCGTGGTGGTCTCGGCGGGTTTCGACGCCCACCGCGACGATCCCCTCGGTGGCATGCGAATGACCGCAGCAGGTTTTGAAGCCCTCGCCGCCATCGTTCGCGGCATCGCCGACCGCCACGCCGACGGTCGGCTCCTCCTCGTGCTCGAGGGCGGATACGACCTCGACGCCCTCGTCGACGGCGTCCGGACCTGCCTGGAGACGATGTGCGCCGAGCAGGTCGAGCCGCCGCCTCCCGCCGCGCCCGGAGATCCGGCACGGCGCATCCTCGAGGCCGCCCGCGCCCTGCACGCCGCGTACTGGCCCTCGCTTCGCGCGGTCGAGACCGCGCCGCCGCCCGGGTGAGCCAGCACGGCGCGGCCCAACGGATGGTCCGTCGGCGCGCGAGAAAGGAGCGCGAGAGTCGCCAGGACGGGGACGGTCGCTCGTGGCGACGCTCGCCGCCCTTGCAGGCCACCTCGCGATGGCCGCTTTCCCCGGCGAGCTCCAAGCGTCTACGGTCCGCCGAGGAAGAGGTCGAAGCCGCCGGTGGACTCGGGGGTCTCGGCTTTCGGCTCGGTTCCCCACTTGAAGGGCAGGGCCATGCCGCCCGGGGCGCCCGGCGGCACGGCGCGGCCGGTGCGCGTGTCGACGGTGACGAATCCCACGCGCTGGGGCACGGGCCAGTCGCGCTTCGGCCGGCCCTGCAGGACCTTCTCCATGTAGTCGATCCAGATGGGCAGCGCCGCGCGGCCGCCGTTTTCGTACCGCCCCATCGGCTGGTCGTAGCGGTCGTAGCCCACCCAGACGCCGGTCACCACGTCGCGCGAAAAGCCCATGAACCAGGCGTCGAAGGAATCGTTGGTCGTCCCCGTCTTCCCTGCCACCGGCGTGTACTTGTGCAGGCGAGAAGCCGCCGCGCCAGTGCCGTGGAGCGTGACCTTCCGGAGCAGGTCGGTGGTGATGTACGCCGCCTCCTCCGAGATGAGCTGCTCGCGCTCGTCGAAGAGCTGCGCGTATCCCGCGAGGATGCGGTCCTGCAGGGGCGCCCAGGCGTCGGCGTACCAGGTGTGGTCCTCCAGGGTGCGCCCGAAGCGATCCTCCACCTTGCGGACGAAGGTGGTCTTCGGCGGCGTCCCCAGCCGCGTGAAGGTGGCGTACACGCGCGCCAGATCCCAGAGCGTGACGCAGGAGGATCCGAGTGCGATGGAGAAGTCCTCGTTGAGCCGCGTGGTGATCCCGAGGCGGTAGGCCCAGTCCACCGTGTCGCGGATGCCGATGTTCTCCATCGCCTTCACCGCGGGGATGTTGAGCGAGAGCATCAGCGCCCGAGCCGCCGTGACCTCGCCCTCGAACTTCATCCCGTAGTTCTGCGGCTTCCATCGCCGGTTCGTCGCCAGGTCGTCGGCGACGATGGGTGCGTCGATCAGCACCGAGGCGGCGGTGAAGGGACGCTCGCGCTCGGGATCCATCGGATCCTTGCCGAACTCGAAATTCGCCGAGTAGACGATGGGCTTGAAGGCGGAGCCCGGCTGCCGGCAGGCCTGAAAGGCGCGGTTGAACTCCGAGGCGTCGAAGTCGTAACCGCCGATCATGGCGATCACGTAGCCGGACCAGGGATCGAGCGAGACGATCGCGCCCTGCAGCTTCGGCTCCTGCTCCAGCGCGAGAAAGAGATCCTCTCCGTAGGCCCGCTTCAGGCCGGGCCGCTCCGATTCGATCTCGATGTCGTCGTAGCGCGCGCCGCGCACGAGAACCAGGTCGCCCGGCTCGAGCACGCCCACGAGCGAATCGATCAGCGCAGCGGGGAAGTAGGCCTCGGAGTTGGGCTTCCGGGCCCAGCGCGCCGCCCCGAGGGGGATCTCGCCCGAAAGCTCCGTGCCGAGCGCGACCTTCGCCCGCGTGCGCTCCACCTCGGTGACCAGGCCCACGTAGAGGCGGCCCCGGTCGAGGGACTTACCCCCGTTCTCTTGCAGCACGCGGTCGAATTCCTCGAGCCGCTCCTTCCACTTCTCGCGGGGCACCCGGTCGATGGGACCGTAGAAGCCTTGCCGCCGGTCCACGATCGCGAGTCCACGCAGCATCGCCTCCTGCGCGAAGCGCTGCGCCTCGTGGTTCATGGTGGACCAGACCTTCAGTCCGTCCTCCAGGAGGCGGTCGTTGCCGTAACGCGCCACGATGTCGCGGCGGATGTGCTCGGCGTAAAAGGGGGCGGTGTCCTTGAAGACGGGCTCCACGCCGTGCACCCGCACCGGCGTCTTGCTCGCCTCCTCCCGCTCGTGCGCGGTGATCATGCCCTCCTCGTACATGCGTCGCAGCACGTACTCGCGCCGGGCGGCGGCGGCCTCCGGCCGGGCGAAGGGCGAGTAGCGCGAAGGGGCCTGCGGCAGCCCCGCCAGAAGCGCCATCTCCGGGAGGGTCAGCTCCCATACGTTCTTGCGGAAGTAGTTTTCCGCCGCGCTCTGCACTCCGTAGCTGTGGTGCCCGAGATAGACGTGGTTGAGGTAGAGCCAGAGGATCTCTTCCTTCGAGAGCTTCTTCTCCAGCTCGAGCGCCAGCACCAGCTCCTTGAGCTTGCGGCGGATCGTCTTCTCCGTCCCCTTCTCGTAGCCCTCGGCCTCGATGAGCAGAGCCTTCGCGGTCTGCTGGGTGATCGTCGACCCGCCGCCGCGGATCCGCCCCGCCCTCAGGTTCTTGAAGGCGGCGCTGGCGATCCCGAAGACGTCGAAGCCGTGGTGATCGAAGAACTTCTCGTCCTCCGCGGCGATGAAGGCCTGGACGAGCTTCTTGGGAATGCGCTCGTAGGGGACGATCTTGCGTCGCTCGCGGAAGAACTCCGCGAGGAGGATCTCGTCCGTGGAGTAGACCTCCGAGAGGATCGGCGGCCGCCACTTGTCGAGATCCGGCGCGTCCGGAACCTCCTTGCCGTATTTCTGCAGGAGCCAGAGGAAGGTTCCGCCTCCCGCCAGCAAGCCGACGACGAAGAGCGCCAGACCGACGAGAAGGAGCCTCCTCCACCAACCACCACGCCACCACCTGACGAGGAGCGAGGGCCTCCTTTCGGAGGCCAATTCCGGGGCGCCCCGCCCCTCGGTTCCGTTGGTTCCTCCGGCCATCCGAGCCAGACTATTGCACCGCCACCTGTCGGACAACACTCGTCCGCGCCCGTGGAGTTCAGGACTTTCTGGGGGTCCAGGAGATGCCGGCCCTCCGCAGCACCTCGACGAGGTCGTCGGGAAGGGGCGCCTCGAAGCGCATCGGCTCGCCGCTGACCGGGTGCGGCAGGGCGAGCGAACGGGCGTGGAGGAACTGGCGAGAAAGGCCGAAGTCCTTGCGTGCCTGGCGGTTGAAGGGAAAGTCGCCGTACTTGCGATCGCCCACCACGGGGCGGCCGATGGCGGCGAGGTGGCGCCGGATCTGGTGCGTGCGTCCGGTTTCGATGCGGCACTCGAGAAGCGATACGCCCTTGCCCACGGCCAGCACGCGGTAGTGGGTGATGGCTTCCTGGAAATTGATCCCGCGCTCGGCGCGCGAACGCGCGGTCTGCTGATGCTCGGCGAGGGGGATGTCGATGGTGCCGGCCGGACGCGCCATCCTCCCCTTCACCAGGGCGAGGTAGCGCTTGTCGGCGCGATCCGCGGCGAAGGTCTCCGTCAGCGCCACCATGGCGCGCCGCTTCTTCGCCACCACGATCACCCCGGACGTCTCGCGGTCGAGGCGATGCGCGGGGCTCGGCTTGAACCCGCGCGTGCTCTCGTCCACCTCGAGGTAGGTCCGCACCCAGTCCAGGAGCGTGCCGCTCTGGATGCCGCTGCCGGGATGCACCGCCATCCCGCCCGGCTTGTCCACGACGAGGATGGCGTCGTCCTCGTAAAGAATGGGAACGTCGGGCAGCTGGCGAGGGCGCGGTCGCGGACGCTCCGCCTCGCCCTCCTCCCGCACCACCCGAAACTCCACCACGTCCCCGGCCTCGAGGATCTGGCCGGGCTGCGCTCTCTTTCCGTTCACCCGGATGCGGCGGGTGCGGATGAGCTTGTAGACGCCGGATAGTGGCACCTCGGGCAATAGCCTCCGTGCCAGCTTGTCGAGCCTCTGGCCCGCCTCGTCCTCGGTGATCCGGTGCTCGAACATGCGCGGCTTGTACCACCGCCCCGAGTCCGAAGTCGCCCAATTCTCACGGAGGTGACGCAAGCCTGTCACATGGCGCGGCCTAGAAGTCGCCCGTGATGTTCGCTCGGCAAGCCGCGTACCTCCCCGGAGAGAGAGCCCGGCTCCTCCATTCCTGGTTGATGGCAACCTTCCTGGTCGGCGGGGGAGGCCTGGGCCTCTTCGCCTTCGGAGCCGCCTCCGGGGACGAGCCGAACCGGCCCGAAGAGCCCCTCCCGGTGATCTTCGCCTCGGATCTCCCCCCGCCCCCGGAACCCGAACCGGTTCCGGAACCCGAACCGGAGCCCGTCGTCGAGCCCCCGCCGGCGCCGCCTCCCGTCTCCGCCCCCGCACACATCCCCCGCAAGAAGCTCGACCGGCCGCCGCCCCCGAAGAAGTTGGAGGCACCCGAGTCGGTGCCCGAAGAGGCAGCCAAGGAGGGCGACGCCGAGGACTTCGCCGTGGCCGCGGCGCCGCCGGGCGAGGGAGATCCCGCCGGCCGCGCCGGAGGGCAAGGCGAAGTGGGCACCCTCGCCTCGCTCGACCCGGGACAGGGCGACGCCCCGCCGCGAAAGCGCGTCCGCCGAAAGCCCGTTCGCCTGCCCGAGGACGCCAAGCCTCCCCGCATGCTCCCGGAGAGCGGCGCGCCCTCCTTCCCCCACGAGATGCGCGCGGCCGGGAAGGAGGGACTGGTGGTGCTCAAGGTCGTCATCCGCGAGGACGGGAGGATCACCCAATGGCAGGTGCTGCAGGGTGAGGAGCCCTTCGTCGCCGCCGCCGTCGAGTGGGTGAAGCGCACGCGCTGGGAACCGGCCGTCGCCGCCAACGGGGAGAGGCTTCCCGTCTTCAAAATCCTTCGCATTCCCTTCCGCCTCCGCATGTGACCCGTGACAAGAGGAGAAACAGAAACATGGAAATGAATCTCATGGAAATCTGGCAACAGATGGGCATCGCCGCCCGCGGTGTGGTGTTCACCCTCGCGGCGATGGCCATCGCCGTAATCGCCATCACCATCGACCGGCTTTGGGCCCTCGGAAAATGGAAGCGCGAGGCTCCCTCCCTGGCCGAGTCCGCCTCGAACAGCGTGAGGGCGCGCCGCTACGAGACCTTCGTCACCGAGACCGAGGAAAGCGGCCATCCGCTCGCGCGCGTGCTCCGCGCCGGCCTTCGCGCCTACCTGGAAGGCCTCCGCACGACGCCGGGCGAGCCGATGGCGGTGGAACTCGCCCGGCGCGAGCTGGAACGCGAGCTGGAGGTGGTCGGTCTCGACTGCCGTCGGGGAATGAACCTCCTCGCCTCCGTGGCGTCGGTCTCCCCCTTCGTCGGCCTCTTCGGAACGGTGCTCGGCATCATCGCCGCTTTCCAGGGGATCGCCAAGACCGGGTCCGGAGGTCTCGCCGCGGTTTCCGCCGGCATCGCGGAGGCGCTCATCGTGACGGGCATCGGTCTCGGTGTCGCCATCCCCGCGGTTCTGCTCTTCAACGCCTTGAACGGAAAGATCGACCGCTTCCACCTCGGCCTGCAGACCGCCGCGGGAGAACTCGTCGACCACCTCGAGAGGAACCAGCGCCTCGATGGGGAGACTCGCCTTGCGGCCTGAACCACGAGCCCGCCCCAGCATCAACGTCACGCCCCTCGTGGACGTGGTGCTGGTGCTCCTCATCATCTTCATGGTCGTCACCCCCGAGATGGCGAACCAGGACCGGATCGAGCTCCCCTCGATCATGTTTCCGGATCCGGATGCCAAGGCGTCCACCCCGCCTCTGGAGATCGTCCTCTCGAACGACCGACTCACCGTGGACGACGAACCCATCCGCTGGGAGGTCCTCGACGAGCGCCTCGCCGCCGTCCGCATCGCGGATCCCCGGCGCAGGGTGGTGGTCCGCGCCGACGTGAACGTGCCCTACGGGGAAGTGCGACGGCTCTATCAGGCATGCGAACGCCATCATTTCCCCGGAGTGGCGGTGGCCGTCTCCGAGCGGCCGAAAAAGGAGATCCCCCCGGCGCTCGCAAACGACGGCTGAGGAGAAACCCATGGGAACCTCCCTCGAGACACGAAACCCTGGCAGGCGTGGCGCGAGCCCCGAGCTGAACGTGACGCCCCTCGTGGACGTGGTGCTCGTCCTCCTGATCATCTTCATGGTCGTGACGCCCATGGCCGTGAAGCAGTTCTGGGTGCACGTCCCCGAGAAAAGCGAGACGAAGGTCGAACCGGCCCGCCGCGACGAGCCTCCCCCCGTCCTCACCCTGCGAAAGGACGGAAGCCTCCGGATCAACAAGGACGTCGTCCACGCCGACGAGCTGGGGGAAAGGCTCCCTCGGATCTTCGCGGCGAGCGGCGACCCCGTCCTGGTCTTCGACGCCGAAAACGGCGTCTCCTTCGGCGAGGCCATGCGGATCATGGACCTCGCCCGTGCCTCCGGCGCCGTCACCATCGCCGTCTCTTCTCGCGAACTGAAATGACGAACATGAAAACGCTGACCGAAAGACTTCGCTCCTCGGCGAAGCTCGTGGCCTTGCTGTATCTATTTCTCGCATCCGGATCGGCGAACGCTCGGACGGAGTTCCCCGAGGACGGCGATGCCGGCTGGGAGGAGGCGGACGAATCCGTCGACTGGGACGACGAGGAGTCCTTCGCCCCCGATCCGACGAAAGGGATCGTCTCCGGGCGAGTGGTGTCGGGCCAGTCCGGCGATCCCCTGATCGACGCCGCCGTCCAAGTGATCGGAACCGAGATCACCGCCTACACGGACCTCGACGGACGATACGAGATCCGGCTGCCACCCGGGACCTGGGAACTCCGCGTCTGGTACGAGCTCCATCGGCCCGAGCGCGTCCAGGACGTCGTGGTCGAGGCCGGAGAGGTCCAAGTGGTCGACATCGCCCTCCGGGGCGACGACGACGCCGTGCTCGAGGTGGTGGTGGAGGCCGAGGCCGATCGCTCGCGCGCGGCGGTGCAGATGGAGCGGCGGAAGCGGGCGCCGGTCGTCATGGATGCGGTCTCCGGCGAAGAGATGTCCCGGACGCCCGACTCTTCGGCCGCGGACGCGATGAAGCGGGTGGTGGGCGCTTCGGTCGTCGACGGCAAGTACATGGTCGTGCGGGGCTTCGGCGGCCGATACAACTCCACGCTCCTCCACAACGTGGCGGTGCCCAGCCCGGAACCCGATCTCCCCGCCGTCCCCCTGGACCTCTTCCCCGCCTCCATGCTCGCGAGCATGAGCGTGGCCAAGACCGCGACCCCCGACCTCCCCGCGGACTTCGCCGGCGGAATCCTGCTCCTCGACACCCGCCAGTATCCCAACGACTTCGACTTCCGCCTGCGGCTGAGCCTGTCGGGCGACAGCGTTTCCACCTTCCGCCAGGCTCCCCGCGGACCTTCGGGAGGCATGGACTGGCTCGGATTCGACGACGGAAGCCGGGGCCTTCCCTCGGTCCTTCCCTCCGACGGGCCGGCCTCGCGCGAACGACTCGACGCCGAGGAGCGGGCCCGGATCGGTCGGGCCTTCCGCAACGCATGGGGAACGAACGACGACCGGATTCCGGCGAACCTGGGCGTGAGCGGTTCGGTCGGCGACACCGTCCACCTCTTCGGCCGCCGGCTCGGCTACCTCGCGAGCGCATCCTGGGGCCAGAGCTGGGACGTCGAGGAAAAGTCGAGCATCGAGCCGACGGTCGACGGCGGCATCACCGAAGACGTGGTGGAGCTCGCGGCCATCCGCAAGGTCAAGCTCGGCGGACTCGGAGCCCTCTCCTACGAGCTCGGCCCCTCGGACGAGATCTCCTTCGTCACCCTCTTCAGCCGCAACGTCGACGACCGCACGCAGCTGGTCACGGGCGATACGGCGAACGACAAGGACCTCGAGCAGACCCAGCTCGCCTACATCGCGCGCCAGATCGTCTTCAACCAGCTTCGGGGTCATCACCGCGTGGCCTCCCTTGGCGGACTGGAACTCGACTGGCAAGCGAACCTCTCCCGCGTCGATCGAGAGGAGCCGGATACCCGGACGATCTCCTACCAGCGCCGCGACGATTCCCTGCGGCTGATCAAGGAGCGGTCGGGGCAAATCGTCTCCACCGACCTGCTCGACGAGACCGTGGGGGCGGGACTCGACCTCACCCTTCCCCTGGGCAGGGTCCGTCCCAAGGTGGGCGCTCTCTACAGCCGCTCCACGCGGGACTACCAGACGCGCCGCTTCGTCTTCGACGCCAAGCGCGCGCCCCCATCGGTGCTCGAGCTTCCGCCCGATCGAATCTTCTCCGACGAGACCATCGGAACCGCCTTCCAGTTCGAGGAGCGAACCCGATTCTCGGATAGCTACACCGCCGAGCAGGAGCTTCTCGCGGCGTACGGACTCGTCGACCTCACCGTGCTCGAGCCTCTTCGCCTCGTCGCCGGTGCACGCTTCGAGCGGGCGAGGACGCTCCTCGAGCCGGGTTCGCCCTATGCGACCGTTCGGGACGAGATCGTCGGCGTGGATCGCACGGAGTCCGACGTCCTCCCCTCGGTGAACGTGGTGTATGCGCTGGGCCCGAATGTGAATCTTCGTGGCGCATGGGCCATGACGGTCGCCCGACCGCAGCTTAGAGAGCTCGCCGCCACCTCGTATTACGATTTTTCGCGCCGTCGCAATTTCTCCGGCAACCCGGAACTCGAACGGAGCCTGATCCACAACGTGGACCTACGTCTCGAATTTTTCCCGGGTACGACCGAGGTCCTCGCAATCAGCCTCTTCGGAAAGCGGATCGACGGGCCGATCGAGGAGGTGATCTTCTCGGATGGCGGGAGCGTACAGCCCCGAAACGCCGAGCGGGGCTATGTCTACGGTCTGGAGCTCGAAAGCCGGGTGGGCCTCCACCACCTCTCCGATGCGCTGCGAGAGTTCGGAATCACCGCGAACTTCACGCTCCTGCATTCCGAGGTGGAGATGGCCCCCGCCGATCGGAAGCTGATGACCCATGCGGTTCGGCCCCTGCACGGCCAGTCGCCGTATTCGGTGAACCTCGGTCTGCTCTACGAGAGCGAGCTCACCGGTACCGTCGTGCAGCTCCTCTACAACGTCTTCGGGCCTCGCCTGGACGCGGTCGGCATCAATGGACTCGACGACGTCTACGAGGACACCTTCCACCGCCTGGATCTGGCGGTGAATCAATCCATCGCCGAGGGATGGGAACTCAAGCTCTCGGCAACCAATCTCCTGGACGAAGAAGAGGTGTTCCGTCAGGGAGACACGCAAACGTCACGGTTCCGTCCCGGAATTGGCGCATCCGTGTCGCTTGCCTGGCACTACTGACGGCTACAAGGGCCGCGGCTCCGCAAGGGCGGAGCGGCGTTCTACGACGAAAAGGATGGAGTGGAAGATGAAGATCGAGAGATGGGCTTACATCATGCTCGCCGCAATGGTCGCAATCACCGGCGTCGCTTGCGGAGAGGACGAGGACGAGCCCGGCGCCCAGAACATCGGTGGTTCGGGTGGGAACGATCCCGGCACCGGTGGCACGGGAGGCGACGGTGGCGGCGGACATCGAGACGAGATCGTGGAGGTGAATTCCGACGTCACCTCCGACACCACCTGGACGGCCGACAAGACCTGGCTGCTGAAGAAGCAGGTTTTCGTGAAGAACGGGGCCACCCTCGAGATCGAGGCGGGGACCAGAATCCTGGGCGAGTTCGGTACGGCTCTGATCGTCACCCGGGGCGCGAAGATCCACGCCGATGGTACCGCCGATAGGCCCATCGTCTTCACGAGCGCCAAGGAGCCCGGCAAGCGCGCTCCCGGCGACTGGGGTGGCGTGATCCTCCTCGGCCGTGCACCGATCAACTCGGACGGCGGGGAAAACACCATCGAAGGCTTTCCGGCCTCCCAGGGCGCCGACATCACCTACGGTGGAAACGACCCCGAGGACAGCAGCGGCGTCCTTCGCTTCGTGCGCATCGAGTTCGCCGGTTGGGAGTATGCCCCCGACGAGGAGATCAACTCTCTCACCCTCGGCGGCGTCGGCTCCGGCACCGTCATCGAATACATCCAAACCCACATGGGCGCGGACGACGGAATCGAGTTCTTCGGTGGAACCGCCAACGCGAAATACCTGGTCGTGACCCGCATGGACGACGACTCCATCGACTGGGACCTGGGCTACACCGGCAAGATCCAGTTCGCCGTCATCCAGAAGGAGCCGCTCGTCGGCAACAACGGCTACGAGGCCGACAACGACGGCTCCAACATGGACAAGCAGCCCCGCTCCAATCCCACCATCTACAACGTGACGATGATCGGCTCCGGCGTGGGCCCCGGCGAAGCGGGGAAGGATCAGATCGGAATGACCCTTCGCGAGGGTACGGCCGGCACCCTGATGAACCACATCGTGATGGGCTTCCCCGACTTCGCCGTCGACATCCAGCACGACGCCACCGTGGCGCAGTTCGAGGCCGGGAACCTGCGGATCGAGAACTCGATCTTCTGGAGCAACGTCGGCGGCGACGACTGGAACAACCCCGCGATCGACAAGGCCGACGCCGACGGCAACTTCGACGAGGGCGCGCGGATCGGCGGCCATCCCTCCAACCGCAGCGTCGATCCCCAGCTCGTCGATCCCTACAACCTCGTCTCGCCGAATTTCCTGCCGAAGCCGGGTTCGCCCGTGTTCGAGGGCGGCGCCACCCCTCCCGACGACGGCTTCTTCGATCCGACGGCGACCTTCGTCGGCGCCTTCGGCACCGAGGACTGGACGCGGGGGTGGACGGCCTATCCCGAAAACTGAGGCCCCCTCGCCCCTCCTGCCCCTCCGGCGCGGCCCGGAGGGGCCCTTTTTCTGCCGATTCAGAAGAGCTCGAGCTGTGGGCTCGGCACGAGGGCACGGGCGGCGATGCCGCGAGCGCGCAGCTCGCGGGCGAGCCTCTCGGCGCTGCCGTGGGTGGTGAGGACCTCCCCGGCTCCGGTCGCCCGCGCGTACTCCACCAGCCCGTCGAAGTCGGCGTGGTCGGAAAGGGGTAGGGCCTCGTCCACCCCCATGCGATAGCGGATGCCGGGATCGACCGCCCATCCGGAGAGGTAGCAGGTCCGCACCCGCCTGCCGAGAGAGGCGCCGAAGCGCCCGCGCGGCGTGGTGACCACCACCTCGCCGGATGCTGGCGGCCCGTCGAGGCGCGAGGCTCCCGGAAAGCGCACACCGAAGGACTCGTAGATCTCGCAGCAGACCCACGCCTCCGGGTGCACCTTCACCCGGAAACCTCTCTCGCCGAGGATGCGAGTCGCCTCCTGGGCCTTGCCCAGGGCATAGGCGACGAAGACCGGCACCCGGCCCTCCGCCAGCGCCAGCTCGGCGAAGGCCGCCATCCTCTCCACCACCTCCTCCCGCGGCGGAAAGCGATATCGGGGCTCGCCGAAGGTGGATTCGATCACGAGCGTGTCACAGGGAACCACCTCCAGCGGCTCGGCCGTGCGGGCGCGCGCGGTATTGAGGTCCCCGGTGTAGACGGTACGGTGTCCGTCACGGGTGATCCGGATCTGCGCGCTGCCCAGGATGTGTCCGGCGGGAAAGAGCTCCACCGTGAGGCTGCCGAGCCGGATGGGCTTTCCGTACTCGAGGGCTCGAGGCCGGGTCCTCGCCCCGCGGAGCCTCTGCGACATCAGGGCCAGCGTGGGCGCGGTCCCGATCGCCTCCACGTGCCTTCCGATGTGGTCGGCGTGGGCATGGGAGACGAAGGAGAGCGGCGTCTTGCGCCGCGCGTCGAGCCAGAGCGGCTCGGAGCGCGCCCGGAGGCCCTCGGGGCAGAGGATGACCTCGTTCA
The DNA here is from genome assembly GCA_003242475.1 of Pseudomonadota bacterium. Classification (GTDB taxonomy): domain Bacteria; phylum Myxococcota; class Myxococcia; order Myxococcales; family Vulgatibacteraceae; genus ZC4RG40. The sequence continues at coordinate 32,486 of QGUN01000018.1, forward strand.
TGCGAGCCTTCTAGCACGAAGGCCCGCATCCGGCGCCAGCCGCCCCCCCGCCTGGCCGCCTGTCGGCACGCGCTGCGCATGGTGGCATGGTCGAGCTAGGAACCGGGACCGATCCGCGATCTTTCAGATCGTTTCAGATGTGACGACCTGCCTACCGCGAAATGCTCGATCCTGGCGTTCAAGTGCTTGGGAGGTGCCGGATGAATCGACGGTTGTGGTTCTTCGCCTCGATGCTGGCGCTCGCGCTGGCCGTCAGCGGCTGTGGCGACGACGAGCCCGACGGAAACGGTGGCACGGGAGGGACCGGCGCCATCGGCGGCTCGGGCGGCGATGGCGGAACCGGTGGCTCCGGTGGTGATGGAGGAACCGGGGGCGACGGTGGCTCTGGCGGCGATGGCGGAACCGGTGGCACCGGAGGCGAGCCTCTCCCGGAGATCGTCGACCTCGAACTCGTCACGCCGGAGGAGTGTTCGCCCTACTGCAATCAGCTCTTCGTGGGCGAAAGCATTCGCCTCTCGGTGGTGGGCATGGACGACGACGGCAACAAGTACCCGGTACAAGTGACCTGGTCGTCCAATGACCCCGAAATCGCGTCCATCGACGAGGAAGGGGTCCTCGTCGCCTTGGCCAAGGGCACCACGGAGATCTCGTACCGCTACGAAGATCTCGAACGTTCCGTGGAGATCTACGTCGAGTCGAAGCCCGTCGACCGCATCGACCTCTCGGTCCACACCTGGGAGGAACTGCTGCTGGTCGAGGGGGCTTCGGTGACCATCCAAGCCGAGACCTACGGCACCATGGGTGTCGGCGCGAGCGTCCCCGTGCGTGCCAAGGTCGACTTCACCATCGAGGATCCGGCGGTCGCCACCATCGAAGACAAGTTCCTCGAGGGCGTGATGTGGCATGTCACGATTCGAGGCGAGGCCGAGGGTACGACGAACCTCGTCATCACGAGCCCCCAGGCGCCGGAGGAGCTCGAGCTTCGCGTGCGGATCCGCGTCCGCGCGTACGATCAACCGGCCGCCGAGTGGCAGACGGACGCCCTCGCCGCCGGCTTCTTCACGAACTGTGCCCTTGCCGCCGGAAAGGCCTACTGCTGGGGCGAGGGGATCTTCGGCGGCCTGGGCAACGGAAGGGATGAGATCAGCGCAGTGCCGGTCCCTGTCGCAGGAGAACACGTCTTCGTCCAGATCGGCACGCGGGAAAGCCACGTCTGCGCGCTGGACGACGAAAACCGCACCTGGTGCTGGGGCAACAACTTCGCGGGTGCGCTCGGAACGCCGCAAAGCGTTCTCGGCTACTCCAACGTTCCGGTGGAGGTTGCCTCGGCGCCGCCGTTCGCGAAACTGCGCGTGGGCAATAACCGCGCCTGCGGATTGACTTCCGAAGGCAAGGCCTACTGCTGGGGGCTGAACTCCCACGGCCAGCTGGGCATCGGGACCACGAGCGACGAGCAGCCCGAGCCCACCGCCGTCGTCGGCGATCACGTTTTCGTCGACATCGTCTTCGGTGGCAACGTCACCTGCGGCCTCGATGTCCAGGGGAAGATCTGGTGCTGGGGCGAGCGGACGTCCGCACTCGGCCTCGGGGAGGACATTCCTCACGTAAACCCCGCCCCCGTCCAGCTCGACGTGCCCACCACCTTCAAGTCCATCACCGCCGGGTATTTCCACGTCTGCGCGCTCGACGTGGACGGAGACCTGTGGTGCTGGGGCAACGGCGAGTACGGCCAGCTGGGCATCCCCGTGAGCTTCGACCTCTATTTCCCGACGAAAATTGAAATCGACCACACCTTTGTCGCGATCTACGCAGGCGGTCGCCACACCTGCGGGATCGACCAGGATGGCGCAGCCTGGTGCTGGGGCGCGAATGAATCCGGCCAGCTCGGTGTCGGAGACTCCCTCTCCAGCACCCATCCGAGGGCGGTGATGGGTGACCTGACATTCGCCGAGCTCGCCCTCGGCTCCAGCACGACCTGCGGCCGGACGACCGAGGGATACACCTACTGCTGGGGAGACGGATCCGCAGGCCGGCGCGGCGACGGCACCAGCAGCCACGCCTACTACCCGATGCCCGTGACCGCACCGACCACGGAAGACGGAGGTGAGCCATGACGTACCGAATTCTCCTCGCGCTTTTCACCGCCCTCGCGCTGGCGGCGTGTGGAGACGAACCCTCCTCGCCCGTCGACAACCCCGGAGGTACCGGCGGCGATGCCGGGGAAGGCGGAGCCGGCGGCGACGGGGGCACCGGAGGTGAAGGCGGAACCGGCGGCACTGGCGGCACGGGCGGCGACCATTCTCCCGACCCGGGCGACTGGGAAGGCGTGAGCTATCGCCTCGCCTGGCGGCACCAAGGCCTCGGCGATGTCTTCGGCATCCTCGTCGCCGATTTCTCGGGAGACGGGGAAGACGAGCTCGCCGTCGGCGGTCGCAGGCCCTTCCTGCTCGCGGGCGATGGCTCTTCCATCGCCTGGTACGTCGACTGGGAACCCGCCGACCTGCTCACCAAGGGCGGCGACTCGGAGTTCGTCTACGGACTCGCGGCCATCCCCTCCGACGAGGGAGGTGCGGATCTCCTCGTGACCAGCAGCCTCGGCGACGCCTTCCTCGTCGATGGCAGAACGGGTGAGCGCATCTGGCACAACTGGCTCGACGTGACTTTCCCCTTCGTCCATCTCGCGGTCTTCGGCGACCCCGAAGATCCGCTCCTCTTCACCGCGTACGGGAAGAAGGCCTACCGGGCGAAGACGGGCGAGCTCGCCTGGACGGCCCCGGTGAGTTCGCCGACCTGGGTGCGGTCGATCCGGCTCCAGGAAGGCGAGCCGACCGCCCTTCTCGTCGGCGAGGAGATGGGGCAGACCACCGACGGCACCAAGCTGAACGTCCCGACGGTGCACGTCCTGGACGCGGATGGCGAACTCGTCTTCGAGAAGGCTCTGCCGCAGACGCGACAGCTCACCAACGTCTTCCCCGCCGACGTGAACGGCGACGGTGTCCAGGAGATCGTCCTGCACCTGGACTGGAACGTGGTCGCGGCGATGGGGCTGGACGGCTCCACACTGTGGGAGACGACCGTCACCCTCTTCGCGGAGCCGTGGGATCACATGCTCGAGGACTTCTCCGTCGCCGACGTCGACGGCGATGGCACCGAGGAGATCCTCCTGCTCTACACCAACGGCTTCGATTCCACGGTTGCCCGGACGAGCACGCTCGTCCTGCTCGGCGCGGATGGGACGATTCGCTGGACGTGGAACACCGGCTATTACTCCACGAAGGGGACCTTCGCCCGGATCGGAAGCCAGCTCGTCGTTCTGGTCGCCTCCGGCAATCCCTACCTCTCCACCTCCGGTGCTCTCCTGGTGCTGGATCCGACCGTGGCGCCGGACGAGGGTGGCATCCTGCTGCACCACCAGACCTTCTATCCCGTCACCCACACTGCGGTCCTGGAGCGCGAGGGCGCAATCTCCATCGCCTATGCGGGTCTCGACGGAGCCATGCGCACCATCGACTGGGCGAGCCAGGAGGAGGGCTGGAGCCACCACTGGCTGAACTGGGTGCAGAAGAGCGTTGCCGTCGAGAACGGAGATGAATTCCTCCTGGCGCTCGCGGATGGGTACGGATACCTCTCCCTGCTCGACAACGCGGGCAAGTTGAAGTGGAAGCTCCACACTGCCAACGGGAACGCCGGAGAGGTCACCGCGCTCGCCCAGGGGCGGCTGGGAGGTGAGACCCGCATCGTCGCTGCGGCCATCGCCATCGATCGGGGCACGGCGACCATCGAGACCTACTCCTTGAACGGACAGCGACGCACGTCGACGACGGTCGGCGGCAGGGTGCTCTACCTCCACGTCGCCGACCTGGACGGCGACGACAAGAACGAGATCCTCTACGTCACCGAGGACAACAAGAGCTTCTGTCGGTTCCACGTCGCCACCGAGGCGGGCGCACCGGTGCACGAACTCGAGCTCGGGCTCTGCCTGGAGGCGGAGATCGTCACGGGCGAGGTCGACGGCGAAATGCTCGTCGCCGTCCGCACCCATCCCATCATCCTTCCCGCTCCGCCGCGCCTCTTCCTCGTTGCGGGAGACGGGACCGTCCGCTGGTACTTCGACGAAAGCGTCCAGGTCACGCTCTGGATGCAGTTCTCCGAGTACGGCCTGGTGACCGGCGGAGGGTCCACGACCGCCGATGGCTTCGTCGCCCTGCGGGACTACGCGACGGGCGAGAAGATCTGGTCGACCACCCTACTGGACGACAAGGACGAGTTCGGAGCCGATCCGTCCTGGTACGGAATCCTCGTCCACACGGACGGCGACTACGTGGCCACGCATACCGCGCGGGGGAACGTCTACCTCCTCGACCAGCGCACCGGGAAGATCTACTGGTCCACCAGCACCGACAAGCCCGACGCGCTCCCCACCGAGGATCGCGATGGCGCTCCCCTGGTCCTCGTCCCGGCGACCGACGACACTCCGGCCTTCCTGGCAGTCTCCCAGGGGCTTTATGGACGGTCGAGGTCCCGGACCTACGCCCTCGCGCTCGACGGCGAGTTCAAGGGCGAGCTGATGATGCCCTCGGAGGCGCAGCAAGCACACTTCTTCCGGCTCGCCGACGGCACTCCGGCCGCCGCGATCGTCAACTCGCTCGGCGTCTACACCGTCACCCTCGGAAAGGAGAATGGGCCATGATTCGCTCCATCCTTCGTGGGTTCGGACTCGGTCTCGTCCTTGCGCTCGTCCTGGCCGCCTGCAGCCAGGACGACCAAACCCGCCCCACGCCCAACGGCTCCGGGGGGTCGGGCGGCGAAGGCGGCACTGGGGGCAGTGGCGGCAGCGGTGGAGGCGATCCCCAGCCGGGCCCCTCGTGGGACGACGTCGAAACCGTGACCCGCGCGGAGTGGAACACGGTCGGCTACTCCGCGCTCTGGAAGAAGGGCCGTTTCGGTCCCGAAGGGACCCCCGGCTACATCGCCGCCGAGTTCGGCATCGCCGCCTTCGCCGAAGATGGCACGCCCATCTGGCGCATGGAGTCCAAGGGCGGCGCGCCCTTCACGGAGCAGATCGTGGACATGCACGCCGTCGACCTCGGCGGCAAGGCCGACCACGTCATCGCGACCGCGGCCGATGGCTCCGCGTTCCTCCTCGACGGCGAGGACGGTCGCATCGTCTGGATGCGGCACCTGGAGTACCGCTTTCCCGAGTTCTACGACCTCGCCCTGTACGGCGACGACGAGGAGCCGCTCTTCTTCTCCCCCCTGACCACGGCGGTTCATTACGTGCGCACCGGCGCGATCGCCTTCCGCCACGAGCTCCCGGATCCCTTGATCAGCACCTCGCTCCCCCGGGGCGATGGCCAGTCCCCGCTGATCGTCTTCGGGATCGACCTCGGCCCCAGGCGCCCGGCGGAGAAGCACGACATCTTCGCCTTCGACACGAGCGGCGAGGTCGTGTTCTCGGCCAATAGCGAGCGCTACGTGACCGAGTTGACCTGGGGGCCGGTCGGGGAGGACGGAGCTCCGGTGCTCCTCGTCGGGACGAACGACGCGCGCGTCGTCGCCTTCTCGTCCGACGGCACCCACCTCTGGACGCGCGAGCTCGGCGAGAACGAGGACAACTGGGCCACCTACGTCGAGCTGATGCGCGTGGGCGACGTCGACAACGACGGTGAGCTCGAGATCGTCGTCTCCTTGAAGACCGTCGGCAAGGATGGAGCCGTACTCCTCTCCCTCTCCCCGGACGGCACCGTGAAGTTCCGGCGGAATTTGACGTACGGTCTCCTGGCGCTCGAATGGACCGTGACCACCGCGTCGCCGCGAATCGTCCTGGCCCTCGAGAGCGGGGAGGTGGCCACCCTCGATGCGCGCACCGGCGACGATCTGCGGAGCACCGGTCTGAAGAACGTGAGGGGCCTGGAGAAGGCGCACGATCCTTCGAGGGTCTTCGTCGGAACCCTCGACGGCCGGACCTACCTCGTCGACGAGACCGGGGCAGTCGACCACGCCTTCTACGGATGCAACCCGGTCCTGTTCGCGGTGCCCGGAGCGGACGACGGACTCCTCGTCGGCACCCCGTGGGGTGTCTTGACCTCGCTCGGCGAGGGGAACTCGCCGAGGTGGACCCGCCACTTCGACCCGAAGGAGCGGACCTTCCTGAGCGAGGCTCACTTCTACGAGGACGAGGAGGGCGGCCTCATCGCCGTCGCGGGGATCGCCCTGGAGGGCTCGCCGCACGGCTTCCACTTCCTCTCCGAGGACGGCAAACACCTCGGGTCGATCTCCACCTCGCGGCTCCCCACCGCCTTCGACCTCGTCGACCTCGATGGCGAGGGCCCACGCGAGCTCGTCACGATTCACCCCTCGCTGACGAGCAACACCTGCAGCCTCGTCGCCTACGACCGGGCGAGCGGCAAGAATCTCTGGGAGACCGAGCTGCCGGAATGCCATTCCGTCTGGCTCCACCCCGGCGACGTCGACGGCGATGGGCGGCCGGAGATCGCCGTCACCGGCGCCATGAACGGGTATCAGCCCTTCGTCGCCCTGGTCGACGCCGACGGCTCGTTGCTCTGGCAGCAGCGCTTCCTGTACACGCCCTACTGGGCTCTCGCCCTGCCCGAGGGCGTCGCCATCGGCGGTGCGGGCGAGGACGGCCACGGCTTCGTCGCCTTCCACGATGCCAAGGCGGGTGAGAAGCTGTGGGAGACCCGGATCCCGGCCTGGCGCAACCCGGAAAACCCGCTCGACTCCCGGTACAACTTCAGCGGCTACGCGACGGCCATCGTCGACCAGACCGGCGACGGCTACCCCGAGATCGCGCTGACCTCCTCGGCGGGGCAGGTCCACCTCCTCGACGGGAAGAGCGGCTCGATCCTCTGGAGCCAGTGGATCCGCGAAGAGCTCGGCCCGGAGGATATCGGCGGTGGACCGCTCGCCTTCGTCCCGGCCACCGCACAGACGCCGGCCTATCTCGTGGCCACCGAGCTGTCCGACGTGCCCGCCCTCACCCAGGCCGTCATCTTCGACCTGGAGGGGAACCGCCGTGGCGCGGTCACGACCCAGGGCGGCGTGGCAAGCGTCATCCCACGCCGAACCGCGTCGGGCGAATGGCGCGTGGCGCTCGCGGAGCGCTACGGGACGCGCGTCGTCGCCGTCGCGCCGAAGAAGAAGTAGGCGGAACGTCGACCGGGGCCCCTCCCCTGCGAGCCGGGCCCCGGTCTTTCTCCTCGACGGCTGCCTGCCAGCCCCGCGCGCGCACGAAGCTGTTATGCTCGAAGCGTGGGTGTAGCTGGCTTTGGCGCCGTGTCGGCCGCCGAGAGAACGCCGCTTTTCGGACGAACGCGGGAGATCGCCCGCCTCCTCTCCTCTCTTGCGCGGGGCGAGCGCCTGATCACCATCACCGGCCCGTCCGGGATGGGCAAGACCCGCCTCGCCCTGCGCGTGGCCCGGGACGCAGCCGAGGGATTCGACGCGGTCCACTTGGTTCGCCTCGCTTCCGCTCGCATCGCCCTCGACGTGCAGGCTGCGGTGGCGGAGGCGCTGGGCATCGCCCAGCGCCAGGGCGCGGAACTCGCCGCTGCGATCGCCGACCGGGGCCGCCTCCTCCTCGTCCTCGACAACCTGGAGGATCTCGTCCCCGAGATCCGCCCCCTTCTCGACGCCTGGCTCGACCGCGCTCCGGGCCTGCAGATCCTCGCCACCTCCATCGTCCCGCTCGGGGTCGAGGGCGAGGTCCGCTTCGAGCTCGGCCCGCTTCCCGTGGAGGATGCCATCGCCCTCTACCGGGACCGGGCCAGCCGCGCCGCGGCCGACCGCGACCTCGGCGACAGCGAACTCGAAGCGTTGCGCGAGCTGGTCGTTCGCCTCGACCGGCTTCCCCTGGCGATCGAGCTGGCGGCGGCGAGAGTTCGGGTGCTGCCCCCCCGGCAGCTATTGGCGCGCATCGACGATCGATTCGCCCTGCTGGAGACCGGCCAGAAGGGCCGCCATGGATCGCTGTGGGAGGCGATCTCCCTCTCCTGGGAGCTGCTCTCCGATCGCGAGCGGCAGGCCCTCGCCTACGCCTCCGTCTTCGAGGGCGGCTTCGGTCTGGAGGCCGCCGAGGCGGTCATCGGCCCCGTCGTGGGGGGAAGCGCGCTGGATCTGGTGGACGAGCTTCGCGCCCGTGCCCTCTTGCAGGCCGACGACGAGGAAGGCGGGCGGTTTTCCCTCTACGAGAGCGTGCGTGCCTTCGCGGCCCGCCAGCTCGAAGGCATGGGCCTTCTCGACGATGCGCTCTTGCGCCACGCGCGCTACCACGTCGAACGCGCCGAGCGCGAATCGAAACGCTGCCACGGCCCCGAGGCGCCCCAGGCCATCCGGTGGCTTCTGGCCGAGCGGGAAAACCTCGTTGCCGTCCAGCGCCGGCTCGCCGATGACCAGCCCGAGCTCGCCAGCCGAGCCGGCGTGGCCCTCGCGGAGGTGCTGGCGCTCAGCGGTCCGCCCTCGCGCGAGGAGGAGATCCTCACGGCCTCCATCCGCCTCGCCCGGCGGGCGCGGAATCCGGGCCTCGAGGGCGAGGCCCTCTTCCGGCGCGCCCGCGCCTACAAGCGGCTGGGACGCCATACCGAGGCCTTGGACGACATCCGCCAGGGACTCGAGCTCGCCCGGGCCCAGGGCGATCGCTTCCTGGAGGGCCGCCTCCTACTCGAATCGGGCGCGGTTCGCTCGCTCCTCGGAGAGACCGCGACCGCCCTCGCGGATCTCGACGCGGCGGAGACGATCGGCCGCGCCGAGGGGATCCGGGAATTTCAGGGGATCGCCTGGCTGATCCGCGGCGTGGTCGAGGAGTACCGCGGCCGCGCCGAGGAGGCCGCTTCTGCCTTTCTCCGCTCCCTCGAGATCTTCCGGGAGGTGGGCCACCTGCGCTACCAGGGCGTGGCGCTTCTCAACATCGGCGCGGTCCACTCCCACCTCGGCCGCTTCGCCGATGCGCGGCATTACCTCGTCGAGTCCCGGCGGATCTTCCGGCTCCTCGAAAACCCGGCCGCCGAGGTGAACGTGCTTCTCAACCTCGGTGGCGTCGCCCTCGCCGAGGGCGCCCATGCACAGGCCACCCACTGGTTCAAGAAGGCGCTCGAAGTGGAGCGCAAGCTCGCCAATCCGAAGGTCCGGGGCATCGCCCTCGCCCAGCTGGCCCTGGTCGCCCTGGAAGACGATTCGCCGGGGCGCGCGGCCACGCTCCTCGAACAGGCCTTGGCTACTCTCCGCCCCCTTCCCGAGCGACGGACGATCATCCTCTACCTCCCCTTCCACGCCTTCTGCCTCGCACGACAACGCCGCTTCGGAGAGGCGCGGCAAGCCATCGCCGAGGCGCGTGCCGAGTTCGAGCGGATCGACGACCGGGCCAGCCTGCATACGGTGGCGCTGCTCGAGAGCGCCATCGAGCTCGAGGAGGCGCGGCTCGCCGGCGATCGTGCGCGCGTCCAGGCCACCGCCGAGAGGCTCCGGACCGCCCTGGCCACGCCCGTGGAGGGTCGGAGCATGGATGGCGTCTTCATCGCCCGCCGGCTGGCACAGCGATCGCTGGGGCGGCTCGGCAGCGGCGCGGTGCTGCGCGTCGGGCCCGAGGCCTCCTGGTTCGAGTGGGAGGGGGTCCAGGTGGACCTTCGGCGCCGGGGCGCGGTCCGCCGCATCTTCCGCGCCCTGGTGGAGAATCGCCTGCACAGCCCGGGCACCGGGATGACCGCCGAGACGCTGGTGGAGGTGGGCTGGCCGGGCGAGCGCATCCTCCCGGAAGCCGCCGCCAGCCGCGTCTACAGCGGCATTCGCACCCTGCGCGCCCTCGGTCTGGAGAAGGTCCTGCTCCGCCACGCCGAGGGCTATCTCCTCGACCCCGAGGTCGACGTCGTCCTCGCCTGAGCTCCCGCCGGCGCGCCGAGCCGTCCTGCCCCGGCGCACGTTTAGCCGCGGTGAGCCCGAGCGACGAAGGCCCGGTCGCCGTGCAACGACCGGGCCCCGGGGTTCGATGCTGTCAGGCGTTTGCCGTTACGGGCTCAGCACCCCGACCTCCAGGACCTCGCAGGTCCGGTAGCCGGCCACCTCCGCGCACACCGGATACACGCCTGTGGCCGTCGGGTGGAGCGTGACGCTGCCCGCAACGCCGGCGTCCATGCGGAAGGAGCGGTTCTCCAGTCCTCCCGGGAAGGCGACGGCGTCGGCGCCGTAGTGCAGCACGTACCAGACCGAGCCCGAGGGGTTCTGGTAGCCGATGGTGGCGCTGGATCCATTTGCCTCGAGCTCGTCGATGCATCCCGGCGCCATCGTCCCGTACCGATATTCGATGGCACCGTCCGGGAAGAGCACGACCTGGAAGTTCAGGTCGGCTCCCCGAGAGTAACGGTCCATCTTCGGCCACTGGATCACGTGGCTTCCGTCCTCCAGGACCGCGGCGAGGATGCGTCCGCCGCCCGGCGCCCGGATGTCGTCCCAGAAGGGAGCGAGGTGCACCTCACCGCGCACTCGATCGGGCAGCGGACCGTTCCAGTGGTACGGCCAGGCCGCCGGATCGAAGCTCAGAAAGCCGTCGGAGGAAACGGCTACCCCGGAGTGGAGCTCGCCCCCCCAGGGGAACAGGAAGCCTTCGGCGAAGGAGAACCAGGTGATCGAGTCGTCCGCTCCCGCCTCGAACAGGTCCACGACGTTCGGACGGGTGGAGATGTCGACGAAGGGCGAATCGACCTCTCGCATCGGCAGGTAGACCGTGGGAGTCCACTCCACGTTCGGCGTCACCGTCCAGCTCAGCGTCACCGGCTC
>QGUN01000078.1 GCA_003242475.1 Pseudomonadota bacterium
GGGGGTTGGGGGGGGCGGGGGCGCGGGGGCGCTCCTCGAGCCCGGCGCGGACGGGGTGGTGACGCCCGAATGGCTGCTCGCCCTGGCGGCTCTGGATGGGGAGGTGGCCGGCGAGGCGGCCCGTCTCCACCTGGCGCACGACCGGCCCGAGATCCGCGCCGCCGCGGCGCGGGTGCTGGCGCCCCGGTGCGACTTTCGCGCCATGCCGCTGCTGCGAGCGCTCGCCGCCGCCGACTACCACGTCCAGGTCCGCCAGGCCGCTCGCGAGGCGGTGGAAACCATCCGGCAGTGCCGCCCCTGAGCCGTCGTCCCGGCGGGTCGTGCATCTAGGCGCCGAGGAAGGGTGTCGCGAAGGAAAGGGCGGACTCCATCGAGATCCCGTTCGACTGCGCGCAACGAAAAGGCCCCCTCCGGAGAGGGGGCCCTGGACCTTCGGCTCAGAGGGCGCTCACTCCGCCGCGACCTTCGCCGGGGCGAGCTTCGCCGCCTCCTCGCGCTCGGCCTCGGTCAGCTTCGGCGCGCGGTAGATGCGGTAGGAGGCCTTCCCCTCCTTGACGTGGAGGATGGCCGCCATGCCGTGGGCCGGCGTGCCGTCGTTCATCGTCCACTCCAGCGAGTCGGCCGCGCCCGGGTTGAGATAGAGGGTCTCCGACCACTCACCCTGGGGGACGATCCGGTTGCCCTCCAGGTCGGCCAGGGCCTTGCCGCCGGCCTCCTTGACGTTGGCGAAGATGCCGAAGGGGATCTTCGCCGCCAGGATGACCTCGTTGAGGTTGGAATCGCCGATGTGCTCGCCGCCGGGGGCGATCACGTCCAGGGCCTGGGCCGTCTTCCCCTTGGGCTGGCCGTGCGCGAGGAGAAGGACGGGGTTCTTGGCCTGGGAGGCGAGCGTCTGGACCGCCTTGACGTCCTCGAGGAAGTACTGGCAGCCGCCTTCCTCCGGGTGGATGTAGCGCGGGTCGTGGTAGCCGGGGAGGGTGACGACGTCCACGCCATGCAGTCCGAGCAGGCGGATCTCGTGGCCGCTCAGCAGGTTCGGCTTCTCCTTGCGCACGTTCTCGACCGCCGCCACGAAGTCCCGGGTCCGCTCCCGATTGCCGGCGATCGCCAGGACGGGGACGCTGGCCTCGGCCACGGCCCGCAAGTTGCGCTCGATGGCGTCGAGCTCGTCGCCGCTGTCGCCGGCGACGACGATCAACTCCACGCCCGCCTGCTCGAACTCGGCCAGGTAGCGACGAACGTTGAAGAGGTTCTCCCCGTTGGCGACGTTGAGGTTGGCCAAGACGCCGATCCGCACCTCGGCGCCCTCGGGCGCCTCGCCCTCGATGCGCAGCTCGTGGCCGTTGCGGGTGTACTTCCGGTCGCCGATGGTGAGGGTGCTCGGCTCGCCGGTCCCGATCGGTCCGATGCAGGCCGGATCGCTCTTGCCGGAGACGCTGGCGACCGAGGCATCGTTGGCCGTCTCCTCGGCAGCGGCAGCCTTTTCCTCCTTGGCTTCATCGGCGGTGGGGGGAGGCTGAGGGGTTTCCGCCTGGCGCTTGCAGGACGCGACGAAGGCGATGGCGAGCAGGAGAGGAATCGTCCGTCTGATCATGTCGACCCCCGGGGCAGGTGGTTCGACCCGAGTATAGGTGCCCTCGCGGGGAGGGCAAGCGGGCATTCAAGCGCTTTTTCGCTTTCAGAAGCGTTTCTTGACTTCTTTCCGACATGCCGGGGAAGATCGAATCGGAAATCGAGCCGGGCTGGCCCGCACCGATGAGGAAAGTGGAGAGCAAGGTCCGGGGCAGAATGGGCGCGCGCCAATGGTTTTCATGGCGCGACCTTTCCGGTCCCGTGGCATCGAAGCTGCAAGAGCTAGGGAAGGGGCAGGTGGCGGCGGCCGGAGAGGCGACTCGGTAGGAGGACGTGGGACATGCTCGATGCTTTCATCATCGACCAGCTCCAGAAGGAACGGGAGCGGGCCGAACGCATCCGCGAAGATGAAAGGCCCCGGCTGGAGATCCCGCTGCCGGTGCCGGAGTATCCCGTTCGGAAGCCGCGCGAAGAGGAGAAGAAGGCGCCGGAGCGTGGCGTGATCGTCATCGACCTCTGATCCGGAGGTCATGGACCTCCTCTCCCGAGGTCGTTTTTCCCGCCTCTTCTCGCCATATCGGCGACCTTCTTTTCCCGACGCGACCATCCGACGCTCGCTTGCCTGGCTGGCGCGCGATCGCTATGTTGGCCGCCATTTTTTCAAGGAGCGGCCAGATGCTGCAGATCGTCGACGTTCGTGCCAGGGAGATCCTCGACAGCCGGGGCAATCCCACCGTCGAGGCGGAGGTTGAACTCGTCACGGGAGACGTGGGCCGGGCAGCGGTTCCCTCGGGTGCCTCGACCGGCGAACACGAGGCTCTCGAACTCCGCGACGGCGGGGAGCGGTACCGCGGCAAGGGCGTGCTGCGGGCCGTGGAGAACGTCAACGGTCCCATCCGCGAGGCTCTCCTCGGCATGGACGCGGAAGATCAGTGGGCGGTCGATGCCCGACTGATCGAGCTCGACGGGACCCCGACCAAGTCCAAGCTCGGGGCGAACGCGATCCTCGGCGTCTCGCTGGCGACGGCGCGCGCCGCCGCCCTGGCCAACGGCCAGCCTCTCTTCCGGTGGGTGGGTGGCGTCCGCGCCAGGACCCTGCCGGTCCCCATGATGAACATCCTCAACGGCGGAGCTCACGCCGACACCCGCGTCGACATCCAGGAGTTCATGGTCATGCCCGTCGGCGCCTCCTCCTTCGCCGAGGGGCTTCGCTGGGGGGCGGAGATCTTCCACGCGCTCAAGGGGGTGCTCAAGGAGCGCAAGGCTTCGACCGCGGTCGGCGACGAGGGCGGCTACGCGCCCGACCTGCCTTCCAACGAGGAGGCGCTCGCGGTGATCGCCGAGGCCTGCCAGCGGGCAGGCTATTCCCTGGGCGACCAGATCGTCCTCGCCCTCGACGTGGCCTCCAGCGAGCTCTACGACAAGGAGCGCGGGGTTTACGTGCTCTCGGGCGAGGGCCGGGAATTCGATCGCCAGGGCCTGGTCGACTGGTACGCCGAGCTCTGCCAGCGCTATCTCATCGCCTCCATCGAGGATGGCTGCGCCGAGGACGACTGGGAGGGCTGGAAGCTCCTCACCGAGCGGCTGGGCGATCGGGTGCAGCTCGTCGGCGACGACCTCTTCGTCACCAACGTCGAGCGGTTGTCGCGGGGGATCGAGGAGGGCGTGGCCAGCTCCATCCTGGTCAAGGTCAACCAGATCGGCACGCTCTCGGAGACCATCGACGCGGTCCGCATGGCGCACCGGGCCGGCTATACCGCGGTGATGAGCCACCGCTCCGGCGAGACCGAGGACACCACCATCGCCGACCTGGCGGTGGCGCTGGAATGCGGCCAGATCAAGACCGGCTCGGCGAGCCGCTCCGACCGGATCGCCAAGTACAACCAGCTTCTGCGCATCGAGGAGATGCTCGGCAGCGCGGCCATCTACCCGGGCCGCGCCTGCTTCAACCTCGGGCGCTGAACCGGTCGTCCAGGGGCCTGTTGCAGCGACCGGCCGCCTTGGCCACCTGCGTCGATGCAGCCGGCTCGTCGCTCAGTGCGGGACGGCGTCGAGGCGGATCGGCCCCACGCCCTCCGGCTCGAGATCGCCCATCAACTGGACGAGCTCGATCTTGAGCTTCTCCTTGGCGCGGATCTCGAGCTGGCGGGCGCGCTCCCGCGAGAAGCCGAAGTGCTCGCCGAGTTCCTTGAGGGTCATGGGCTTGTCGCTCATGACCCTCTTTTCGATGATGAAGCGCTCGCGGGGATCGAGGCGCATCAGGGCCTGCTCCACCCGGCTGCTGATGATCTCCCGCTCCTCCGCTTCGGCGAGCGTCTCGTCCTGACCGGGGGCGTTGTCGGCCACGAAGTCGACGTGGCTATTGCCCCCGTCCTCCCCCATGGGCGCGTCGAGCGAGAGATCCCGGCCCTCCATCCGCTGGGTCATCTCCATGACCTCGGAGGGCTTGACCCGGAGCTTCTTGGCGATGCGCTTGGGATCCTGCGACTCCTCGATCCCCTGCAGCTTCTCGATCTCCCGTCGGGTACGGGCCAGGGAGAAGAAGAGCTTTCGCTGGGCCTGGGTGGTGCCGAGCTTCACCAGCGACCAGGACTTGAGGATGTAATTCTGGATGTAGGCCCGAATCCACCAGACGGCGTAGGAGATCAGGCGGATCCCCTTGTCGGGATCGAATTTCTGCACCGCCTTCATCAGGCCGATGTTTCCCTCCTGGATGAGGTCGGCCATCTTGATGCCGTAGGAGCGGTACTCGTAGGAGACCTTCACCACGAAGCGGAGGTTGGCGGTGATCAGGCGGCGCGCCGCCTCCTCGTCCCCGTAATCCCGGTACCGTCGGGCGAGCGCCTGCTCCTCCTCCTGGGTGAGGAGCGGATACTGATTGATCTCCGATAGGTACATGGCGAGGGAACCGGAAGATGCGGGGAGGTTGGAAAGTCGCATGTCTGCCTCCGAGTCGGGACGGGCGGTACGAGACGAACCGGCCCTACGCCCATGCGAACGAGGTGCCAGCGCATCCACGGAAAAACCCTCGCGATTTCAGGTGGTTGCAGCGTTTTGAAACGGATGTCCCCTGCGAGGATCGGTAAAAATTACCGAGCCGAGGTGCAATCCCCGTCTGGCGGCCCGGCGGCCTGAAAAAAATACAGACACGCCCCCGAATGGCCGTTTCCTTTACAGGGGCCTGTCACCACCGCGACCAGAAGGAGCGGCGGCTGGCGATCCGGTCGAGGACGTCCTGCAGCGCGTAGTCGACCTCCGCCTCCCGGGCGACGTCGGTCATGGAAAGGATGCCGACGATGCGGTCGTCGCGATCCACCACGGGCAGGCGGCGAACGTGTTCCTCCCCCATCACGCGAACCGCGTCCACGAGGAGGTCGTCGGGCATGGCCACCTGGACGTCTCCGGTCATGATCTCCGAAACCGGCACTCGGTCCGGATCTCCGCCTTCGGCGAGGAAGCGGACGGCGAGGTCGCGGTCGGTGACCACGCCGAGGATGCGGCCGTCCTGGCAGACCGGAACGATGCCCGCGTCCTCGTCGCGCATGAGGCGAGCGGCCTCGCGCACGGTGGCGTCGGGCGGCAACACCCGCGGATTGCGCGTCATCACGTCGCGGACCAGCGGCCCCTCGATCGGCCACCGGCGCCAGGGCCGTGCGCCTTCCGTGCGCATCCGCATCCGCTCGCGCTTCCAACCCGCGGTCAGGCCGAACGCGCCAGCGGGCGAGCCACCCCCCGAGGGGCCTCCCCGCACGCCTGCAGGCGGATAGGTATCGGCCTCCCCCGGGCCGATCCCCCCATAGGAACCGCCGTAGGGACCGGCGCCGTAGCCGCCGTATCCGCGCCGCTCCGGTTCCTCCTCCCCGCGATGGGTGGATTCCCAGGGCTCCCGACGCCGCCTTCGACCCCATCGGCCGGGGTAGGGCTCCTCTTCCTCGTAGTGCCGCTCCCAGCGCCGGGCGCGCCGCTCCCACTGGTGCCGGCGATCGATGTCACGGGCGGCCGTTCGCCGGTCGAGGTCCTCGCGGATCTCCTCTGGCCCCCACTCCCGCCAGCCCGAAAGTCCGCGGACCATCTCCGGCTCGCGCGACCAGCGGTCCTCCACGCCTCCGTTTCCGTTTCCTCTGCGCGCCATGATCCTTCCTCGATCGATCAGGTGTGCACGGGCGCGGAGGGCGACCACCGAGACTCGGACAACTGGCTGGTGCCCGTCGGCGTGCGTACCGATCGGGTATGGCGGTGGCGCGACCGGTCTGGAAGGGGGCGATCAGCTTCGGGCTGGTCAACATCCCCGTCAGCCTCTATTTGGCGGCCAAGAGCCACCGCACCTCGTTCCACCTGCTGCACGCGCCCGACCACGGCCGCATTCGCTACCGGAAGATCTGCGAGCTGGAGGACCGCGAGGTCCCTTCCGAGGAGATCGTCCGCGGCTTCGAGTACGAGAAGGGCGCCTACGTGGAGATCACCGACGAGGACCTCGATGCCATCGACATCGGCATCGAAAAGGCGATCTCCATCGAGCGTTTCGTGGGAGAGGACGAGATCGACGCCTTCTACTTCGACCGGCCCTACTACCTGGAGCCGGGGAAGGGAGCCGAGCGCCCCTACGCGCTCTTGCATCGCGCCATGCGGGAGACGGGCCGCGTGGGCGTGGCACGCGTGGTCTTCCGCGACCGCGAGAGCCTCGCCGCAGTCCGGCCGCGGGGACAGGTCCTCGCCCTGCACACGCTCCGCTTCGCGGACGAGGTTCGCTCCGAGGCCGGGCTGCACTTGCCCTCGGGGGAGGCGGCCGAGGTGCCAGAGGACCAGCTCGAGCTGGCCCGCCTCCTCGTCGAGCGCCTGGCCGGTCCGTGGGAGCCCGAGCAGTGGGAGGACCGCTACGAGGCGGCCCTGGAGCGTCTGATCGCGCGCAAGCTGGAGGGAGTTCCGGCGCCCGCGGCCAAACCTCGGCCGCCGGCGGAGGTGGTCGACCTGGCGGAGATGCTGCGAAAGAGCCTGGCCCAGCAGGGGGAAGCGCGCGGCGAGCTCCGGGCCCGGGAACAGGCCTCGGCGCGCCGGGGGCGGGGCGGCTCGAGCCGCAAGAAGGGGACTTGACCGGTCACATTGATCCCAGGGCAGCTTGGGCCTAGACTCGCGGCCGCATGCCGCAGCTTTCCAATCTGCCGCGCTCCGACCTGGTGGCGCTCCTCGAGATCGCGGAGGCGGCCACGAGCCACCTCGACCTCGAAGAGCTGCTTCGCGTCGTGGTGCAGAAGGTCGCCCAGGTCGTGCCGGTGGACCGCTGTTCGGCCATCCTGGTCGAGGGCAATTCCGACCAGGCGATCGTCATCGCCTCCCACGACGTCCCGGACCTGCGCCGTCTTCCCATCGACATCGCGCGCTATCCGGAGATCCGCAAGGCGCTCGAATCCAAGTCTGCGGTGGTGGTGGAGGACGTCCATTCCGATCCGCTCATGCAGGACGTCCGCCATCTCTTGCAGGGGATGCCGGTGGCCTCGCTGGTGGTCACCCCGCTGGTGGCGCAGGGCGACGCGGTGGGCGCCCTTTTCTTGCGCCTGGCGCGACGAACTGCCTTCGGTCCGCACGAGCAGGCCTTCGTCCGTGCCGTCGCCTCCACCGTGGCCAACTCGGTGCGAAATGCGCGGCTGCACTCCAGCGTGCGCAAGAAGAAGGACGAGCTCGAGCGCGCGTACCAGGAGCGGTACGAGGAACTGGAGCGGCTCAACGAGCAGCTTCGCGAGGCCAATCGCATAAAGGACGAATTTTTGGCCGTCTGCTCTCACGATCTCCGCGCTCCGCTCAACGTCCTCTTGGGGCATACCCGCCTTCTGCAGAAGCGGATGGAGGGGACCGAGGAATACAAGAGCATCTCCGTCATCGAGCGACAGGCGCGCCGGATCCTCCAGCTCGTCGAGCGAATCCTCGTACGCAGCAAGGGGAAGAACGCCTGGGTGGCGGCATTCGAGCCACTCGACCTTCCCTCCTGCATCCGCGAGATCGCCTCGGACTTCGCCGCGTACGCGGCGGAAAAGCAGGTCACCATTCGCGTCGTGGGGGAGAGCTCGGCGGTGGTCCGCGCCGACGAGAGCGCGGTGCGGCAGATCGTGGAGAACCTCATCTCCAACGCCGTGGCGCACACCCGGCCGGGAACGGAGGTGGAGGTGGAGGTCTCCTCCTGCCCGACCTCTGGCTGGCTGGTGGTGGAGGTGCGGGATCGGGGGCCGGGGATCGCCGTGGAGGACCTGCCCATCCTCTTCGAGCGCTACCGCAAGGGGGCGACCGGGGAGGGCGTCGGCCTCGGGCTGGCCATCTGCCGGGAGCTGGTGGAGCTGCACGGCGGCGATATCTGGGCCTCGCAGCGGCCCGGCGGGGGCGCGATCTTCTCGTTCTCCCTTCCCACCGACTCGGCGCGGGCCTACAACGCGCGCCGCCTCCTCGTCGCCGGCGTGACGGGCCCGGACCGCGTCCACTGGATGTCCGCCCTCGGCGAGCGCTACTCCCTCTCGTTTGCCAGCGGGCGCCAGGAGGCGGTGGCTCGGGCCCAGGTTTTCCTTCCCGACACGGTGATCCTCCACGCGGAGCTGGAGGGAGGGGCCGGGGCCTGCGCCGAGGAGCTGCGGCGGCTTCCGGGACTGGGCGAGGTGCCCTTCGTCCTCTTCGGGGCCGAAGGTCGCAAGGCGCCGCCCGGCATCGGTCGGGCCGCTGCCAACCTCGACGAATTGGTCCGCCTCCTCGACTCGCTCTGGGCCACGGAGAAGCAGCCGCTTGCCGTGCCAGGTCGAGGGGCTTAGCCTCTGCGGCGTGGGCGTCGAGACGATCACGCTCCCCCTCGACCGGGGCGGCTTCTGTCGCCGTCGATGCCCGGATTGCCAGCGCGAGTTCAAGGTGCGCTGGACCGAGATGGAAGGGCGCCTCATCCTGCAGCACCTCGGCGCCTCGATCCGCTTCGCCAACCTGGACGAGGTGGCCCGCGCGCATCCGCTGGTCTGCCCCTACTGCGCCCATCGGGAATCCGCGGACAGCTTCTTCACTCCCGCTCAGCGCGAGCACCTGGCGCGGCGCGCGGAGAGCCTGGAGGCGGAGATCCGCTTCGAGCAGCTCCGGCACGTGGAGCGCTCGCTGGCGGAAAACCCCTATCCGACCTTTCTCGCCCTTCCCCCCGCGCCTTTCCGGGCCAGCCTCGGTCCCGAGCCCGACGACATGCGCGTGATCCTGCTCCCCTGCTGCGAGGAGGAGATCAAGATCCGCGAGAGCTGGACCGGGTGGATCCGCTGCCCCTACTGCGCGTCACACGTCGAGATCTGAAGGACCGGGCTCATCGACGCCCACCGCTCTCCATGGTCTTGCGAGCTCTGCGGTCCACTTCGAGGGCGAGCAGTCCTTCGAGGACGAGCGCCGATTCCTCTGCGCCGATACGGTTGAGTTCGCAGGCGAATGCGGTCTCGGGGTCGGCGAGCCGCCGGGAGAGCTCCGCCAGGGCAGCGTAGCGGTCGGCCGAGGCCCGGGCCGAGGCCAGGGCGACCTCGATCGCCTGGTCCACGCGCTCGAGGAGAGGCGGGATGGCCGCCAGGCGGGGGCCGGCGCCCAGCGCCTTGAGCCGGCGCTCCAGCCGAGTGCGTCGCGCACGGGCCGCCGCGGCGAGCTCGATCAGCCGCGAGGCGACGTCGGGTGAAAGGCGGCGATCGCTGACGCCGCAGAGGACGGCCTCGATATGGCGCTCCGCCCGCCATTCGTAAGAGAGCCCCTCTCTGAGCCGTTCGGTTGCCAATTCTTCCCCCACGCCTTCGCCGGCCACTCGACGATCAAACCTTGGCATTTCTCGGATCGCCGACACTCCGGCCCCCCTCGGATCGGTACCCGCCCAGGTGGGGAACGCCCCGGGCGCCGAGGAGGCTCGGTTGCGGAGGCTCGACCGGGCGCTCAATTTCCGTCCGACGGCTGACGTCGCGCGAGGCAGCGACTTCCGCGGGGCAGGGGGATGGAGGAGAGGGAAAGGCGGGTCGGAGAGCTACTGGAGGCATACGGGCTGCTGGTCGCCGCGGCGGAGCTGGGCGCGCAGCGCGCCCGCAAGGCGAGCGACCCGGTCCTGCGGGCCCGCTGGCTCGCGATCGCCGGGGCCCGCGCAGAGCAGCGCGATCGTCTGCTCGCTCGCCTCTCGGCGCTGGGGATCGCGCGGCCGGTGGTGCCGCCGCCCGCGCCCGAGGCCCAGCGGGAGATCGCGAGGCTGCTGCGAGCCGACCTGGCCACCTCGCATGCGCTGGCGGCGCGGTGCCGGAGGGTGGGGCGCTGGCTGCAGGCCACGGGCGATGCCGAGACCGGCGCGCTGCTCGAGCGCATCGCCAACGAGTCGCTCGCGCACGCGGCCGAGCTCGCGCGCTCGCTCGCCTATCACTACGTGCGCGAAGCGCGGTCTGCAGCACAGTAGGCGGACGTCGCGGGCGGGCCTGCGCCGGCCGTGCTCGCTCCTCCCTCGCCTCACGTAGGTTGTACTACGCTCGGCTCGGTCGTCGCTGCGCTGGACCGGCTCGGCTACCGCCGGCGACGTCCGCAGCCGGGGCATCCTTTACGTCGCGGGCGGGCCTGCGCCGGCCGTGCTCGCTCCTCCCTCGCCTCACGTAGGTTGTACTACGCTCGGCTCGGTCGTCGCTGCGCTGGACCGGCTCGGCTACCGCCGGCGACGTCCGCAAGCCGCGGCATCCCATGCGTCGCGGGCGGGCTCGCGCGCCTTCCTTCCCGCAGACGGATGCCCTACGCTCGGTGCATGGACGCTCGCACGGAACGGGATTCGCTGGGC
>QGUN01000079.1 GCA_003242475.1 Pseudomonadota bacterium
GTCGGCGTTGCAGGTGCGCTCATCTCGTCGCGGCTCCTCGCGGGCGCTCCTGCTCGGCGAGCGCCTGAAGCTCCGATTCCCTCTGCTGCTCCTCGGCGAAGGTCGCGTAGAGCCCGCCCGCGCGCAGAAGCTCCTCGTGCGTGCCTCGCTCGACCACGCGACCCTCGTCGAGGACGAGGATGGAATCGCATCGCGCCGCCGCGGCCACGCGGTGGGTGATGAGCAGCAAGGTGCAGCGCCGTGCCTGGCGCTCGATGGCGTCGAGGATGGCGGCCTCGGTACGCGCGTCCACGGCGCTCAGCGGGTCGTCGAGGATCAAGATCTTCGGCCCCCAGACCAAGGCACGTGCCAGGGCGATGCGCTGCTTCTGCCCGCCCGAGAGCTGAACGCCGCGCTCACCGACCACCGTGTCGAACTGTTGTGGCAGCGTGAGCACCTCTTCGAGGACCTGGGCCTCCTGGGCGCCCTGTCGGATCCGCTCGAAGGCCTCGGGGGATTCCGGATCCGGCAGCGCCAGGCCGATGTTGCGGGCGACGGTGGTGGAGAAGAGGAAGGCGTCCTGCTGCGCGTAGCCGATCGCCGAGCGGACGGTCGTGAGCGGCAGGTCGCAGATGTCGATGCCGTCGATGAAGACGGTGCCCGGCGGCGTGGGCAAGAGCCGCGCAAGCAGCCGGGCGAGGGTGGACTTGCCCGCGCCGGTGCGCCCGACGATCGCCAGCGAACCGCCCGCGGGCAGCTCGAAGGAGACGTCGTCGAGGACGCGCCGGCCTTCGTGGGAGAAGCTCAGTCCGCGAACCGAGAGCGCACCCTCGAGCGCCGGCGGCGGGGGAAGCCGGCCGCCGACGACCTCGGGCTCGGCGTCCAGGATCTCCTTGACCCGGGCAAAGCTCGCCCGGCCGCGCTGCAGCACCGAAAGCGAGAGCCCCAGCGCCAAGAAGGGCCAGGTCATTCGCGCCAAGGCCAGCCAGAAGGCGAAGAAGCCACCGGCCGTCAGGCCGCCGGCCTCGGGACCGCGCAAAAGAAGCGCGCTGCCGTACCAGAAGAAGATCAAGATGCCGAGGGCGCTGACCGCGCCCATCAGTGGTCCGACCAGGCCCCGAAGGCGCGCCAGGGAGAGGTTGGCCTCCAGATAGGCGCGATTGGCCTCCTCGAAGCGCGCGCGCTGTACCTCCTCCACGCCGAAGCTCCGGATCACGCGGATCCCCGCCAGGTTGGACTGGACGATGCCCGTCAGCTTGCCCAGCGCCGCCTGGTTCCGCCGCATGCGCGTGTAGAGTCCGCGGGAGAAGCCCCGCGAGACCAGCGCCAGCACCGGCATGGTCAAGAGCACCGCGAGCGTCAGCCGCCAGGAGATGGAGACCATCACCTGCAGGGCGCTCGCCAGGGCGAAGACCACGTTGACCAGGTTGAGGACGCCGAAGCCGTAGAGGAGCCGGACCTGCTGCAGATCGCTGGTGGCGCGGCTCATGATCTCGCCGGCGCCCATCCTCCGGTAGAAGTTGGTCCCGAGCTTGTGGAGCTGGTCGAGGATCGCGGCGTGCAGCTCGTACTCGACGTCCCGACCGGCGTTGAAGAGGAACCACCGGCTCGCCACCCGCGTGGCGAAGGCGAAGATCGCCAGCGCGAGCATCCACAGCGCCGGAACCCAGGCGCGGCCCGGTTCCTCGCCGAAGATCGCGTCGATGGCGGCCTTGGCCTGCCAGTCGATGCGATTCATGGCGAACTGGAAGAGCGCCAGCATGGCCGTGCCGGCCACGTAAGCGCCCAGGTGTCGCCGGAAGAGGCTGGAGAGGGTCGGGGAACTCTTCAATTCGCGGTCCTCGGACGGCCGTAATTAGTCGGCCACCCGAATTCACGCACGCCTTTTGCCCCCATTGGCCGGCGCTGGTCAACCGAGGCCTGTGGAGGATCCTCCTTCGGCATCGTCGGGCGGCGCCTTGAGGGGCTGAAGCAGGCGCAAGGCCACGAGGGTGGTCCCCGAGAGGATCGCGGCGAGGAGGAAGAGTCCGTAGGCGGCCGCGGCGCCGACTGCCACGGTGACCCAGAGGCTCACCGCCGCCGCGTGGCCGTGGACCTCGGCCCGTCCCTTGATGATGGCGCCGGCGCCGAGAAAGCCGATGCCGCTGACCAGCCCCTGCAAGACGCGCGCCTGGGCGTTGGCGTCCTCGCTGAAGGCGATCTGGCCCACCACGAGAAAGCCGCAGGCCCCCATCGCCAGAAGCGGGTAGGTGCGCAAGCCGGGGCCGTATTCGTGGTGGTGCTCGCGCACCCAGCCGATCGGGAAGCCCAGCGCAAACGCGATCGCCACGCGCAGAAGGGGATGCGCCAGGTCCTCCCAGCCGTTCATCGCTTCACGCGAGGACGAGCACGAGGCCCGAAAGGCCGATCCCCGCGCCGGCGAGGCGCACCCAGCTCTCCCGCCTGCGGAGGATCAGGGTGGGGAGAGCCACCCCTGCGCAGTGGAGGGCGGCAGTCGCCACGGCGAACCCGGCTCCGTAGATCACCCCCGAGAGGCCGGGCGCCATCTCCGCACCGTGGGCGTGTCCGTGAAAGAGGGCGAAGGCGGCCACCAGGGCGAGGGCCGCAGCGTCGGAAAAGCGCGACGCCGTGGCGACGAGGGTCCCGAGGACGAGGACCGAGGCGACGATCCCCGCCTCGACCCCGGGCAGGTTCAGGCCGGCCAGCGCCAGCCCACCGCCGACGAGCGTGGCGCCGACGAATGCTGCCGGCAGGAGCCATACGGTTCGCCCGCCGCGCTGTCCCGCCCAGATGCCGACGGCGAGGGCGGCGAGGAGATGATCCCAGCCGAGCAAGGGGTGGAGAAAGCCGTGCGCGAAACCATGCGCCGCGCCGTGCCCGGGGTGGGCGAGCGCCGCGGCAGGGAAGAGGGCGGCTGCGGCCGCGAAAAGCCAGGCGCGTGGGCGACGATCTCGTGGCGAATACACCTCGACCTCCTGGTGCGAAGATGAGGGAACGAGCCTTCAAGCTCGCACGAGCGGAGGCTTCCGGCAACCGGAACCCCCCACCTGGAGACCGGCCGGCTGTGCAGTGGTGCAGCGCGTCGCGGTGGCGGGGCCCGCTCGACACGGCTACAACTGCGCGCCCGACGATGACGGAAACGTTACGCATGCGCATCGACTCGATCGCCCACGGAGGCGAGGGCATCGGCACCCTGCCTTCCGGAAAGCGGGTTTTCGTCCCGCTGGCCGCGCCGGGCGATCAGGTCGAGGTGGAGATCGTCGAGCGCCGTCCACGCTATGAAAGGGGGCGCATCCTCCGCGTGCTCGAGCCGGGGCCGGAGAGAGTGGCGCCGGTCTGTCCGCACGCGGAGGACTGCGGGGGATGCCAGCTCCAGCATCTCTCCATCGAGGGGCAGCTTCGGGCCAAGGAGCGCGTCTTCTACGACGCGCTGGAACGCCTGGGACGGATCGGTCGCGACGCGATCGGCGCGGCGCATCCCGTCCTCCCCTCGCCGCGACCTTTCCGCTACCGCATCCGGGCCCGACTGCGCGCGAGCGGAGCCTGCCTCGGCTACCTGCGCCGGCAAAGCCACGAGCTCGTCCCGATCCAGACCTGCCACCTTCTCGTCTCCGAGCTCGAAGACCTGGTGTCTGCGGTGCGAGAACGGCTTCGCGAGCGGCCGATTCCGTGGCTGGCCGCGGTCGAGTTCTGCGTGGGCGAGGACGGTAACGGCGCGGTCGCTCTCGAACCCGGGCCCGCCGCCCCGCCCGACTGGGCCGGTGGGGTGGAGAGCTGGCTCGAGATCCCCGGGCTCGTCGGCGTCGTCGTGCTTCCGGTGAGGAAGGGAGAGCCCGCCGAGATCCTGGGCGACCCGCTGCTTTCGAGATCGGCGCCGCTCGCGCCGGACTCGACGCTTCTGTTCCGCCCCGACGTCTTCGCCCAGGCCAACGCCGCCGCCAACGAGCACCTCGTGCGCGCGGCCGTGGAGGAACTCGATCCAAGGCCCGGGATGGAGGTTCTCGAGCTCTTCGCCGGAACGGGCAACTTCAGCCTCGCCGTCGCCGCGAGGGGAGCACGAGTGATGGCGATCGAGGGCGATCCGATCGCCTCGGCGCTGGCCCGCCAGGCGGTCGCCGCCAGCCCCTGGGGAGAACGAATCCGCGTGATGCGGGCCGACGCCCGGCGCGCGGTCGATCGGCTCGGGCGCGAGGGCCGTCGCTACGACAGCGTGCTGCTCGACCCGCCTCGGACCGGGGCGCGCGAGGTCCTCGAGGGGATCGTCCGGCTCGGACCTTCGCGAATCGTCTACGTCAGCTGCGATCCCGCCACGCTGGCCCGCGACCTCCGCATCCTCGTCGACTCTGGCTACCGCGTCGTTTCCACCCGGCCCATCGACATGTTCCCGCAGACCTACCACGTGGAAGGCGTCGCCTGCCTCGAGCGCGAATGAACCGAAACCGAACCCGTACGGCCCATGAAGGGACTGGTGGCCAACTCCCTTTCCTGGTGCGGATCGTGAGACGCGATTCGTCCAGGAAGGAAAGATGCTCGTCGCTGCGCTCGTTCTTTTCCTGATCGCCGCCGTGGGCGGCGTGGTCATGGCCGCGGTCCGAATTCGCAACGAGAAGAATCCACCCGTTCCCATCGCGATCGTCCACGGGCTCGCGGGGGCGACGGGACTGATTCTCTTGTTGATTTACGTATTTGGCTCTGGTTTCCCCGGGCTGCCCACCGTCTCTGCCGTGCTTTTCGTGATCGCGGCCATCGGCGGCTTCGTTCTCGTATCCAATCACGCCAAGGGCAACCTCATCCCCAAACCCCTGGTGGTCGTGCACGCCCTGATCGCCGTGACGGCGTTCGTGCTGCTCTTCATCGCAGCCGTCGCGTGATGCGCAGGCTCGAGTTTTTCGGGCATCCGCTTCATCCGGCGACGGTGCATTTTCCCCTCGGCCTCCTGGTCGGCGCGACCGCGGTCGACGTCCTCGGCTGGCTCTGGCCCGCGATCGATGGGGATGCGGCACGGTTGATGCTCATCCTCGGCCTCGTCGCGGCCGCCCCGACGGTGGCGACGGGCTTTCTCGATTTTCTGGCGATCGCCCGGGAGCCGGCGGTCGAACGCACCGCGGTCTACCACCTGCTCTCCGTCTCGGTCGCGCTCGCTTTCTACGGCGCTTCGCTCTGGCTGCGCCAGGCCGCTGCAAGCGGGGCCATCGCCCGCTGGACGAGCCTGGGCGGGGCTCTCGCCTTGCTCGGCGCGGGCTGGTTCGGCGGGCAACTCGTCTACCGCCACGGCGAGGGCGTGGAGGCGACACGCCGCAACTTGTGAGCGCGGCGGCCGGGGGTCATGTTTCAGGGAGATGCGGGAGGACGAAAAGAGGACGCTGCCACAGGAAGGCGAGCCGCACGAGCGCGAGGAGAAATGGGCGCCGAGCCACCAGTCGATCATGGAGGATGGCCAGCTCGGCGGCGCCAATCTCGATCGCGGTCCGGAGCGCGCCAACCCCGAGGGCACCTCGGGCACGCCCAATCCGCCGGCGGACCGGCGCTAGGGGCCTGTCGTAGTCGCGAGGCGGCGGACCACGGGGATGCCGGCGCCGCGCGGCGTGCCCAGCCTTGGATCATGGCGATCCAGTTGGATTCGGGATTGAGCCCGGTGGTGAGCGCCGGGAAGGGCGTGTTCGCGGGCGCGGCCGGGACGGCGGTCATGACGCTCGCCCAGACGAAGCTCTGGCCGCCGAAGGTCCTGGAGAAGATCCCCTCCGGCTACCGACCCAAGCCGCCGCGATTTCCCTCGAACCGGGAGGAACCGGTCACCGAAGTCGTTGCCCGGCGATTCGTGGAGGGTGTCCTTCGCCGTCCGCTTCGCGGCCGGGCCAAACGATGGGCCGGGCAGCTCGTCCACTTCGGGACGGGTGCCGCCTGCGGGGCGGTTCTCGCTCTCCTCGCTCGCGGGCGGCTCGGTTTCCGGCACGGCCTGCTCTTCGGCACCATCGTCTGGGCGCTCAACGACAACCTCGCGGTTCCGGCGATGCGGCTCGCGGACTGGCCCTCGCGTTACCCGCTCGGCGTTCACCTCGGCGCGCTCGCCAGCCACCTCGTCTACGGGGTCACCACGGCGCTCGTTCTCGATCGCGCCCTGCGCAGGTAGACGCGTGTTCGTCCTGCTGCGCACGCGTCGCACTCTCCATTGAAGCGGCGCAAGGGGCTCGTTATCCCTTCGCCGCGGATGCTCTCCCGCCTGTTTCCCAACCCTTCGTTCCACGGCTGGCGCGTTCTCGGGGCCGCGGTGGTCTTCGCCGCTCTCTCCGGTCCGGGCCAGTCGTATCTGCTTTCCCTCTACATCGACCACCTGGTCGCCGACCTCCAGCTCTCCCGCCTGGACGTCTCCGCGGTCTACGGGGCGGCCACGATCGCGGCCGCCCTCGCGCTGCCCTGGGTCGGTGCGCGCGCGGATCGCATGACCTCCGCCGCCTACGCCCGCGCCGTTCTCGCGCTGCTCGCGCTGGCGATGGTGGGCCTTTCGCTTTCGCGCGCGCTCTGGGCGGTGGCGCTGTCCTTCTTCGCGCTGCGCCTGCTCGGACAGGGCGCGATCAGCCTGGGCATCGTCACCACCGTGGTGCGATGGTTTCGGCGGTACCGCGGCCGCGCCTTCGCCATCACCTCGGTCGGTTACTCGCTGGGCGAAGCCACCTTGCCCAGCGCCGTGGTGGCAGCCGTCGCCGCCTTCGGCTGGCGCGGATCGCTCTGGGCGCTGGCCGCGGCCTATCTTCTCCTCTTCGCTCCGCTCGTGGGCGCGGTCATGCGCGAACGCGACCCGGAGCGGGAGCCGTGCGACGGCGCGCCGGATCCCGAAGCGTCCGAGCTCTCCCGCGCCCTGCAGGCCGAGGCCTCCTGGGACCCTCGGGATGCGCTGCGCTCGCCTGTCTTCTGGACCCTGCTGGCCTGCAGCTGCGTCTCGCCCTTTCTGCTGACGGGCATGCTCTTCCACCTGCCCGCCATCCTCCGGTCGGTGGGCTGGGAGGCGGCGGCCGCGCCTCGCGCTTTCGCCGCCTACGCGCTGGCCGGGATGGTCTGCACCTACCTGGCGGGCTTTTGGCTCGAACGCGTCCACTCGAAGATCGGGCTCGCCTCCGGTCTGTTCGCGCTGGGCCTCGGCGCGGCCGCGGTCTTTCTCCCCCTCGGACCTGCGCTCGGCCCCTCGGCGCTCGGAGCGGCCCTCGGCGGCAGCGCCGGGATCGCCAACGCGGCGAACGGCGTGCTCTGGCCCGCCTACTTCGGCGTGCGCTCGCTCGGGGCACTTCGCGGCGTGGTCAATCTGGCGCGCAACGGCTGCACGGCCGCGGCTCCTCCCCTGGCGGCCTGGTTGGCGGGGCCGGAGGAGTCCTTCGGTGCCTTCGCCGCGCTCTGCGTCGGACTCGCCTTCTCCTTCGCGCTGGTCGCCCTCCTCGCGCCCCGGCAGGCGGAGCCGCGTCCGCGCCCGGTCCCTGCGGCCCGATGAGGATCGGCGCGCCCGGTTGGCGTGGCTCGGCCAGCGCGGGTCGGCTCAGAATGGCGAGCGCCAGGCTCAAACGAAGAAGCGCGCGAGAGCCTCCACCAGCCGCGCGCGGAAATCGGGACGAACCGACAGGTCCTGCCGAACCTCGAGTTCGAGCGCGCGCCGGCCGTGCGCGCGGGCGTGCCGACCCGCCGAGTAGATCAACCCCGCCTTGCCGGAGTAGGGCTCGTTCATGGCGGTGGCGAATCCGGCGTCACGCAGGATGCGCTCCAGCCGCTCCGCCAGCTCCTCCTCCTCGTCGAAGAGGACGCCCACTTCCATCGGCCGGGGCTTTCCCGCCCAGACCGGCGTGAAGCTGTGGATGGAAAAGACGATCTCGGCCCGGCTTCGACCGAGGCGGGTGTCGATCGCCTCGTGATAGGGGCGGTGGAAGCGTTCGATCCGCCGGTTGCGCTCCTCCTCGAGCAGGTCGCGATTCAGCTCCACCGGGATCCCTTCGGCCTCGGCGAGGAAGAGGGTCTCGGAGGACTCCGAGCGGTTCGGGTCGATGAGCAGCCGGCTGAAGCGCGAGAGAACCGCGGGCGCGCCGATGACCGTGGCGAGCTCCTCGGTGATCTCGGCGGCGCCGAGATCGTAGGCCCAGTGCGTGCCCACGAGCCGCCGGTCGGCGGGATGCCACTCGTAGCCTTCGGGGAGCCTCTGCGAGGCGTGCTCACAGGTCAGAAAGACCGGTGAGGAGAGTTCGCCTTCGATCGCCTCGAAAGCCTCGCTTACCTGCCGCCGGATCTCGACGCCGCTCTTCTGCATCCCTTTCGCTCCTCGACCCGGCGCTCCTTTACCCGGCGCCGCCCTCCGCGGGCAAGGCGCCCCGTCGATCGTCCTTCCAGCGCCGGTAGACCTCGCCGATGGTCCCGCCGCGCTCCAGGCGCGCCTCCAGCGTCTCGCCCTGGGGACCGACGAGGACGACGAACTGCAGGGTCGGTTCGCCGCCCATGTTGTAACGGAGATCCGCCACCCGGACTTCCAGCACGCCTCCTTCGCGCTCCTGGATCGAGACGTGCGGGACTCGCGCCCAGACGAGCGCCTCGGCAACGGTGGGGTTGTCGGCCGCGCGCTCGGGAAGCTCGGCCGGCAGGTCCTGTGTTCGCACCGGCTCGACCGGTCCGAAGATCGAGACGCGGCCCAGCGAGTAGCCCTCGGGGAGGATGGCGGCGTAGCGCCAGGAAAGGGCGGAGAGCAGTGCCGGAAAGACCTCCACTCGCGTCGCGGCGGGATAGGCCCGCTCGACGCGGCGGACCAGGATCTCCCGCGACCCTACTCGAAATCCCATGTACGCCGCAGCGATCGTCAGCCCGACGAGGAGCGACCGCCTCCAGCTTCGCTTCCGCGCCAGCGCCCACAGCGCGCCCGCGAGGAGCGGAAGGGTGAAGAAGGGGTCGATCACCGCGGCCCAGTCCAGGCTGTAGCGCTGGTCGGAGATGGGGAGGAGGATCCGCGTTCCCCATCCCGTCCACAGATCCGTGAGCAAGTGGGCGAAGAGGACCGAGGCCAGCGAGTACGAGAAGACGGGGCGCGACCGGGCGCGGCGGTAGATCAGTCGCGCGATTCCGGTCGCACACAGGGCCCAGACCGGCGCGAAGACCAGGGCGTGCGTCAGTCCGCGGTGCGTCTGCAGCGCCTGCAGCACGGGATCGGCCGCAGGAAGAAAGCCGTCGAGGTCCGGAAGCTCGGCCGCGAGCACGCAGCCGAAGAGAACCGCCCGGTCGGTGGGCGAGGTCCAGCGCAGGCCGGGGCCATCCAGCCGGGGCCCCTGACCAGGGGCGGGCGCTCGCTGCCCGTCGGGGCGTCGCAGCGCGCCGATGGCGAGTCCGAGCAATCCGTGGGTGAGGTTGTCCATCGACGGGCTCCGGTCGGGGCTTGTCCGCCCGAAAGGGGATCCCGCTGCCGGGATTCGGGCGACGGCCGCGATCTTGGCTTCCTTACTCGCCGTGCTAGCCTTTTGCCATGCGTCTCGCCACGAAGCTTCTGCTCTGCACCGCGGCGTTCGTCGCGGTGGAGGCCTGTTCGCGCGCCGCCAAGGCACCCGCTGCCGAGGAGCTGGTCTCGCGCCCCGAGCCAGGGCTCGTCGGCACCACCGACGTGATCGCCACCTCCGAGGGGAAGGTGCGGGTGGTGCCCGTCATGCACGGGACCCTTCGCCTCGAGATGGAGGAAACCGTCGTCTGGATCGACCCCTGGTCGCAGGCATCCCTCGAAGGGCCGAAGGCAGACGTGATCCTCATCACCGACATCCACCCCGACCACTACGATCCGGACGGGATCGATCGGGTGAGGAAGCCGAGTTCGCGGATCGTCGCGCCTCCGGTGGTGGCGGAGCGGATCCCCGGTTCGATCGCGTTGCAAAACGGCGAGACGCGCGACATGGGCGCGTTCCGCGTCACCGCCGTACCGATGTACAACCTCGTGCGGGGGCCGGAGCCCGGCAAGCTCTTCCACGAGAAAGGCCGAGGAAACGGCTATGTCCTCGAGGTGGGCGAGACGCGGATCTATGTCTCCGGCGACACCGAGTGCACGGAGGAGATGAAGGCGCTCGATGACATCGACGTGGCCTTCGTCTCCATGAACCTTCCCTATACCATGCCGCCGGCCGAGGCCGCGGAGTGCATTCGCGCCTTCTCCCCGCGCATCGTCTACCCCTACCACTACCGGGGCTCGAACCTCGAGGAGCTCACCGAGGCGCTGGCCGACCGCGAGGACATCGAGGTCCGCATCCGCGATTGGTACTGAGCGCGCGCTGCGAAGGGTCGCTTGCGGACGGAGCGCCGCGCGACCGAAATTCGAGGAGATGGCGGACGCGGCTCGGCCCATCACGCTCTTTCTCTGCGGCGACGTGATGATCGGC
>QGUN01000019.1 GCA_003242475.1 Pseudomonadota bacterium
TGGGTGTGCGGCGCGCGGCTTCAGATGGTAAAAGGGACCGTTCCCTGCCCATGGGGGGGGGGGCGCCCGGGCGGGCCGCCGGGGAGAGGAGCCCGCCGGGGGCGTGGGCGGCGGCGCCCGCCAGTCCGTAGGCCACGCGTGCGGCGGTCATCCGGCCGTGCGCGGTCGAGCGGGCGTCGGAAAAATCCTTGCCGGCACGCTGGAGTTCGCGCGCCTCGTCCATGGCGCTGGCGGCGCCGAGGTGCAGGCCGATGGCGGTGGCCAGCGAGGCTGCCGCGGTTCCCGAGGCCACGTAGGCGAGGGTCCGCTTCGAGGGGCCGCCACCCGCGCCCAGCGGAACGAGGTCCAACCGCACCTCGGTATCCTCGCCGGCGCGGACCTCCACCGTCTCCCGTGCCGAAGAATGCCCTTCCAGGCGGAGCTCGACGGTATAGGTCCCCTCCGGCAGCCGCAGCGGCTGGGCGAGGGGGATGGTCCCGGCGGCCAGGTCGTTGATGCGGACCTCGGCCCCCGTCCGTTCGGAGACGACGATCAGATTGCCCCGGCTGTGAAGCAGGCGCGGGGGAACGATCTGCTCCAGGCGCTCGCGCAGAGCCTGGCCCCAGTCGGGGCCCGGCGCGGCGTAGGTGGCGCTGGTGGTCTGCGGATCCACCGCCTCGTCCTGCTCCACGCAGCGGAGCTCCAGGCTGAAGATTTCCCCGAAGCTGCCGACCCCGAGGGCGACCACCCAGTCGGCCTCGAGCGCGCGGGCGATCTCGCGCAGGCAGGCGGCGTCCGAGCCGCAGCTCTCCGGGGCGGGACCACCGCGCTCGCGCAGCAGCCGCGCCGCCTCCCCGGGGCCGATCACCTTCGCCGTGCCCTGGCCGAGGTGCTCGGCCGCGAGATTGCCCAGGTGGTCGGCGAGCGGGCCCACGCCGACCGCCTGGGAGACGACCACGGCAACCCGCTCCCGGGGGCCGGCCGCGGCGGGAAGGGCGCAGAGCGCGGCGAGAGAGCTCAGGATGATAAAGATGCCTCTACGCATGGTGTGAAATCGAGATGAATTCAGCGCAGCGCCCTCTCGCGCTCCGCGACGATCTCGCCCAGCGCGTCGAGCTGCGCTTCCAGTGCATCGTACTCCTCCGGCTGGTCGATGGAACGGTCGACGCTCGTCTGCGCCGCCTGGACCATCTGCGCCACGATGGTCCCGACGCGCTCTTCACCGTGGACCTTGACCAGCCTCTGATAGCGCTCGCGCAGCGCGCGCCACCGCGAGAGTAGCTGTGTCCGCGCGGCTTCGGCGTCGTCCTTCGGCGGTTGCGGAACCACCACCGTTCGAGAGGGGCGCCGGGGAGCCGTCGTCGTCTCCGGCCTGGCGGTTCGAGGGCTGGCGACCTGGGATGCGACAGTCGGCGTCTCCAGGGCGCGGGGCTCGGCGACCGCGGGCTGCGGCGCCGGCGCCGGCGGGGCCGCGGGCGCTGCCTCGGGTTCCGGTGGCCGGGATGCCGCCTCGACCATGCTGGCGGCCGCCTCTCGCGGCGGTGCCGCGATTTTCCAGAGTATCCCGCCGAGGAGAGCCGCGGCGGGGACGGCTGCCGCCACCGCCACCCATGTCCGGCGCCGCCGCGGCGGCTCGGGAGGCGCGGGGACGCGGGCGTAGGCGAGGTACTCCTCGGGCAGGTAGGGGCGCCGCGGCCAGGGGTACGAGATATTGCCAGAGATGACCTCGGTGGTCGCCTGGTGCGGGCCCGAGGGCGACTCCGCCGTCACCGTGACCACCTCGGTCTCCCGGTGTGGATCGAAGGAGATCGCCTCTTCGCGCGCGGCGACCCGCGCGAGGAGTTCGCGCTCCCGCTCGTACTCGGCGCGAAAGAGGTGCACGAGAAACCGGCTCAGCGCCTCGGGACCGACGTCCGGCGCCATCTCCGAGAGGCAGGCCGAAAGGCGGGCACGCATCTCCTCGGCGGTGGCGAAGCGTCGGAAGGGCTCGGGCGAGAGCGCGCGGTCGACGACTGCCGCCACCCCGGGCGGAACCGAGGGATCCACCGTGCGAATGGGAGGTAGGCTGGGCTGTCGGATGTGGTGGAGCAGGTCGTCGGCGGGGACGTCCTCGAAGGGGTTTTTCCCCACCAGCATCTCCCAGAGCACCACGCCCATGGCGTAGAGATCGCTGCGGCGGTCGACGAAATCACCGCGCGCCTGCTCCGGCGCCATGTAGTAGAGCTTGCCGATGACGGTCTGGGCGGAGGTCTTCGCCGTGCTGATCTTCGACTCGGCCAGGCCGAAGTCGATCACCTTCACCTCGCCTTCGTAGGAGAGGAGGATGTTCTGCGGCGAGACGTCGCGATGCACCAGGCCGAGTTCGCGGCCGGCGTCGTCCTTCTTGCGGTGGGCGTAGGCCAGCGCTTCCAGCACCTTGACCGAGATGAAGAGCGAAAGCTCGAGCGGGAGCTTCTCGCCGAGCTGCCTGAGCCGCTGCAAGAGCTTTCGCAGGTCCTTGCCGTCGACGAATTCGAGCGCGATCCAGCAGTCTCCGTCGAACTCGCCGGCATCGTAGACCTGGGCGATGCTGCCGTGGCGGAGCTGGAGGAGCGTTCGAACTTCGTCGTGGAAACGCGCGACGAATTCGGGGTCGCGGGCGAGCCGGGGGAGGATCCGCTTGATCACGCAGATCCGCTCGAGCCCTCCCTGGAAGGTCGAGCGCGCCAGGAAGATCTCGCCCATGCCGCCCGCGCCGAGTGGCGCCAGCAGGGTGAAGTTCCCGTAGCGCTCCGGTCGGAAGGGCCGCACCGCCGGTCTGGTTTCCAGCTCGCGGATCATTCGGAGGCTCCCAGAAGCTCGCAGATCTCCACCGGCTCCTGCCGCCCGCGCAAGGTCCGCGGACCGAGGCGGCGCACGTGGGCGCGCAGAGGTCTCGCGGCCTCGACCACCGCCTCCGAGACGATGATCTGGTCGGGCCCGGCCTCCGCCACCAGCCGCGAGGCCACGTTCACCGTATCGCCGACCGCGGTGTAGGCGAGGCGGTGCTCGCCTCCGACGGTGCCGGCGAGCAGCTTGCCGTGGTGGATGCCGACCTTCAGGCCGCACTCGCCCGCGAAGGGAAAGAGCGCGCGGATGGTCGCGAAGGCGGCCCGCATCGCCAGCCCGGCGCGGATGGCGCGCGAGGCGTCGTCGCCGTAGCTGTAGGGCGCGCCGAAGATGGCCATCACCTCGTCTCCGATGAATTTGTCGACCGTGCCGCCGAAGGCGAAGACCACCTCCGTCATCCGCTTGTAGAACTCGTCGAGCAGCGCCACCACGCGCTCCGCCGGCGCTCGCTCCGTCAGCGCCGTGAATCCCGAGATATCCGCGAAGAGCACCGCGGCGACGCGCTCCTCCATGCGCAGCGCGCCCGCCTCCTCGGCCACGCGGTCCACCACGTCCGGGGCGAGGAAGCGCTCCAGCGTCTTGCGCGCCATGGCTTCCTTCTCGGCCCGCTCGCGAATGAGCTGACGCTCCAGCCCGGAGGCGGTCAGATACGAGATGGCGGTGAGCGCGTCGATCAGCCGCTCCAGGTCGTCACCGGCTCCCCTGCGCGTCAGGTAGAAGACCCCCATCGCGTTCTGGTCGCGGAGGATGGGCAGGCAGACCACTTGCCGCTGGCCGTGGCGGACCACGCTCTTTTCCGCGGCGAAGCGGGGATCCTGCGTGGCGTCGGCCATGCAGATCACCGTGCGCTCCAGGAAGGCGCGCCGGGCGATCGAGCCCGAGATCGGCGGTTCCGTGCGGTCGTCGGGGTTGGCGCGACTCAGGGCCCGAAGCGCAAGCTGCCCGTCGGCCCCGGGCAAGAGGACCGCGGCCGTCTCCCCGCCGGCCAGCTCGCGCACCATCTCCGCCACGTCCCGCAGAAACTCGTCCACGTCCGTGCTCTTCGCCAGCCGTTCCGATGCGCGGTAGAGCAAGTGGAAGGGATCGAGTTCGGGGCCGATCTTTCCCGCCTGCGCCTTCTGGAGGCGCTGCAGCGAGGGAACCTCGCTCATCTTCCGCTCGTACAGCGAGGTTTGCTCCTTGAAGTAGAAGACCGAGAGGCGATTTTCCCCGATCTCGATGACGTCCCCCGCGCGCAGCACCGCGCGGTTCTCGATGCGCCGGCCGTTGAGGAGGATGCCGTTGCGCGAGCCCGTGTCCTCGATCACCAGGGTGTCGCCCTGGAGGACGAGCCGGCCGTGGCGACGCGAAACGTTTTCGCCCGCGAGCACGATGTGGTTGTCCTCCGAGCGGCCGAGCCGGCTCTCACCTTCCTTCAGCTCGTAGGTGGTCTCCAGGTAACCCGGACCGTTGAGGACGATCTTCCACATCGGGGCCTTGCTCGGCTCAACCCAACGAGAGAGGGAGATCGTCACCCAAGTCAAGATTCCCGGTCAAACTCCTTGCCGCCGCAGAAAGAGAAAGAGAAAGAACGGACCGCCGGCCAGCGCGGTGAGCGCGCCCGCGGGCAGCTCCGTTCCCAGCAGCGGAAAGAGGAGGCGCGCACCGAGATCCGCTGCGACGAGGAAGATCGCCCCGCCGAGCGCCGAGGCGGGGATGAGGAGGCGGTGGTCCGCGCCGAAGGCGAGCCGCAAGAGATGCGGTACCAGCAAGCCCACGAAGGCCACGAGCCCCGTCAGCGAGACCGCGATCCCCACCACCACGGAGCTGGCGAAGAAGACCGTGTTGCGCAGGCGCGCCACGTCCACGCCCAGCGACGCGGCTCCCTCGTCGCCGAGCGCCAGGAGGTTGAGCGCATGCCCCTGGGTGGAAAGGAGAGCCGTCGGCAGAAGCGTGCCGATCGCCGCGAAGAGGAGCGTGCGTCCGCTCTCGTAGCCGATCGAGCCCGTCAGCCAGAAGAGGAGCTGCTGCGCGGTCTCGGGCGCGACCAGCGTCTTGAGCACCGTGACCAGCGAGGCGGCAAAGCTGTTGAAGATCACGCCCGCCAAGAGCGTTCGCACCGGATCGAGCTGGCCGGAACGCTTGCCCGCGACGAAGGCGAGCGCGGTGGCCAGCGCAGCCCCGGACGCCGCGAAGACCGCGACCATCCCCCGGCTCGCGCCGAGCGCGAAGAAGGAGGCGCCCAGCGCGAGCGCGAGGGTTCCGCCGAGCGCCGCACCCCCGGAGACGCCGAGGATGAAGGGGTCGGCGAGCGGATTGCGCAAAAGCCCCTGGTAGGCCGCGCCCGCCGCCGCGAGGCCCATCCCGGTGATCGCCGCCAGCGCCAGTCGGGG
The DNA here is from genome assembly GCA_003242475.1 of Pseudomonadota bacterium. GTDB lineage: Bacteria > Myxococcota > Myxococcia > Myxococcales > Vulgatibacteraceae > ZC4RG40. The sequence goes on from QGUN01000019.1 coordinate 5,220, forward strand.
TAGCCGCAAGCCGAAGAGGATCCGTCCGTCCAGCGATCCGGGCTCGCGCAGGGCGCGCGAGAGATCGATGGACTCCGCTCCCGCCAGGCAGCCGAGAACGAAGAGGCCCGCCAAGAGCAAGCCCAGGCCGAAGAGGATCACCGCGGCGCGCCCCGGCGAGAAGGTACGGCGAGCCAGCGGGAAGTGGGCGACGGCGATCCGGCTCATGGCCGCTCTCCATGCAGGATCTCGAAGAGTTCTTCCAGGCTCTCCACCACCCGTGGCCCCGGGCGGACGAGCGCGCGCGAGCGGGCGCGGACCACCTTCCCTTCCCAGCCGGGAAGGTCGATCTTCGCCCCGTCCTCCATGGTGGTGTCGATCACCCGCTGGGCTGGCAGTCGCACCGCGTGCTCCGCCGGGATGGTCGGATAGGTGCCCCGGAGCTTGGCGGCGACGTTCTCGCCCCCCGCGATGCGGAGCAGTTCGTCGGCGTAGGAGCCGGGGCCCGCCACCACCAGCGGCTGCCAGCCGTAGACCACCAGCGTCCGCACCCGGGGACGGTCGGCCGCTCGGGCGCGGATCGCCTCGATCCGGGCCTCGATGCGCGCCCGGAGCGCACGTCCCTTCGCCTCGCGCCCCAGCGCGCGGCCCACGGCCTCCACCCCGACGAGGATCTCGTCCAGCGTGTCCAGGGGGACGACGAGGACGGGGATCCCGAGCTCGGCCAGCCGTTCCACCACCTCGCGATTCCCCGGTCCCGGCTGCACCACGAGCAGGTCGGGCCGTAGGCGGAGGATGGCCTCGGCCGAGGGGTCGACGAAGCCGCCCACCCGCGGCAGGTGGCGCACCGCCTCCGCGTCGTCGTAGCGCGTCACGCCGACGAGCCGTTCGCCCTCGCCCAGGGCGAGCACGATCTCCGTGATCGAGGGCGCCAGCGTGACCACCCGCCGCGGCGAGGCGGGCGCCTGGGGCCCGAGGAAGTACGCGGCCTCGGCGAGCGCGGGCCAGAAAACGAGCGCGAGGATGGGGACGAGCGCGCGCATGCCTCAGGGATAGACGAGAACGTCGGCGACGAACTCCATTCCCTCTTCGTCCGGGGCACAGACCGATGCCTGGCGAGCCTCCTCCCGCTCCAGATCCACGCGCACGAGCCGATGCGAGGCGCCGTCCGCGAGATAGGCGAAGCGGCCGTCCAGCGCCATGCGGGAGGGAGAGGCTTCGATCTCGATGATCTCCACCGCTTCTTCGCCGGAGCCGACGATGGCGAGCGCGCCGTCCGACTCGCCCCAGTGCCCCGTGCACGCGACGTAGAGCCGTCCGTCTTCGCCGGCGGCCACGGCCGAGGGGTTGGTGCAGGCCGGGCCGAGGTCCACCAGCGTCTGGTCGCCCGCGTCCGGATCGTAGACCCAGAGCCGGCCACTACCCGCCGGCGCGAAGCTCTCGTCGAGGTTGTTGAGGGTCGCGTAGACCTTGCCGTGGGCGACGGCGATGCCCGCGGGGTAGGGAATTCCTTCCAGCTCGGATGTTTCGATGGCGACCGGCTCGCCCGCCGTACCGCCATTCTCGCCCACTTCGATCGGCAGCACCGCTCCGGCGAGCCAGAGCGTCACCCAGAGCGTGCCCTCGGCGTCCACCGCCAGCATGTAGGGGTTGGTCCCCTCGCCGGTGGAGACGGAATAGGCGACCCGGGGTTTTCGCGGATCCGAGAGGTCGACCGCCGTCACCTCGTTCGTCAGGGACTGGACCACGTACGCGCGGCTCCCCTCCACGGCGACGTGGTTCGGGGAAGTCGGGGCGGTGCCTTTCCCGAGGGTCAGCTGGCCCACGACCTGCATGTTGCGGCGGTTCACCACCCGCAACACCTGGTCGAGCGTGCCGACGACGACGAAATGATCTTCGTCGAGGGCGGCCATCGTCTGCGGACCCTCGATTCCCATCACCGACGCGTTGGCCCAAGCCAGGTCCTCCTTGTAGTAGGAGCCGACGTGACCGGCCTGGAAGCAGGCGGCGAAGAGATCGGGGACGAGCGCTTCGCAGTCCACGCCCTCGGGACAGACGCACACGCCTTCCACGCACTCCTGGCCGAACGCGCAGGCGATGCCGCAGCCGCCGCAGTGGTAGCGGTTGCTCTTGACGTCGACGCAGGCGGCACCGCCGCACTCGACCAGCCCATCGCCGCAGGCCGACTCCTCACCGCTGCAGCCGGCGGTGAAGATGGCCACCAGAGAAAATAGAGACAGGTAGATGTATCGCGTCATCAAGAACCTCGTTGGATCGGGTTGGAGGTGGCTCGGAAGGTGACGAAGAAAGCGCGTCCGGCTCTCGGGAAACCGAACTGGTCCACCAGGTGCGCGTCGAAGACGTTGTCCGCCTGGGCCGAGATCCACGTCTCCCAGGGGTGGAGCGTCAGCCGGCGCCCCGCGCCGACGCGAAACCACGTTTGTTCGGGCAGCGAGACCGTATTCGATCGGTTCACCCACTGCCGGGACTGATGGTGGGCTTCCACGAAGCCCTCCCAGTTCCGTGGGTGGACCGAAACCCGAGCGAAAATTCGATGCGCGGGCCGGTAGGGAAGCTCCTTGTCTCGGTAGCGAGGGTCTTCGAGAAGATTGCGCGTTCGCGCCATTCCCCAGCCGCCGCGCAGCGCAAGCCAGGAAAGCGGCCGCGTCGCCGCCTCCAGCTCGGCGCCCACCACTTCCGCATCCAGGAAGTTGAAAGGTTTGCTGCGTCCGCCGCTCACGATCTCGTACGAGATGAGGTTTTCCGTGCGCCCGACGAAGGCGGAGATCTGCGCCATCGCCCGGCGTCCGGAGAGGATCGCGCCCGCGTCGATCATGCGCCCGCGCTCCGGCTCGAGGTCCGGATTCGGCTGCAAGGGCCCCAGCACCAAATAGAGCTCGCCCATGGAAGGCGGGCGAAAGCTCTCGGCTGCGTTGGCTCGAAATTCGAGCCAATCCGTGGCGCGGTACGAGATGCCGAGTCGAGTGGAAAAACCTTCGTGATCGCCGAAGCGGTCGTATCGACCGCTCAGCGCCAGCGTGAAGGCTCGGCCCAGGTAGATCTCGTCCGAGGCGCCCGCGGAGAGCAGGAGCCGCTCGGGCTTGCCGTGATAGGGGCTGGAGAGGCTTTCGCTTCCCGCGCTCGCCGTGAAGCTGAGGAAGGTGAAGTCGGTCGGTGCCCAGTCGATCGCCAGGTTTCCTTCCAGGGCGCGCTCGACTTGCCAGGGCCGCTCTTGACCGGGGACGACGGGCTGCGAGATCACGCTGGGGATCTCGGCGCCCCAGACGCTGTGCGCCTCGCTGCGATAGGAGACGCCCGCGCGAACGGAGAGCTCTTGCGGCTCTTCGGGCCCCGCGCCGAGGGCCAAGAGCAGACGCCTCTCTGCTCTGCGCTGCGTATCGCGCAGATAGAGCGTGCCGGGCAGACCTCGTTCGAGGAGGGAGCCGAGCGCCAGCGCCTGCACCTGGGTGCCGTCCCAGCGCGCGCCGCCCTTCAGCAGCACGGAGCCCGCCCGGGCGTCGTTGTTGGAGACGCGCTCCTTTACCGTCGTCGACCCGCCCGCCGAGGGCGTGGCGTCGAAGAGGGCCGGATAGTCGCCGTCGGTCTGCTCCAGTTCCAGGGCGACGAGACCTTCGTAGACGCGCCCCTTCTGGCCCACCGCCGCGTCGAGGGCGTAGGTATCGAAGGAGCCGCCCGTCAGTCGGAGCCGAAGAACGCGCTGCGCATCCGGCGTGCGCAGAAGCGCCACCCCGCCCAGCGCGCCTGCGCCGTAGCGCGCACCTTCGTTTCCGCGCAGGACCGTGATCTCCTCGACGATCGAGGCGGGGAGGCGTTGGAGATCCAGGCCACCGCCGGCGCTTGGGCTGAGCCGTACCCCGTCCAGAAAGACCAGCGTCTGGTCGGGCGAGGCGCCCCGGAGCGAGATCGTGCTGCCGCCGGGAAGGCGGCGGATGGTCACGCCCGGCGCGTGCAGGAGGAGGTCGGCGGCGTCGAGCCGCTCTCCCAGGAATTCACGGCGGAAGATGCGCGTCCCGAAACCGGTGGGCTCCTCTTCCAGCGAGGGCAGGCGCTCCTCGACACGCTCGCGCGTGTCGACCACCTCCACGGGGTCGAGACGCTTCGGCTCGTCTTCGGCGAGTGCCGGGACCGGAAGGCAAACGAGGCACGCGCAAATCGCCTGCGCGGCCCATCGGCGAAGACTCATTCTCTCCTCGCATCCCCCGTCCTTCGCGGGGTTGCGTGGCGGGCGGACGTGCCGCCCTGAAGCGCGTACCCCGGCGACCCTCGCCGGGGGGACGGACGCGCTCCGGTTTCACCGATGGGCAGGTTTCCTGGCTTCCGGGTGCAGGGGACGACCCCCTGCGACCTCCCCGGCCTTCCCCTCCTGTGGAGAGTGACCATCGAGATGGGGAGGTCTCGAACCGGTTACAGTGGCGGGACCGCGCCGGACTTGCACCGGCTTCCCTTTTACCCCGCGATGCGGGCACCCATCGGTTCCCGTCCAGCGCGGCAGTGTAGAGGGGAGGCCGGCGCCTCGTCAAGGGGGAGGGGTGCCCCTCTCGTCCGACGCGGTCCCGGGCCCCGAAGGCTTCGGCGGGCGAAACTCGAGGATCTTCGGCCCCTTGGGGTGGAGGACGCGGTACCGCTTCGTCGCGGCCTTTCGACCCGGCTTTTTCTTGGGCTCGGGGCCGATGCGCCTGAGGTCGGTCGGGCCCTCGACCGCCAGGTAGGGCTCGAGCGCGCGGAAGCGCTTCATCCCGATGCCGGGGACGCGAACGATCTCCATCGGCCGCGAGAAGGGCTTTTCCTGCCGCGCCTGCACGATCTTGGCTGCCGTGGCAGGGCCGATCCCCGGCAGGAGCTGCAGCTGCTCCTCGGTGGCGGTATTGAGGTTGACCTTGCCGCGAAGCTGAGGCGAGGCGGCGGCGGACGCGGAGAAAAGAAGGGCGCCGACCGCCCAGAGAAGCGGCCGGCGCGGGATTCGCCCCGTCATTCAGAAGGCCTCCACCTCGGCCGCCTCCGCAGCCCCGTTGGCCCGGGCCTCGGCATCCTCGCGCCACTCGCGGAGCTGCAGCTTTCCGTCCAGTGGCATGGCGTCCAGGTATAGGTTGATCGAGCCGTCGCCGTTGACGAAGCCGACGCCGATCTTCACCCAGTAATTGCGCTCCGAGCCCGGGCGCCGGCGGATCGTGTAGACGTTCCAGCGCTTCTTGCCGACACTGTCCATCGCTTTCCTCCTGATGCCGCCAAGGCGGCGGTGTCCAGGACTTGCGAGGGACGTGCCGGCCGGACCAGGCTCTTTTCCGGCGAGAGAGGGGCTCGGAGCGAGGCGCGGGCCTTGCGTTCGGGCCCCGGGGCCCTCGGCGGCGACCGGCGGCGCTCCGCGCGAGCCCGCATCCATCGCGCAGCCGGTTGCGCGATCGCAACAGACTCCTAGTGCACCGATTCGATGTCGCCGCCGAGGGGAATGGTGCCGAAGCGCTCCTCGTAGCGCCGGAGATTTTCCTGCATGGCGAGGAGGAAGCGCTTGGCGTGCTGCGGAGAGGTGATGATGCGCGACCGCACCTTTGCCCGGGGCTGCTGCGGCTGGACGAAGATGAAGTCGAAGACGAATTCCGTGGGGCTGTGGGTGACGGTCGCCATGTTCACGTAGGCGCCCTGTGCCACGTCGTCGTCGATCTGGATCTGGAGATGGGGTCGCTCCACTTTCGGTCGGTCGTTCACGTCCAACCTCGTCCGCGGCAAAGGGTCGAAGATTTTCGCCGCGTCGGGCAGTTTAGCAGAGGCGGATCGGGCCGAGCGCGCGGGAGGTGGCGTTGAACGCGACCGAGTGGAGATGGGGAAAGGGCCCCCACGACGTCCTGCTCCTTCACGGCTTTTCCGGAGGGCCGTCGGATTTGCGATTCCTCGGGGATCGCCTGGCGGAGGCGGGTTTTTCGCCGCTCGCGCCGGCGCTCCCCGGGCACGGCGCCGACCGGCCCAGGCTGGGCGAGCTCTCGGCCGCGGACTGGCAGCAGGCAGCGGAGGAGGCGCTCCTTTCGCTGCGGCGCCGGGCCGGTCGGCCGATCCACCTCGTCGGTTTTTCCCTCGGCGGTGCGCTCGCCGCGCACCTCGCCGCGAACCACGCCGAGGACGTGCAGAGCCTGGTGCTTCTCGCCCCGGCGCTCCGCCTCTCCGGATCGAGCCGGATCTATCGCGAGGTCTTCCGCATCCCGCTCCTTTCGCGCCTCGTTCCCGCCGTCCGCAAGGGCCCGCCGGACATCTCGCCGGCCGCGCTTCCCGTGGACCGGGGACCGGAGCTCTTGCCCACCGCGGCGGCGCGCCTCCTCGACGAGGTCATCCGCGCGGGGCGCGCGGCCATCGGAGGCGTCCGCTGCCCGACGCTCGTGGCCTGGGGTGCGAGGGACGGCGTCGTTCCTCGCGCGGCGGCGGAGGAGGCGGCGCGGCAGACCGGCGGGAGGCTGGTGGTCCTCCCGAACTCGCGTCACCATCTTGCCCTCGATGCCGACCGGCAGCGCCTCGCAAGCGAAATGCTCGATTTTCTGCGAAGCGCTTCGGGGATCGTCGGCGAGGAGGTCGCGGGATGAGGGAGAAGGCCTACGTCCTGGCCATCGACCAGGGTACTTCGGCCACCAAGGCTCTGGTGATCGATCGCTCGCTTTCGGTCCGGGGTTCCGCAGCGGTGGAGTTTCCCCAGCACTACCCGGCGCCCGGCCAGGTGGAGCACGACCTGGAGGAGATCTGGGCCAGCGTGCTCCGGGCGGTAAAGGAAGCCCTGCAGCGCGCCGACGTGCGCGGCGACGAGATCGCCGCCATCGGGATCACCAACCAGCGCGAGACGACCGCGCTTTGGGAGCGCGGGACCGGTCGTCCCGCGGGCCGGGCCATCGTCTGGCAGGATCGACGCACCGCCGGGCGCTGCGAAGAGCTCGAGCGCCAGGGGCACGGCTCGGCCGTCCGCGAGCGCACGGGCCTGGTGATCGATCCCTATTTCTCCGCGACCAAGCTCGAGTGGATGCTCGACCACCTCCCGGGCGCCCGGCGGGCGGCGCGTGACGGAAGGCTCTGTTTCGGCACCATCGATTCCTTTCTGATCTACCGGCTGAGCGGAAATCAGAGACATGTGACCGACGTTTCCAACGCCAGCCGCACGCTCCTTCTGCATCTGCGGCGGCTCGACTGGGATCCGGATCTGCTCGCGCTCTTCGGCATCCCGCGCGACGTCCTCCCCGAGGTGCTTCCCACCTCCGGTTCGATGGCGACGACGCGGGGCGTTCCGGGACTGCCCGACGGAATCCCCATCGCCGGCGCGGCCGGCGATCAGCAGGCAGCGCTCTTCGGGCAGGCCTGCTTTTCCGAGGGCGATTCCAAGTGCACGTACGGCACGGGAGCCTTCCTCCTCGCCAACGTGGGGTCGAAGCCCATTGTCTCGCGCGCGGGACTTCTGAGCACCGTCGCCTGGAAGCTCGGCGAGACCGATGCCGTCTACGCGCTGGAGGGATCCTCCTTCGTCGCCGGCGCGGCGGTGCAGTGGTTGCGGGACGGCCTGGGAATCATCTCGACCTCCGCCGAGGTGGAGGACCTGGCGCGCAGCGTGCCCGACAGCGGTGGCGTGGTCTTCGTGCCGGCGCTGGCGGGTTTGGGCGCGCCCCACTGGAAGCCGCACGCGCGGGGAACCATCCTCGGCCTCGATCGCGGCACGACCAAGGCCCATCTCGCCCGCGCCGCGCTGGAGGGAATCGCCCTGCAGCTGCACGACCTGGCTCGCTGCATGGAAGAGGATCTCGGTCGACCGCTGCGCTCCTTCCGCGTGGACGGCGGCGCCGCGGCCAACGACTTGCTGATGCAGATCCAGGCGGACCTCCTCGGGCAGGAAGTGCTCAGGCCCAAGGTGCTCGACACGACGGCGATGGGCGCGGCCTTCCTCGCCGGCCTGGGGGTGGGGCTCTGGACTTCCACGGACGAGATCGCCCGGGCCCAGGCCGTCGACCGGCGCTTCGCACCGCAGCGGGACGAAAGCTGGCGCGAGGCGATGCTGCGCCGCTGGAACGACGCGCTCGAGCGCTGCGCCTGGGCGGGCAACGGCCCGGCCCTCGAGCCCGCGAGCGAGCCGCCGCCGTTGACGGCGTCGGCGACGGCTCCCGCCTGAGCGAACGGCAACGTTTCGAATCGCGCGGCTGCAAGGTCGACCGCCCCCCGGCACGGCCACCGCGTGCATCGAGGAGCGCCCGGATCGATTCCGGGTGGGACGGCGTCGCGGATCCCGTCGTCCCCGGTGCGAAGGGCCGTCGCCGCAGTAGGTTGATTGCTGCGACAGGCTCCTAGCGTCGGTCGCGCACCACGCGAACGGGCTCGGCGAGGGAGGGGAAGAGGGTCTCCAGCAGTTCGCGCAGCTCGGCGACGCCCACCGCGGGCAGGGCAGGGCGCTCCAGGCGGCGCAGGTTGGTGGCGGGAAGGTACGCGATCTCGAAGCCCATCTTCGCGCCCTCCGCCAGCCGGGTCTCGGCCGCAGTGACGCCCCTCACCTCACCCGCCAGCCCCACCTCGCCGAAGACGAGGGCGGTGGGCGGCACGGGCTCGTCGAGGTGGGAGGAGACCAGCGCGGCGCAGACGGCCAGGTCCGCCGCCGGCTCCGTGAGCTGCACGCCGCCCGCCACGTTGACGAAGAGATCGCAGGGGCCGAAGGAGATTCCCAGCTTGCGGTCGAGAACCGCGGCGAGCAGCGCCACGCGGTTGGGATCGACGCCGATGCTCTTGCGCTGACCCGTGCCGTACTGGGTGGGGGCGACCAGCGCCTGCACCTCCACGAGCAGCGGTCGGGTGCCGGAGACGGTGGCGGTGACCACCGATCCCGGCTGGCCCTCCGGTCGCTCTGCGAGAAAGAGGGCGGAAGGATCCTCCACCTCCTGCAGGCCGCCCTCGCGCATCTCGAAGACGCCGATCTCGTTGGTGGAGCCGAAGCGGTTCTTGTGCGCGCGCAGCACGCGGAAGGAATGGGCGGGCTCGCCCTCGAAGTAGAGCACGGTGTCCACCATGTGCTCGAGCAGGCGCGGGCCGGCGATGGCGCCGTCCTTGGTCACGTGCCCCACCAGAAAGGTGGGCGTGTCGCTGCGCTTGGCGAAGGCCATCAGCCGGCCGGCCACCTCGCGCACCTGCGTCACCGTGCCCGGGGCGCTTCCCAGTTCGGGGAGGAAGAGGGTCTGGATGGAGTCGACCGCCAGGGCCGACGGCGCCAGTCTCTCCGCCTCGGCGAGGACGCGCTCGGCGTCGGTCTCGGCGAGGAGGAGGAGGTTGGGCGAGTGCACGCCGAGGCGATCGCCGCGAAGCCGCGTCTGCCGCAGCGACTCCTCGCCGGAGACGTAGAGGGCGGGGCGTTCGGGAAAGGCGCGGGCGATGCGATCGAGAGCGGAGAGGAGCAGGGTGGACTTGCCGATCCCGGGGTCGCCGCCGAGGAGGACGAGCGAGCCGGGGACCACTCCTCCGCCCAGCACGCGGTCGAACTCATGGATGCCGGTGGGAATGCGGCGCGCCTCGTCGCCCTGGATCTCCGTGATGGGCGTGGGACGCAGCCCCGTCCCGCCCGTTCCCCACGCCGGCCGCGACTCGCCGCCGCGCTCGACGAGCTCCTCCTCCATCGTTCCCCAGGCACGGCACGCGGGGCACTGGCCCAGCCACTTCACCGCCCGATGGCCACATTTCTGGCAGACGAATTCGGTGCGCCGCTTCGCCATGCGGTCAGCCTACCTCGCCTCTCCGACATTTCACGACGGCGTTCGGCGTCTCGCATCGAGGCCGGCGACCGCGGAGGCGAGCGCCGCGGCGCGCCGGCGGCGGCGCCGTTATACTTGCCGCCCTTCGAGGAGAGACCGATGCGCTTTGCCACCGTGAATCCCGCCACGGGAGAGACGATCCGGACCTTCGAGGTGCTCGACGACGCCGCCATCGAGACGAAGCTCGAGCGCGCGCACGCCGCGTTCCGCTCGTGGAAACGCACGCCGTTCGCCGAGCGCGCGGACCGGATGCGCCGGGTCGCCGAGCTCCTCCTGGCGGAGAAGGAGCGCCTGGCGCGCATCGCGGTGGAAGAGATGGGCAAGCCCATCGTCGCCGCGCGCGCCGAGGTGGAAAAGTGCGCGTGGGTCTGCCGCCACTACGCGGACGAGGCCGAGAGGCTTCTCGCCGACGAGCCCGTCGACATCGGCAAGGGCCGCGCCTACGTGCGCAGCCTACCGCTCGGCCCCGTCCTCGCGGTGATGCCCTGGAACTTCCCCTTCTGGCAGGTCGCTCGCTTCGCCGCGCCGGCGCTGATGGCGGGAAACGTCGCCCTGCTGAAGCACGCGCCCAGTGTCCCGCAGTGCGCGCTGGCGATCGAGGAGCTCTTCGCGCGCGCGGGATTTCCGGAAGGCGTCTTTCAGAACCTCTTCGTCGGCCACGACCAGGTGGCGCGCATGCTCGCCGATCCGCGGATCGCCGCGGTGACGTTGACCGGAAGCGACCGCGCCGGCGCCGCCGTCGCCTCCGTCGCGGGACGGAACCTCAAGAAGGCGGTGCTCGAGCTCGGCGGCAGCGATCCCTTCATCGTTCTTCCGAGCGCCGACCTCGAGGTGGCGGCGCGCACCGGCGTGGCGGCGCGCCACGTCAACAGCGGACAGTCCTGCATCGCCGCCAAGCGGTTCATCGTGCATGCGGACGTCTACGACCGCTTCCTCGAGCTCTTTCTCGAAGGCGTTTCCCGGCTGAAGGTCGGTGACCCGCTCGAGGAGGACACCCAGATCGGCCCGCTCGCCACCGCGGGGATTCGCGACAACCTGGCGGCGCAGGTGGACGACGCGGTGGCGAAGGGCGCGCGCGTCCTCGTCGGTGGAAAGCCTCTCGACCGCCCGGGCTTCTACTACCCGCCCACCGTCCTCGTCGACGTGCCGCGCGAGGCGCGCGCCTTTTCCGAGGAGGTCTTCGGACCGGTCGCCCTCTTTTTCCGCATGCGCGACCTCGACGAGGCCATCGAGCTCGCCAACTCCACTCCCTACGGCCTGGGGTCGAGTGTGTGGACGCGCGATCCCGCGGAGCAGGCGCGCTGCATCGACGAGATCGAGGCGGGCCTGACCTACGTCAACGCCATGGTCTCCTCGGACCCGCGCCTCCCCTTCGGCGGGGTCAAGCGCTCCGGCTTCGGCCGCGAGCTCGCGCGCGACGGCATCCTCGAATTCGTCAACCGCAAATCCGTCCTCGTCGGCGACTGAGCCGTCTTCTCCCTCCGGGGGTTTTCTGCGCCGTCGGAAAGCCCCTCGGCTCGACCATTCGCTCGGGTCGACCGCGCCTCGCGCAGGGGATGCCCTTGTCCGCGCGTTTCGCCATGCCGAAGGAAGTCGGCATGAGCACGGAGGTCTTGCAGCGCGCCCGGGGCGCGCTCCTCGGCCAGCTCGCCGGGGACGCTCTGGGCTCGATGGTCGAGTTCCAAAGCGCTTCGTCCATCCGCGCTCTCTTCCCGGACGGGATCCGGGAGATCGGCCCGAGCCCGGTGTGGGGGACGATCCCCGGCCAGCCCACCGACGACTCGGAGATGGCGCTGGCGCTCGCGCGCACGCTGGCCGCGCGCGGCTTCGACCTGGAGGCGATCCGCGCCGCCTACGTGGCCTGGCTGAAATCCGGGCCCATCGACGTCGGCCGCACCACGCGGTTGGGGCTACGGGGCGAGCCTCAGCTCCAGAGCCAGGCCAACGGTGGCCTGATGCGCGCGAGCCCCCTCGGCATCTTCGGCCACCGGCTCGCGCCAAAGCGGCTGGCGGAGCTCGCCCGCGCCGAATGCGCGCTGACCCACCCCAATCCCGTCTGCCGCGACGCCAGCGCCGTCTTCGTCGTGGGCGTGGCGCACGCGGTGCGCACGGGCGCCTCGCCGCGCGAGGTCTGGGAGGCCATGGTCGGTTTCGCGCGGAGCGTCCGCTCCGAGCCCCTCGTCCTCGAGGCGCTGGAGCGCGGGGCCGAGGCGCCGCCGGAGGACTTTTTGACGCACATGGGCTGGGTGCGCATCGCCCTGCAGAACGCCGCCTATCAGCTCCTCCATGCGAAGTCGCCGGAGGAGGGCATCCGCGAAACCGTGATGGCCGGTGGCGACACCGATACCAACGCCGCCATCGCCGGCGCGCTCCTCGGCGCCGTCCACGGTGCCGATGCCCTTCCGGAGTCCTGGCGCCGCACCGTGCTTTCCGCCCGCGCCGACGAGCGCTCGCCGCGCCCTCGCCCGCCCACCTACTGGCCCGTGGACGCCCTCGAACTCGCCGACCGCCTCGTGCACGCGGCGGGTCCGACGCGCTGAAGGCGCGGTCGTGCGGCCCGAGCATCACCACCCCGTGGGCGTGTCCGATCGAGGGACGGGAGCGCTACGACACACGATTTTTCGGCTCGCATCGAGATTCCGTTTGCACGCCATCCGAGAGCAGAGGCGGTCACGGCTCGGCGGTGATCCGCTCTTCGGATGGCCTTCTCGACCGGTCTTGCCCCATCCGTCTGCAGGCTCCTGGAATCACCGGGCGCTCGAGTTCCATGTTGACTTGGGGTTTCGAATCGCGTGGAACTCGTCCCGGAGCGGGCCTGGCCGCGCGCGACCAGGGTGGGAGGACGGCACGGGCACGTTGCAGATTTCGAAGCGACAGGCACTCGTCTCGGCGGTCGCCTTTTTCGTGATCGCCTGCGCGACCGAGGATTCGTCGCCGATCTCGGGAGACGGAGGCTCGGGCGCAGGAGGCACGGGAGGGATCTCCGCGGGGGGTACGGGCGGCGAAGAGCTGCCCGGAGGTTCGGGCGGCGCCGAAGGGGGCGCAGGCGGCGGCGAGGGCGGCTCGGGCGGGATCGGTGGCTCGGGTGGCGAGGGAGGCGCCGGCGGAAGTGGGGGCGAGGTCCCGGTTGCCGTCTGCGGCGATGGTGTCGTGGACGAGGGAGAGGAATGTGACCTCGGCGCCCGAAACGGACCCGTCTCGACCTGCTCGACCGAATGCCGGCTGCAGGGAACCTGTGCGAACCCGATCGACTTGACGTCGGTGGCCACAGTCCGGGAAGGCGAGTTCGACGTGCTGCCCGAAACCCCCTTCGACGGCCACCGGGAACTGACGCCGCCCGGGAGCTGCAACACGCCCGGAAGGCAGCTCGTCTTCCGCTACGTTCCTCCCGTGGGCGGGATCCTCCGCGTCGGCTTCCAGAACGCGATCGTCGACCCGGTGGGCAATCCCGTCCTCATCGTCCGCAAGGTTTGTGACGACCCGGAGAGCGAGCTGCCCGGTATGTGCGTTCCGCACCTGGGAGGCATCACCATTCCCCGGGAGGTCGAAGCCGGCGTTCCGCTCTACTTCGTGGTGGATTCGCACCAGGAAAAGGCCCCGGATTTCTGGATCGCCATCGCGGTTTCCCTCACTCCCTACAAGAAGGTGGGCGAGGTTTGTCGCGGCATCTTCGTCAACCCGGTCGTCACCAAGTGCGAGCCCGGCCTGATCTGCGGCGTGGAGGACGTCTGCGTTCCCAACACGCCTCCCAGCCTCCTGGATGCCGTGGTGTACCGCGGCGGTCTGAGCGGCAACGAGCTCGTGGTCGCGGTGGAGGCGCAGGACGACACCTCCGACCTCGCCGGAATCGTCGGGAAATTCTTCGACGCGGACGGCAACGCACTCGATGGCGGCGACCCACGGTCGGATTTCACCTCCCTCGGGCACCTGTCGGGCGGCACGGCCTCGCTCGACGACGGTCGTCGATCCGTGGACTTCTTCGTCGAGTACCCGGCCCTGGCGGATGCGACCGAGGTGGAGGTCTACGTCGACGACAGCGGGGGCGCCCTCTCGAATCCGTTGCGGCGGCCGATCCTCGCGCTGCCGGTCGCCGACGAGGGCGAGGCCTGTGATCCGGAGGAGATGTTCACCCGCTGCACCTCGGGAGCGCTCTGTGTCGAGGAGCTCTGCGAGCCGGTCGCGCCGGATCGGGAGGCGATCTGCGCGGCCGCTCCTTTCATCGGCTTCGGCGAGGAGCTGAACTTCGAGGAGACCATCGGCCCGGGCGACGTGCCCTCGCTGCCGCCGGTCTGGCGGGTTCACGAGAGCTGTCCGATCCGGATGCGCAAGGACTACTATCGCCTCAACCCGGCGACACAGGTGGTGCGTCTCGAGCTGACGGCCGACGCGACCGACGTGCGGATCTCCGCCCAGGGCAAGGTCGTCTCCTACCCCGTGGTGATGCTCTACGAGGGATGTGGAGTCGCCGATCCGCCCCTCGCCTGCGCGGTCACGGAACTGGTCGGGTCCGGAAAGGCGGTGCTCGAGTTCGACCGACTCGACGCGGGCGACTACCTGATCGTCGTCAAGGGGGATACGGTCGGTTCGCTCGCGGGGTGGACGCTCCGCGTGGAAGGCTCCTACTGAAGCTTCCGGCGGATCGCCGTGCGCCTTCTCGCGGGAGCCTGTCGCGTCGCCTCACGAGCGGGTGGTCGCTCACGGGCTCCCGCCGGACGTTGCCCCTCGCCGCCGACCGTGGTAGGCCCGCGGCCAAGGAGGTGCCACGTGCCCGTGGAGATTCGCCACGACTGGACGGTGGAGGAGGTGCGCGCGATCCACGACCTGCCGCTCTTCGAGCTGGTCTATCGCGCGCAGACGGTGCACCGCGAGGCCTTCGGCCACCACAAGATCCAGCTTTGTTCCCTGCTCTCGATCAAGACGGGGGGCTGCGTCGAGGACTGCGCCTACTGCCCGCAGGCGGCGCGCTACCACACCGGCGTCAAGGCCCAGCCGCTGATGCAGGTCGAGGAGGTGTTGCAGCGGGCGCGCGAGGCCAAGGAGATGGGGGCCACGCGCTTCTGCATGGGCGCGGCGTGGCGCGAGGTGCGGGACAACGAGCACTTCGAGCGCGTCCTCGAGATGGTTCGCGGGGTGCGGGCGATGGGACTCGAGGCCTGTGCCACCCTGGGCATGCTCACCGAGGAGCAGGCGCGGCGCCTCAAGGAGGCGGGCCTGACCGCCTACAATCACAACCTCGATACCTCCGAGTCGTACTACGAGAAGATCATCTCCACCCGAACCTACCAGGACCGGCTCCGCACCCTGGAGAACGTGCGCAAGGCGGGGATCCAGGTCTGCTGCGGCGGGATCATCGGGATGGGCGAGCCGGTCGAGGCGCGGATCGAGATGCTCGTCACGCTCGCCAACCAGGAAAAGCACCCGGATTCCGTGCCGATCAACGCCCTGGTGGCGGTGGAGGGGACACCGCTTCAGAGCCGTCCGCCGGTCGACACCATCGAGATGGTGCGAATGATCGCCACCGCTCGCATCATCATGCCGAAGTCCTTCGTCCGTCTCTCCGCGGGGCGCGCCCAGATGAGCGAGGAGGCGCAGCTCCTCTGCATGATGGCGGGGGCCAACTCGATCTTCTTCGGCGAGAAGCTCCTGACCACCAAGAACCCCCAGTACGAGGCGGACATGGCGCTTCTCGCCCGCGCCGGGCTGGAGCCGCTGGGGCCGGAGGAGGGGCTGCACGCGCGCCCCGAGGACCGGCACGTCTACGTGGAGATCGCCTAGATCCTAGAGACCATCGGCCATCGGACGGAGGGTCGGCCCCGTGCGCCGCGGCCGACCTTTTTCGTACGGCTGCGCTCTCCCCGGGGGAGGTTGAACTCGGCGCGACCAAGGGCGATCCTCCCGTGCGCGCGGGGCCGATGGACCCCGGGAGAGCCGATGCGGATCCACCACCTCAACTGCGGAACCCTGTGTCCGCCGGGCGGCAAGCTCGTCGACGGAAGCGCGGGCTATCTCCGCAGCGCCCGGCTGGTCTGCCACGTCCTCCTCCTCGAGACTTCGGCCGGTCTCGTCCTCGTGGACACCGGCCTCGGCCTCGACGACGTCGCCTCCGCCTCGTCGCGGCTGGGCAAGACCTTCCTCGGCCTGGCACGGCCGAAGCTGGATCCGGCGGAAACCGCCGCGCGCCAGGTGGAGTGGCTCGGATTCCGGCGCGAGGACGTTCGCCACGTCGTGCTGACGCACCTCGATGCCGACCACGCCGGTGGGATCGCCGACTTTCCCTGGGCGCGCATCCACGTGCGCGGTGCGGAGCTGCACGCGGCTACGGTTCGCGCCGATCCTCGGGAGAAGGAGCGGTACCGGCCGGCTCATCTACGCCATGGACCGCGCTGGGAGAGCTACGACGAGGAGGGCGAGCCGTGGTTCGGCTTTCGCGCGGTCCGCCAGCTCCGCGGGCTGCCCCCCGAGATCCTGCTGATCCCGCTCGACGGACATACCCGCGGGCATGCCGGCGTGGCGATCGACACGGGCTCGGGATGGCTTCTGCACGCCGGCGACGCCTACTTCTTCCGCGGCGAGATCCACGAGGCGCGGCCGCGCTGCCCCCCGGGATTGAGGCTCTTCGAGATGCACGCGGGGATGGATCCCGTGGCGCGCGCGCACAACCAGAAGCGCCTGCGGGCGCTCGCCCGTGACAAGGCGGGAGAGGTGCGCATCTTCTGCTCGCACGACCCGGTGGAATTCGAGCAGCTCAGGGCGCTCTCCGAGGAAGACGTGCGCATTCCCCGAGGTCTTCAGGCTTGATGCGCGGGCTCTTCGTCACCGGAACCGATACCGGGGTGGGCAAGACCCTCGTTTCCGCCGCGCTGATCCTCTGGGCGCGGGAGCGCGGTGCGAACGTGGGCGGGATGAAGCCCGCCGAAAGCGGCTGTGCACGCGTGGACGCGCGCCTCGTCCCCGCCGACGCCGAGCTTCTGCGCCGCGCCGCCGGAGGTGGGGACGCGCTGGATCTGGTCTGCCCGCACCGGCTCGAGGCGCCCCTCGCTCCGGGCGTCGCCGCCGCGCGCGAGGGCGTGGAGGTATCGCTCGAGCGGGCCAGGCGGGCGCTGACTGCGCTCTCGGCCGCGCATCCCGACGGCGTCGTCGTCGAGGGCGCGGGAGGGCTCTTGGTGCCGCTGGACACCGAATTTCGCACGGTGGCCGACTGGATCTCGCGGCTCGGTCTGCCGGCGCTCGTGGTGGCCCGCGGCGGTCTGGGGACCATCAACCACACCGCGCTCACCCTGGAGGCGCTGGCCGCGCGCCGCATCCCTTGCCGCGGCGTGGTCCTGGTCGCGAAGGATGCGGAGGAGGAATCCGCCGCGCCCGCCAATGCGGAGGCCATCCGCCGCCTGACCGGTGCCGAGGTCCTCGCCATCGTCCCCCCTCTCACGGCCGCGGATCCCTTCGAGCGCGCTCTCTCGGCGGCGCAGATCCTCGGCCGGCAGTTCGCGGGTCGAAAACTGGATCCGGCTGCTCTCTTCACGTAGCTTGCCGCCGAGGCCGACGGGCTCGGACCTCGGCAAACAGCCAGCGGGACGAAAGCGACAGCGGTTCCCGACCGTGGAAGCGGGCGGGCGGATGGGCATCGTGTTGGCCGAGATCATCGACCTGCAGTTGCATCGCGAGGCCGTTTCGCGCCTCGACCACCTCCTCGAAAACCACGGGCTCGCCCATTTCCTCCGTCCGGGGGCCCGCGTCCTCCCCACGCTGGACGACGAGCGCATTCGCGCGGTCGTTGCGTTCGCCATCGAACGGATCGGCCGGGAGCCGGTTCCGTCCGCGGTCGATGCGTGCTATCGGGCGATCCGGAGGCGCCTCATCGCAGGGCTGGCGGAGGCCATGGTCTTCGCCGGGTGCTGAGCGCCCAGAGGCCGAAGCCATGCACCTTCGCGCAGAAGCGATCGTCCAGCGCCCACGAAACGAGGTCTTCGAAGCCTACCGCGACCACCTCGTCGAGCTGGTCCCGGATCTTCCCAGCATCCGCGCCATCGAGCTCAAGAGCCGGAAGGAAAGCGACGGCAAGGTCGAGATCGTCAACGTCTGGCACGGTGGCGGCGACATTCCGCAGGCGCTTCGGGCCTTCCTCTCCGAGTCCATGCTGTCCTGGACCGACTACGCCACCTGGAACGCCGCCGACTTCACCTGCGAGTGGAGAAGCGAATCCCACTCGTTCAAGGACGCGGTCGATTCGCGAGGGAAGAACGAGTTCGTCGAACTCGGCCCCTCGAAGTCGATGATCCGGATCGTCGGGGAGATCCGAGTGGACGCCTCGAAGATCCCCGGCGTGCCGCGCCTGCTCGCCTCGACCGCAGGCGGCCTGGTGGAGCGCTTCCTCGTCAGACAGATCGAGGACAACTTGCGCGAGGTGGCCGCGGGAGTGGAGCGATTCCTCGCTCGCCGAGGCTGAGCACGCCTCACGCGATCGTGGATCGAGGACCCTTCATCGGGTAGGCTCCGGCGCTCGCAAAAAAACAGGAGACGACATGCGCACCGCGATCATCGGCGCCGGGAGCTTCGGCACGGCTCTGGCGCGACTTCTCGGACAGAAGGGCTACTCGGTGCGGATCTGGGGGCGCGAGGCCGACGTGCGCGAGGCCATCGCCGTGCGGCACGAGAACCCGCGCTTTCTTCCCGGCATCCTCCTTCCCGAGACCGTCGTCCCCGTCGAGGATCCGGCGGAGGCGGTCCGGGATGCGGAACTGGTCGTCGCCGCCACGCCCTCTCACGTGGCGCGCCAGGTCTTCGGTCCGCTCGCGCCGCACCTTCCCCCGGAGACCCCCATCGTCACCATTTCCAAGGGCATCGAGGAAGAGACCTTCCTCCTGCCCACCGAGGTCCTGGAAAGCGTGCTGCCCGAGCGCTATCACCCCTACCTCGCGGCGCTTTCGGGCCCCTCCTTCGCCCGGGAGGTCGCCGAGGAAAAGCCCACGGCGGTGACCATCGCCTCCAAGTGGGATCGCACGGCGCAGTTCGTCCAGGAGGCCTTCAGCACCTCCTACTTCCGCCCCTACACCTCGACCGACGTGGTGGGCGTCCAGCTCGGCGGGGCGCTCAAGAACGTGCTCGCCATCGCCGCGGGGATCATCGAGGGGCTCGAGGCTGGTCTCAACGCGCGGGCGGCCCTCATCACCCGCGGCCTGGCGGAGATGGTGAGATTGGCCACGGCTCGCGGTGCCAGCGCGCGCACCCTCTCCGGCCTCTCCGGCATGGGCGACCTCGTGCTGACCTGCACCGGCGACCTCTCGCGCAACCGCACCGTGGGCATCGAACTCGGCCGCGGGCGCAAGCTCGGCGACATCCTCGCCTCGCTGGGCCACGTGGCCGAGGGCGTCAAGACGGCTCGTTCCGCCTGGGAGATGGCCCAGAAGCTCGGCGTGGAGGTGCCGATCACCGAGCAGGTCTACCGCATCCTCTACGAGGAAAAGGATCCGCGCGTGGCGGCGAAGGAGCTGATGGCGCGCACCCTCAAGCCGGAGTTTCGCTGAGGCGAGGGGACGCGTCGTTCCGGATTCCGACCTGGGGTTTCCCCCTATGGACGGTGACGCGCGGGGTCGTGTACCGACAATTCGGGTTCTCGGGGGGGAAATCGGAAGTGAACCCGCAGCGTGGTGTCGGCCGGCCGGGCGAGTGCAGCTCCCCGGCCGGCCGCTCCCGGCGCCGGTGCGGGGAAAAGAAGCGGGGGATTTCTTCCCGGCTGTTGACTCGGAAACAGGCTCCCACGACGATCCAGCCGTGAGAGCCTTTGCATCGAGGCACGGAAGCTCAGCCCGGCAGAATCTCGAGGGCATCCACGAGGTTCTGCGCACGATCGCGCTCGCGGGGAGCGAGCCGGTCCTCGGACAGCTTCTTCCTTTGACGCGGGAGCTCCTGGAGGCCGAGCAGGCACTGGCCTACCGCCTCGACTTGCGCGAGGACGGGCCGGAACTCGACTTCGTGCACGTTCTCGGCGCGGGTCCGCCCGAGCGGATCGTCCCGGCGGCGATCGCCTTCGTCCGCCGCGCGGGGCCGGGCGTGCTCGGATATCACTTTCCCAGGCCCTTGCCGGGGGAGCGCAACGTCCTCTTCAACTCCGCGACGGGACCATATCGGGAGCACTACCGCGCTTCGCCGCTGGTGCGAGAGTTCTTCCCGAGCCTCGGCTTTCGCGATCCCGAGCTCTTGCGCGTCCTCGTCTGCGATGGTCCGCACATCCTCAGCTGGTTTGGCGTCTTTCGCTCCCGCCCCTTCGAGGCACGCCAGGCGGAGCGGCTGGCCTTGCTCGTCGAGCCCCTGCGACGCCGCCTGCAGCTCGAGGATCGCCTGCGCCGGCTGGCCGTGCGGAGCGCCGCCCTCGACGTCGCCATGGAGGCGATGTGCGTGCCGGCCGTCATCGTCGACCGGCAGGGCCGGGTGGTGCACGCCAACGAGGCGGCCCGCGCCCTGTCGGCCGAGGATCGAGACGCGCTTCTGGAACGCGCGCGTTCGCAAAAGGCCGCCAACGACTTCGAGTTGCTTCCCATCCGCGCGGCCGGCCTTCCGCCCCACGCCTTCGTCGTGCAGCGCAAGGGCCCCAGCCTGCGCCAGCGCGCGGCGCTCTTCGGCCGGCGACACGGCCTCACCCCGCGCCAGGTCGAGGTCCTCGTCGCGCTCGTGGATGGTCGGACCAACAAGGAGATCGCCGCCGCGCTCGGCATCCAGGAGAAGACCGTCGAGCTGCACGTGACGGCGATCCTGCGCAAGACGGGAGCGGAGAAGCGCTCCGAGCTGATCACGGCCTTCTGGAACGGGCGCTAGAGATCGAGGTCGAGGGGGCGGGAAGGCCGCCGAGCCAAGGCCCGACCGGGGGAGGGTCCTGCTGTATACGCAGATTCGAGAATGGTCGTCTCGACACCTGTGTTTCCCTGACCCTGCCCGGCCATGGCGTCGAAACGACGGACATCGGGCCGCCTTCGTCCCAGGTGGTCGAGTCGGCAAGCGGGCGAAGCAACCGACCGGTGGCCCAGCCGGCCGCGGTCGCTCGCCCGCGAGCTCCGCGAGACGGCGCCGACGATCAGGCCTCGGCGGTGAGCGCCTCCGGATGTGAGGCGACGCCCTCGGCCCAGAGGACCTTTTCGGCCCGGCGCAAGAGCTCCTCGAAGCCCGTGCGCTTGACAGCGGAGATCAGCACGGCGTCGTGAAGCCGCGCGCCGCCATCTCCTTCCTCGGGCCGCAGCTTGTCGGCCTTGTTGAAGACCAGGATCCGGGGGACCTGAAGCAGACCGAGATCCCCGAGGATCTTCTCCACCGCGCGGATCTGCGCCTCACGCTCCGGATCGGTGACGTCCACCACGTGCAAGAGCAGATCGGCGCTCTCCAGCTCCTCGAGGGTGGCGCGGAAGGCGGCGACCAGGTCCTCGGGCAGATCGCGGATGAAACCCACCGTGTCGGTGATGATCACCTCGCGATCGCGCGGGAAGCGCAGTCGCCGGCTGGTCGGATCGAGGGTGGCGAAGAGCTTGTCCTCGGCGAGGACCTCGCTGTTGGTCAGGGCGTTGAGCAGCGTGGACTTGCCGGCGTTCGTATAGCCCACGATGGAGATCACGGGCAGGCCGCGCCGGGTCCGCTCCCGACGCCGGACCGCGCGGCTGGAGGAGATGGCGTCGATCTTCTTTTCCAGGAAGCGAATGCGATCGCGGATCCGTCGCCGGTCGATCTCGAGCTTGGTCTCGCCGGGGCCGCGCCCGCCGATGCCGCCCATGAGCCGGGACAGGCCCGAATCGCCCTGCTGGGTCAGTCGAGGCAGAAGGAAACGAAGCTGCGCCAGCTCCACCTGCAGCTTGCCTTCGGCGCTCTGCGCTCGCTGAGCGAAGATGTCGAGGATGAGCTGGGTACGGTCGAGGACCTTCAGCGCGGTCGCCTCGGCGATGTGGCGCGCCTGGGAGGGAGAGAGGTTGCGGTCGAAGATGATCAGGTCGGCGCCGAGCTGAAGTGCGCGGAGGGTGATCTCCTCCAGCTTGCCCTTGCCGACGAGGTACTTGACGTCGTACTCGCGACGGGTCTGCAGGACGGAATCGAGGACCTCCACCCCCGCGGTGCGGGCCAGCTCCTCGAGTTCGCGAAGCGAGGCCTCGGCGGCGCGGCGCTCGTTCTTGAGCGCCACGCCCACGAGGATCGCCTTCTCCTTGCCGGGGACGGAGCGCGCGGCGATGCGGTCCGCGAGCTGCTCCTCCAGCGCCCGGATCTCCCTGGAGAAATCCCAACCGATCTCGTGGACGGAGGGGCTGCGGTGGATGCGCCACAGCTCGCCATCGGGGTTCTCCGGCAGAAGGTGCGCGAACTCGGCCGCGCCGGGCAGGCCGTCCTCCCTCGCCTCGATCTCGCAGACGAGGTCCAGGCGCAGGTACGCCAGGTCGGTGAGGTCGTCGCGCGTCAAGCCCTCGCCCTGCAGGTGCGTATGCACCAGGCGCAGACCGCGGAGACGTCCCTGGCCACCACGGGCGCGCCCGATCTCGGGCATCCAGAGCTTGTGGGCGTCGCCGACGATGACGTACTCGACCTCCCCCTTTCGGGAGACGAGCACGCCCACCTGGCGCCCGATCTCTCGCGAGATCTCGGTCAGATGGCGGGCGAGCTCCGGGCTGACCACCTCGTGGGGGCGCAGGCGCCGGCGGTAGGTGTTGCGAAGGCGCTGGATCTGGGAGGGCTTGAGACCGAGTGTATTTCCGTGGATGTCGTGTATGACCGTTCCTCCTGGCGGGCCGAAGGAGTCTTCACGCCGACTGTAGGTCCATCGCCGGGCCGCTTCAACCCGCTCGCGGGAGGCGGCGCCGCGGGCTCGCGGGGCCCTTCGTCCACCATCCGTCGAAACATCCGATCGCGACGGATGCTTTCGCGCCTATGCTAGATTGAAGGAAGCCCGCGCGGTGCGGGAGCAAGGAGTGAATTTGACCCCACGAGAAAGCGGAGCGAGTCAGGTCAACTCGAACGATCTCCCCAAGACCCGGGCGGCAGGCGAGCCGCCCATGCTTTCGGCGGCACGGATCGCCGCCGAGGCGGCGCTCGCCAAGAAGGCCGAGGACGTGGTCATCCTCGACGTCCGGGGACTCACCAGCTACGCGGACTACTTCGTCCTGGCCACCGGCACCTCGGACCGGCAGGTGATGGCCATCGCCGATTCCATCCAGGAGGAGATGCGCAAGGCCGGCCACCGGGAGCTCGGCATCGAGGGCTACGAGCTGGGTGAGTGGGTGCTCCTCGACTTCGGGGACGTGGTGGCGCACGTATTCGACGAGGAGACCCGCCGCCTCTACGACATCGAGGGGCTCTGGGCGGAGGCGCCGCGCATCTCGATGGAATGAAGATCCGCATCCTCGCGATCGGCACCGACCGGTCGCGACTCTTCGAGCCGGCGATCGAGGAGTACCTCACCCGGATCCGGCGCGTACTGCCCGTCGTCGTCGAGGAACTCGACCCGGCGCGCAAGGGCGGAGCCGACGCCGACCGCGCCCGCGAACTGGAAGGCAGGGCCTTGCTTTCGCGGCTTTCCCCCGGGGAGATGGTGGTGGCCCTCGACGAGCGCGGCCGCGAGATGGATTCCCGGCAGTTCGCCGAGCGCGTGCTCGGGGAAGCGATGAACCGGGGCCGGGACCTCGCTTTCCTCATCGGGGGCGCGGAGGGGCATGCGCCCCAGGTGCGAGATCGCGCCGACCTGGTGCTCGCCCTCTCTCGGATGACCCTGGCCCACCGCCTCGCCCGGCTGGTCCTGGTCGAGCAGATCTATCGCGGACTCTCCATCCTACGGGGAGAGCCCTACCACAAGTGAGGGTGGAATCCGCGGCGCGGGTGGATTAGGTAGCGGCCCTCGTCTGCGGAAAGGTGGACCGGATGACGCGCAAGCCCAAACCCGTGCTCCTCTGCATCCTCGACGGCTTCGGCCACCGCGAAGAGCGGGAAAACAACGCCATCGCGCTGGCCTCCACGCCCACGGTGGACCTCTTCGACGAGCGCTACCCGCGGACGCTGCTACGGACGTCGGGGATGGCGGTCGGTCTGCCCGAGGGGCAGATGGGCAACTCGGAGGTCGGACACACCAACCTGGGCGCGGGGCGGGTCGTCTACCAGGATCTCGTGCGGATCAACCGCGCCATCGAGGACGGCTCCTTCTTTCGCAACGAGGTCTTGAAGGCGGCAGTGCGGCAGGCGAAGACCAACGGCCGCGCGCTCCACCTGCTCGGCTTGCTCTCGCCCGGAGGTGTGCACTCGCACCAGTCCCACCTCGAGGCCCTGGTGCGCATGGCGGAGCGCGAGGGCGTGGCGCGCATCCACGTCCACGCCTTCCTCGACGGGCGCGATACGCCGCCCCAGAGCGCTCTGGGCTACATGGAGGCCTTCTGCGAATTTCTCCGCCGGGAGGCGCCCCACGCCCGCGTGGCCACCGTCAGCGGCCGCTTCTACGCGATGGATCGCGACAAGCGGTGGGAGCGGGTGATGCGCGCCTACGACGCGCTGGTGCGCAGCCAGGGCTTTTCCGCTCGGGACGGGCTCGACGCCATCCGCCAGGCCTATGCCCGCGGCGAGACGGACGAGTTCGTGCAGCCCACCGTCTGCCGCCAGCCCGACGGCGAGGCGGTGGGGCGAATCGAGGACGGCGACGCGGTGATCTTCTTCAACTTCCGCGCCGACCGCGCCCGCGAGCTGACGCAGCTACTCGCCTTCGACGAGGCGCCGCCGGAGGCCGAGCGAGGGCCTCGGCCGAAGATCGGCTTTTACGCCACGATGACCGAGTACAAGGCCGAGTTCGGCCTGCCCATCGCTTTCCCGCCCTTCCAGCCCGACAAGATCCTGCCGGAGGTGGTGGCCGAGGCAGGCCTGGCCCAGTTTCGCTGCGCGGAGACGGAGAAGTACGCGCACGTCACCTTCTTCTTCAACGGCGGTCGCGAGCTGGTCTACCCGCGCGAGGACCGCGTGCTCGTTCCCAGCCCGCGCGAGGTGAAGACGTACGACGAAAAGCCCGAGATGTCGGCCTACCAGGTGACGGACCAGATCCTGGCTGCCATCGACTCGGGCAAGTACCAGCTCGTCGTCTGCAACTTCGCCAACCCCGACATGGTGGGCCATACCGGGAAGCTCGAGCCCACCATCCGTGCCATCGAGGTGGTCGACGAGTGCCTGGGCAAGCTCTACCGGGCCGCGCAGGCGAAGCGAATGGCGATGATCGTCACCGCCGACCACGGCAACGCCGAGATGATGGTCGATCCCCAGACCGGCGAGCCGCATACCGCCCACACCACGCTGCCGGTGCCCTTCTGGCTCGTCGACGACGACTTCCGTGGCGCCAAGCTGCGCGAGGGCATCCTGGCCGACGTGGCGCCGACGGTGCTCGAGGTCATGGGCTTTTCCAAGCCCGAGCAGATGACCGCCCTCGGCCTGCTCTGAGCTCTGTCGTAAGGCGGCCGCGCGGCGGGTCGTCTGTGCGGTTTCCGGTCTCCAGGCGAGCGCCGGGCGCTGCGCATGGCAGGCGCCCGGCTTTCCGTTTCACCCGGCGATCAATCCTGGCGCGGATCGCCGGTCTCGTTGGGATCGGGAGGCAGAAGATCCAGCGGCTCCTCGGCAGCGTCCCGAATCGAGTAGCTCCAGAGCGCCATCCGCGTCCTGACCTCCTTGCCGTCCACGAAGTACGATTCGTCAAAGGCGATGACATGTCGTGGCTCGAGGATGGCCCCAGAGACGTTTTCCGGAAGCACGTCAAGGAGGCGCTCCCAGATCGCGTTGGCGTTAGGATGGCTGGCGAAGAAATTTGCCTGAATCTCCTCGACCTCCACCGTCGGCTCAAACTCGTATCCGGGCGGAAGGGGAACCTCGATGCCGCGGTCCACTGGGAGAGGACGTCGCCTTCGCAGCCATTGGTGGTTTGCTTGTGTAAGGGCCGAGGTGTTGAGGGTACAGATTGAAATCCACGTCCCGTAGGCTGCCCGGCTGGCGGCCGTCTTGCCAGGTCGCATGGTATTGTCTGGGTCGACCCAGCACGTGTCGTGTCTCCGGCTCCCCAAAATGGAGCGAAGCCCTCGTTCCGTGGCCAGCGAAGATGGAGAGGGTGTGATTGTCGCCATACCAGGAATCGAGGCCGCTGGGGGCGTATCGAGCGGAGCAGAGTTCGACCGCAACCCTTCCCGCCGAGCCGCTCGGTAGGGGCGAGGACGAGGGCCCTGCGGGAGGGCAGGGGCGGACCGCGGATGTCGGGGGTGGGAGCTAAGCTGGCCCTTGTGCTGGGCGGGCTGGCCGAGCTCCTCTTTCCCTCCGGCTGCGCCGGCTGCCGCGCGGCGGCGCGGGGCCTCTTTTGCGCCGATTGCTCCGGGCTGGTGGAAGCGCTTCCGGCCTGGCGCTGCCCGCGATGCGCGGGGAACTTGCCCCCGCCGCTCGCCCGAGGCGCAAGGCCGTTTCTCTGTTCGAGCTGCGCCGTGGCCTTACCCGCTTTCGACCTCGTCATCGCCCCCTTCGTCTACGGTGGGCCGGTGGCCCAGGCGGTCCGTCGGCTCAAGTACCGGGGGGCTCGCAGCCTCGCCATGCGGCTCGCCTCGGCGATGGCGGCGGCGGGCGCCGAGGTCCTGCGCGGTGCCGACGCGGTCGTCCCCGTGCCCCTCCACCCGGCGCGGAGGCGAGAGCGAGGCTTCGATCAGGCGCTTCTTCTCGCCCGGGGCGTGGCGAGCGAGGCTCGCCTTCCCTGCCTCGGGCGCGCGCTCGCGCGGATCCGCCCCGGCGGCCACCAGGTAGGGCGAGGCCGGGAGGAGAGGAGCGCGGCCGTGGCGGGCGCGTTTTGCGCCCGCGGGGATCTTTCGGGGCTGTCGATCGTTTTGGTCGACGACGTGGTCACCACCGGGGCCACCGCCGGCGCGGCGGCGCAGGCGCTCCGGGAGGCGGGCGCGGCGCGCGTCGCCGTGCTCGCGGTGGCCCGGGCGTTATGAGGAGGCGATCGGAGCGCGGCTCGAAACCGCGCCTGGATGGGAGCCGGTTGCGGGCATCGACCGTTGCGGCGAAGGCGGCCGGCGAGGCCGGTAAGCGCACGGACGAGCGATGCAGGCGTGGCCGTCGCCACGTCGAGGAGCGAGCGCGCCGGCTGCCGGCTCTGCCTCCACAGCAGGTTGCGTTGGCGCAGCAGGCTCCTAGGATGTGGGAACCTTCGGGGCCTCCATGACGCGCCTTTCCCTCCACATCGGTCTGGTCCTCCCCCTGGCGCTGGCCCTGGCGCTTCCAGTCGGCGCCTCGGAAATCGCCCCGCGCCTGGTGGAGGCTCCGCCGCTGGACGCCCACCGCCACCGCCTGGACCAGCTCCGCGCGCGGGTGCTCTCGCGGCTGGGCGAGCCGGGGGCGGCGGCCGATCTCTACGAGCTGCGCGACCTTCTCGAAGAAGGCGGCTCGCTGGAGCGGGCGGCGGACCTGCTGTACCGGGTGGCGGAGTCGTGGAGGACGCATCCGCAGGTGCGCGCGCTCGCCCGGCGTCTCCTCGCCGACGTGGAGCGGCGGAGGGGGCGCTTGCCGCGGATGCAGGCCAACCTCGCGGCCATCGGCGTCATCACCGACGTCAGCGCGATCGGGCCATTCCCCAACGAGAACGGCGCGGGCTTCTCGGAGCGCTACGGGCCGGAGCTGGAGGGCGACCTCCAAATGGAGCACGAGGGGCAGCGCCACCCGGTGCGCTGGCGGGCGCTTCCTGGCCTGGGGCGGACCGGGACCATCGTGCTGGACGAGGCCTTCCGCGGGGGCGGCGAGCAGGTGGTCTACGTGCTCGCCGAGATCCGGGCGCCGCGGGCCCTTCAGGCCCAGCTCTTCTTGGGTACGCCCGGCCCCACCCGCGCATGGCTTTCGGGTCGCGCCATCCTCTCCGATCCCGACGACCACCCGGCGCGTTTCGACCAGCGCGTCGTCCCCATCTCGCTTCGCCCGGGGCCGAACCACCTGCTTCTGAAGATCGCCTCCCGCGGCACCTTTCCGCTCCTGCTGGAGATGCGGGTGGCGGACGAGAAGGGGGCGGCCATCCCGGGGCTGCGGGTGGTGGCGCCGACTCGGGGCGCCTATCCGCCCGCGGAGCGGATCCCGGAGGGGAGGGTGATGCGGGGCCGCTCGCCGCTGGTGGAGGAACTGGCGCAGCGGGGCGGGCCGCGCGGCCTGGAGGATTGGGCCCGGGTCCTGGGGGAGCGCCATCCCTTCGACCGGGTAGAAAAGAAGCACGTGGCCGCCGTGGAACGGGCGGCGAGCGCGGCGCCCGGGCGCCCCGAGGTGCAGCTCCTCGCGGCGCGCTGGCATGAGGAGGACCTGGACCGCCGCCGCGCCTACCTCGAGCGCGCGGTCGCCGCCGAGCGCTCCGGGGAGGCCTTGGCGCATGCGGCTCTGGCCCGGCACTGGCTTTCGCGCGGCTCGCCGTGGAAGGCCATCGAGGTTCTGGCGCCCCGTCTGCCCCGGGCCCAGGGCGACTGGGTGGCGCACGAGGTGTGGGCCCGGGCCTGGGAGGCGGTGGGGGAGCGCGCTCGGGCGCGCCGAATCGTCGAGGAGCTCGTGGAGCGCTACCCCGACGAGGGACGCCTGCACCGCCGGCTCGCGCAGCATGCGCGGCGCGACGGCCAGGTGGACGAGGCGATCCGAAGGCTCCGGGTGGCTCTGGGGCTTCAGCCCGCCGATCGCGCCGCGGCCCTCTTCCTCGCCACGTCATTGGTCGAAGCCGGGCGCGTCCAGGAGGCGGACGAGGTCCTCGTTTCGCTCGCTCGCCTCCTCCCCGTGGACCTTTCGCTCGCCGCCTGGCGCGCGGAACTCTTGGCCGCGAACGGCCGCCTCGACGAGGCGCGTGCCGTCTTTCGAGAGGTCCTGGCGGTGGCGCCGGACGAGGCGCGAACGTGGGAAAAGCTCGGCCGCCTGGAGATCGCCTGGGGCGATGCCGAGGCGGCGCGCGAGGCTTTTTCCACGGCGCTTCGCCTGGCTCCGCAAAATGCCGAGCTGCGGGAAAAGGTTCGGACCCTCGGCTGGAAAGAGGATGCCTTCGCCGACTCGTACCTGCGCGACCTGCGCGAGGAGGCGGCGAGGATCGGGGCGGAGCCTCCCGAGGAGGATGCGGTCCGCCTGGCCGAGGTGCGCGTGGTACGAGTCCACCCCAGCGGTCAGGCCTCCCGCACCGAGCAGAGCATCGTCTGGGTGGGGAGCCAGCGCGGCGCGGACCGGTTCCGAACCTTCCACATCCGCTACGCGCCGGACCGGGAGGTGCTGCGCATCGAGCGCGCGCGGATCCTCCGGCCCGATGGGAGCATCGAGTGGGGCCACGTCTCCACCGAGCGCTCGCTGCACGATACCGAGGCGGGCATCTACTACGACGCCCGGCTGCGGCTGATCTCCTTCCCTAACCTTCGCCCCGGCGACGTCGTGGAGCTCGTCTACCGCCTCGACGACATCGCACGGGACAACCTGCTTTCGGACTACTTCGGCGACATTCAGCTCGCCCAGGACACGGTCCCCATCGCCTCCTGGGAGTACGTGCTGCACATGCCGCCCGGCCGAGCGATCCGCTTCAACGACCTTCCCGGAGCTCGGTACGAGCGCGCCGAGCGCGAGGACGGGGTGCTGCACCGCTGGCTCGTCCGCGACTCGCCCAAGATCGTGGTCGAGCCTCGAATGCCCGGCTGGATCGAGGTGGCGCGCTACCTTCACGTCTCCACCTTCGCCAGCTGGGACGAGGTGGCGCGCTACTGGTGGGGGCTGGTGGAGGACCAGGTTCGGCCCACCGAGGAGATCCGCGAGCAGGCGCAGAGAATCGTGGCCGGCATTCCCGCCTGGGACGTGCAAAGGAGGGTGGAGGCGATCCACCGCTACGTGGTCGAAAAGACGCGCTACGTGGGGCTGGAGCTGGGAATCCACTCGTACAAGCCCTACCGCGCGGACCAGGTACTGCGGCGGGGCTTCGGCGATTGCAAGGACAAGGCGGGGCTCACCTACGCCCTGCTACGGGCGGTGGGGATCGACGCGAGGCTCGTCCTCTTGCGCATGCGCAACCTCGGACGCGTGGAGGGGGAACCCGCCTCGCTGGCCGTCTTCAACCACGCCGTGCTCTACGTGCCCGCCCTCGACCTCTTCCTCGACGGAACGGCGGAATGGTCGGGGGCCACGGAGCTTCCGGAGGCCGATCGAGACGCCGAGATCCTCGTGGTGCATCCCGACGGGCGCGGGGAGCGGACGCGGACGGGGGTGGGCCGGGCGGAAGAGAACGTGCGCGAGTCCCGCCTCGCCCTCGTGGTTCGGGAAGATGGCTCCGCGGCGGGCGAGGGCGAGATCGCCGCCCGCGGGGTGGCCGCGCCTGCGTTGCGCCGCGTCTACGCCTCCCCCAACCGCCGCAAGCAGGCGCTGGAGCGGCGCTGGGCCCAGACGCATCCGGGGCTGACCGCGGACGAGGTGGAGACCTCCGACCCCCGCGCGCTCGACCGCAGCTTCACCGTGCGTTTCTCCGCGGAGATCCCCTCCCTCGCCGAGCCCACCGCGGCCGGGGCGCGCGCCATCTACCCCCTGGGGCGGCAGAGCCGGCTCCTCTACGCATACGCGCCGCTGGGGCGGCGCGACCACGACCTCGTCCTCCCGCCCCCCGGCCGGGAGCTGTCGACGGTGGAGATCGTGCTCCCCGACGGCGCGGAGATCCTGGAGATACCGCCGTCCGAGGAATTGAAAAGCCGTTTCGGGGTGTTTCGTCTGCGGGTCGCGCAGGAGGGTGGCCGGCTCGTCGTCCATCGGGAATTCGAGCTCTCGACGGGGCGGGTCTCGCCCGAGGACTACACCGACTTCCGCGATTTTTTGCGCCGCGTCGACGCGCTCGCTTCGCCCCGGATCGTTTATCGCGAGCCGGCCGTACCCCCCTCCAACTGAGCGCGAGGCTTGCAGTTTTTCGTCGATACGTGCATTTTCCACCCCGGTCGGCGCGACCGACCGCGGATTTGTTGGATTCCGAACACTGGACAAAGGAGGTAATTTCTGGCTCGCGACGATCTCATCGAAGTGGAAGGCACGGTCACCGACGTCCACCCCGGTGGCCTCTTCACGGTCCAGCTCGACAGCGGCCCTCAGATCCAGGCGAGGGTCGGCGGCAAGATGCGTCAGCACTTCATCCGGATCGTCCTCGGTGACCGGGTGAAGGTGGGCGTTTCGCCCTACGATCCGACGCACGGCATCATCACCTACCGGACTCGCTGATCCCTCCCTCCCCGGAGCTAAACCGGCCACGCACGGCACCGTGGCGCGCGCCCTCGCTTTTTGCTATTCGGGGTGGGTTGAGTGACTACACTGGGCGAAAGGGTGCGTACGACCTGATCGAGCGATGCGTGCGGCTGGACTCCGCCGCTTGGGAGGAGCTTGTCGCCACGCATCGCGCGGTCGTCGTGCGCGCCCTTGCCGGCGTCCTCGGGACGCAGGATGCCGCCGTCGTCCAGGATCTGGAGCAAGACACCTACGAGCGGCTCCTTTCGCGGAATTGCGAGGCGCTTCGTGCCGTCGAAAGCCCGGCACAGCTTCGCGCCTTGCTGCGCACCATCGCCTGCAATCTCGCGCGCGACTACCTGCGCCGCATGGCCGTGCGCCGGGCCCACCAGCAGGCATCCGCATCCATGCCCGACGAGCTCCCGCCCTACCCGGACGAGATTTACGGCCGCCGGCTCGATTTGGAGCGGATCGTGAAGGCGCTGGACCACGTCCTCGAGGGACCTCGGGCCGCGCGAGACGCCCTCGTCTTTCGCCTCTTTTACCTCGATGGCGGGAGCGCCTCCGAGATCGCCTCGATGAACCTCGGGCTTTCCACCAAGGGCGTGGAGGCGGTCCTCTTCCGCCTCGTGCGCAAGCTCCGCCGGTATCTGGGGCACGACGAGGGTGGGGCGGCGGTCCACGATGGAGGGTGATCGAGATTCAGCGACTCATGGGGGCTCGGCGTACCCGCTGGGCCCCGTGCGTTCTTCGAGGTCCACGGCGAGGGCCCTTTCGAGGGCTTGACGGGCGTTCTCGCAGATCGGCGGGCCGTGGGCGAAGCAGAGCACCTCGAGCGGCAGGTGGTCGGCGATGCGGCGGACGCTCGCCCGCGTGCGCATCGGCTCGTCCTGGTAGGCCGAGTCGAAGAAACGCAGCAGGCCGGAGCCGTCGTGCCAGAGGAGATCGGAAAGGAAGACGACGCTGCGCGGGCTGTCCAGCCACAGCGCATACATCGCCTCCGCCGGGCCCGGCGCGTGGAAGGCGACCAGGCCTCCTGGCAGGGTATCGCCGCCCGAGTAGCGGTAGTCCGGCTCCTCCTCGAGCTGGCCGGGCACCGGGCCGACGGTCGGACCCTCGGGGGCGAAGACCGGCACGCCGAAGAGGCGCCGGTAGCGCCATGCCGAGCGCTGGTGGTTGGCGGCGGTCAGGACGATCGCCTCGATCTGTCCGAGGCGCCTCAGCTCCGATTCGCTGACGGGCAAGGGATCGATCAGCGTCACCCGCCCCGAGCGCACCACCGCATAGGCGTCGCTCTCCTCGCCGCCGATGCGGTCGTCGTGTACCCGCCAGCGGTGGACGGTGGGCACCACCCGGACGATCTTGCGGGCCTGCGCGTTGGGTTCCGTCATGCACGGAGCATGCGCACGGAAATGGCGCCGGGCCACGTCGGCGAGCGGGCGCCCGTCAGCCTTCGAGGTGGCGCTCGAGCGCTGCGCGGACCTCCTCCGGGATGGGAATGGAACGCATGCGCTCGAGGTCCGTGGTGACCACCGTGACGTGCGCCTCCGCGCAGAGCTCCTCCCGGACGACGATCCGGTAGACGCAGACGAAGGAGGAGCGACCGATCGAGCGGAAGCTCAGCTCGACGGCGAAGTCCTCGCCGTAGCGCAAAGGCGAGCGGTAGTCCGCTTCGACGTGCACCGCGGGCCAGCCGATGCGTCGGTCGCGGATCCACACGGCGTAGTCGGTTCCGGTGGCGGCGCCGAAGAAGTCTTCGAACGCCATGTGGAAGTAGTCGAAGAAGCGCGGGTAGAAGACGATGCCCGCGGCGTCCACCTCGTTGAAGCGGACCTTGAGACGGAGGCTGTGGCGCATCGGTCGAGATCAGTGGAAGGCGGAAATGCCGGTCAGCTCCTTGCCGAGGATCAGCGTGTGGACGTCGTGCGTCCCCTCGTAGGTGTAGACGGACTCGAGGTTCGCCATGTGGCGGAAGACCGGGTACTCGTCGCTGATCCCGTTGGCGCCGAGGATCTCGCGGGCGGTCCGCGCCGCCTGGAGCGCCGCTCGCACGTTGTTGCGCTTGGCGAAGGAGATGTGGACGAAGCTCGCCTGGTCGAGGTCCTTGAGCTGGCCGAGGCGGAAGTTGACAAGCTGCGCCTTGACGAGCTCGGTGTAGATGTCGGCCAGCTTGAGCTGGGTGAGTTGGTAGGAGGCGATCGGCTTGCCGAACTGGATGCGCGAGAGCGCGTAGTCGCGTGCCGCCTCGAAGCAGGCGACGTGGGCGCCGGTAGCGCCCCAGGCGATCCCGTATCGCGCCTGGTTGAGGCACATCAAAGGTCCGCGCAGCCCGGTCACGCCCGGCAGGCGGTTGCGCTCCGGCACGCGCACCTCCTGGAGGGAAAGTTCCGCGGTATCGGAGGCGCGAAGACTCAGCTTGCCGCGGATGGGGCGGGCCTCGAAGCCGGGCATGCCCCTTTCCACCAGAAAGCCCTGGATGCTTTTGGCGTCGTCGCCCGTCTTCGCCCAGACCACCGCCACGTCGGCGATCGATCCGTTGGTGATCCAGAGCTTGGTCCCGCTGAGGATCCAATCGCTTCCGTCGCGGCGGGCACGCGTCTTCATGCTGCCCGGATCCGAGCCGTGGTCCGGCTCGGTCAGGCCGAAGCAGCCGATGAGGCGACCCTTCGCCATTTCGGGAAGGAAGCGCTTTTTCTGCTCTTCGGTGCCGAAGGCCCAGATCGGATACATGGCCAGCGCCCCCTGCACCGAGCAGAAGGAGCGCAGGCCGGAGTCCCCGCGCTCCAGCTCCTGCATGGCCAGGCCGTAGGTCATGTTGTCGGTGCCAGGGCAGCCGTAACCGTGGAGGTTCATGCCGAGGAGGCCGAGTTCGCCGAGGCGAGGCGCCATCTCCGCCGGGAAGGTTCCCTCGCGGTAGTGCCTTTGCACCACCGGGAGGAATTCCTCCTCCACCATTCGGCGGACAGTTCGTCGCACGAGCTTTTGCTCGTCGGAAAGGAGGTCGTCGAGGCGGAAGAGATCGGTACCGAGAAGCGTCTCGCTCACAGCGGACTCCCTGGCGTCGCGGGGTTTGGTACCCTGCTAGCATCCGGCGGAGGTGGCGGGCAAGGCCCGGCTTGGCCGCTTTTCGGAGCCTGTCCTAGGAATCGGCCGTCGCAGCAGGTCGAGTTACCGCGACGGACTCCTGGCCGCGGGGAGGGGCCCGAGGCTCGCGTCGGTTGAAGGATCGCCGTGTCCATCGTTCGCACCGCAGCCCGAACCGCGCTCGGCGCCCGCCAGGTCGTCAAGGACCTGGGGCGCCTGCAACAGATCGCCCAGGTGCTGGTTCGCCACGGCCTCGGATGGCTGGTGGCCAACCTGGACCTCCCGGGCCTCGGTCTACTCCGGAAGGACGAGGGCAAGCGGGGCTTTTCGCCCGAGGAGATGGTGGCGGTCCTGCGGGAGCTCGGGCCCACCTTCGTCAAGCTCGGGCAGATGCTCTCCACCCGCTCCGACATCCTGCCGGCTGCCTATACCGAGGCGCTGCAGGGGCTGCAGGACGACGTGGGGCCTTTCCCCTGGGAGGAGGTCGAGGCCCAGATCCGCCAGGCGCTCGGCGCCGGCCCCGACGAGCTCTTCGCCGACTTCGAGCGCGAGCCGGTGGCCACCGCCTCGATCTCGCAGGTGCATCGCGCCAGGCTCCCCTCCGGCGAGGAGGTGGCGGTGAAGGTGCGGCGGCCCGGCGTGCGCGAGCGGCTGGAGACGGACCTCTCGCTTCTGCTCTTCCTCGCCCGCCGCGCGGAGGCGCAATTTCCGGAGGTCCGCCTGATGGACCTGCCCGGAATCCTCGCCGAGCTGCGCAAAGCCGTGGCCGAGGAGACCGACTTCCGCGTGGAGGCCGCGCACCTGCAGCGCTTCGCCGAGAACTTCGCCGGAAGCGACCACATCGTCATCCCGGCCGTCTTCCGCAGTCATACCGCCGAGCAGGTGCTGACCATGGAGTGGGTGGAGGGGGTGCGCATCGCCCGCGCCCGGGAGGCGGGCTTCGACATGCGCCTGGTCGGCCAGCGCTACCTCGCCGCCGCCTTCCAGATGCTCCTGGAGGACGGCCTTTTCCACGGCGATCTCCACCCGGGAAACGTCCTGGTGCTCGAGGGCAATCGCCTGGCGCTCCTCGACTTCGGCCTGGTCGGCAGGCTGACCGAGGAGATGCGGGAGAACCTCGTCACCATCTTCTTCGCCATCCAGCGCAAGGATTTCCGCACCATCGCGCGGGTCTACTGGGAGCTGGCCATCCGCACCGACCACGTCGACTACGCGGCCTGGGAGGCGGATCTGCAGGGCCTCTTCGAGCGCCAGGTCATGGGCCGCTCCCTGGCCGAGCTGCAGATCGAGGAGTTCGCGCGGCAGCTCGCCGAGATCGCCGTGCGACACAAGGTGCGGATGCCCTCGTCCTACACCCTCTTCTTCAAGGCGCTTCTGACCGCGCAGGGGCTGGCGCGGCAGCTCGTTCCCGAGGTGGACCCGCTGGAGGAGATGCTCCCCTACGTGCAGCGAATGGCGCGCGAGCTCTACAGCCGGGAGCGCATCCAGGAGGAGATCTTCTACCAGCTCACCTCGTTGCGCTACACGGCGAGACGCCTCCCCTTGATCCTCGGCCAGGCGGTAACCGACCTGCAGGAGGGGCGGCTGCGGCTGAAGATGCAGACCGAATCCAGCCCGGAGGAACGCCTGGCCCGCGACGAGCGATTCGACCGGCTCTCCCTGGCCCTCGTCTTTCTGGGCGCGATGGTCGGCGCCAGCATCGCCCTCCACGCCCCCGCGCCCCTCCTGCTCGGGCTCCCGTGGCCCGCCACGGTGGGCTACGTCTTCGCCGGGATCGTCTTCGCCCTCTTCGTCCGCGCCATCCGGCGTAGCCGGCGCGATCCGGCCTCCCGCCATCGGAGGCCCTCCCGGTCTTGAAGCGCGACCGCCGCGCGGGGATCTTTAACCCCTGACCCGCGAGGTGATCCCGACTCCGTCCCGTCCACATTCGCCAATGTGGGAGGATCCCATGCAACGCGCGGCGCTGCTCTTGCTCCCTCTCTTCGTCCTCGCGTGCGGCCGTTCGGAACCGCCCGTGACCCAGGCGGTGCACAGGCTCGAATTCGATCCGGTCCAGCTCGATTTCGGCACCGTCCCGATCAAGGGCGGCCGCAAGATGACCGTCACCGTGCGAAACGTCGGACAGGGCGCGGTCTCGGTCCACGTGAATCCCGGCGATGCCCCCATCGAGGTGGAGCCCTACCGCTTTTCTCTCGCACCCGGGCAGTCGATGCAGCTCGCCATCCGCTTCCTGCCGCGCGAGCAGCGGGAGTACGAGGGCCTCATCCGCTTCGAAACGGGCAGCCGGGAGCCGCCGACCCTGCCCTTCCGGGGACGCGGCGTGGAGCGCGCGCTGCAGGTGGAGCCGGCGGAGCTGGACTTCGGCCAGGTGCCGATCGGTTCGCGGGCCAGTGCCGTCTTCACCTTGGAAAGCATCGCCGACGGAGATCTGGACGTTCGGCTGGGGCTTCGGGCGTCCAACCAGTTCGAGGTCGACACCTCGCCCTTCGTGCTCGGGGGTCGACGCACGGCCACCTTGGAGGTGAGCTTCGTGCCGCGCCTTCGCGGCAACCATCGGGCCTGGTTGGAGATCAGCCCGTGCGCGAACTGCTTGCCGGTGCGGCTCACGCTCACGGGAACGGGCGTTGCGCCCCAGCTCTTCGTCGCCCCGCCCGAGATCCGCTTCGAGTCCGTTCCCCCTGGATTCACCGCGCACCAGGAGGTCCTCTTGCGCAACGACGGTACCGCCCCGTTGCGGATCGAGGAGGTTCGGCTCGACCCCGATTTCACCCTCTTCGAACTCGCGCTTGACGCGGAGTTTCCACTGGAGCTGAAGCCGAACGAAACCGTGAGGGGCGAGGTCCGCTTTGGTCCTCCGCAATTCGGCACCTACCACGCGGAGCTCCTGGTCCGGACCGGCGCGGACGAGATTCGCGTCGACGTCTCCGGTCGAAGCGAGGGGCCGCTCCTGGTCGTCGACGCTCCCGCTTCGCAGATCCTTCCCCTGGGCAGCCGGTCGAGCGTGGCGGCGACCATTCGCAACCTGGGCGAGGAGGGGGAGGTCGACTTCGCCTCGGCCAAGTTGATCGACGCCGGCGGCGCCTTCGTGTTGGATGCCTTCGCGCCGGTTCCGGCCGGCAATGGCTGGACGCTTCCCCTCTCGTTGCGCGCGGAGGAACCCGGGCTGCACCAGGCGACGCTCCGGATCGAAACGCGGCTGCCCTTCCAGCCGGTTCTCGAGGCGCCGCTCGAGTTCTACGTGCCGCAGGACGGGTGCGAGTTGCGGTTCGACCCTTCCGATCCCATCCGCCTGGGCATCATCGATGGTGACCGGACACTCAAGCTCGACATCGAGGTGAGGCACGAGGGTGAGGGGGAGTGCCTGATCTGGGATCCGCGGGTGGAGGATGGCGCGCTGACCCTGGTCGACAACCCCGTCAATGGATCGAGGTTCCTTTCTCCGGGAGAGTCGGTGGTGTTCCGCCTGCGGCGCAGTCAGTCGCCCTACGACGTCGCGCAACCGGCGGTGCAGACCCGCTTCGTACTCTCGCATACGCGGGCCGGCGGCGAGACGGAGATCCCGATCTCCTTTCAACAGGTCAATCCCTTCCCCATCGTCTTTCTGGAGCCGATTGGCTTCCCGGACACGCCGGTGGGCAAGGAGAGCATGTGGCGGGTGAACGTGCAGCTACGGCCCGGGTATTCGCTCGCCTTCCAGTCCTATTCGATCGTCGACGACGAGGGGCAGTTCGAGCTGTCTCCGGTGTTGGTGATGAACCGGCCTCTTATACACAACTCCCAGCCCCCGAGAGTAGGCCTGATCCCGCTTTACGCATTCTGC
>QGUN01000020.1 GCA_003242475.1 Pseudomonadota bacterium
ATCCTGCAGTGGCGACGGAGGCGGGGCTGCGGTCCTCGTACCCGCGCCTTGCGGCGGTGCCCGATCGCGACGATCACGCCCGGCTGCCGAGCTCTGGAGGCGCGCTCCGGGCCGGCCCCTCGTCCGCCCTACTCGGCGTCCTCCAGTCGCCATAGGGCGCGCAAGACGTCCAGGTTGGAGGGATCGAGCTCGGCGGCCAGGCGTAGGATCTCCCGGGCCTCGCGGAAACGTCGCTTTTCGGAAAGCTCCAGCCCCCGCTTCAAAGCGAGCCGGGCGAAGCGCTCGGAGAGCTCGAGGTAGCGCAGCGAGCGCCTCCGCCCCAGAAGCCGCTCCTCGGTGGCGGCCGCCTGCCCGAGGGCCCGGTACGCCCGCTCCAGCTCCCCGTCGAGGAGGGAGGAGGCGGCTTCCCGCAGGCGGATCTCCGCCTCGCGTACCGCTTCCGCGTGGCGGGCGGCCTCCGCGTCTCCCTTTTCGGCGAGGCGCTCGAGCCGCAGCGCGGCGTGGTCGCCGGCCTCGCCTCGTTCCCAGGCCCGCAGGATGGCCCGCACGTCTGCCCCGCCGGCCTCCACGATCGCGACCGAGCGCTGGGGGCAGCTCCAGGCCGCATCCCCGGCGAGGCCGAGCTTCCGCTCCAGCCAACGCTGCCGCTGCAGAACCGCGGGGTCGGCCTCCTCGCCGCAGGTCAGATCCAGGTGGAGCCGGCATCGCCTCAGCGCTTCCTCGTGGCGGCCGGCGCGGGCCAGGCCGAGGCAATCCGCTCGGGCCCTCCTTGCCACCCGCTCCCGGAGCGGCCCGGCCTCCACCCTCGCCCTCGTCCCCGCCTCGGTCGCCTCCGGGATCGCCAGGAGCCCGAGAAGGGCATCCTCCTCGCGCCCCTCCTCGAGCAGGTGAAGCGCCTTCTCGAGCCGGTCGCGGGCGTCGATCTCCTCGCGGCTGCGCTCGAGCGCCGCGCGAGCGACCTCGCTGATCGGGTCGAGATCGAGCAGGGCCTGCGCCTCGCGTTCGACCGTCTCCCACCTCCCCTCCTCGACCAGCCGGGAGAGGGCGAGTTCCCGGCCCTTCCGCTCCGCGGTGAAATCGGCGAGGTCGGGGCCCGGCGCCTCCGCTGGCGCTGCTTCCCACCCGCGCGCGACGATGGCCCGGCTCGCCAGCGCCGCCACCACCGCCGCGCAGAGCGCGGAAACGAAAAGCACAGATGCTCTCGCCCGCATCCATCAACCTCCCCCGGGCTGGAAGATCGAGAGGTCGAGGTCCTCTCCGTGTTCGCGCATGCGCTCGCAAAAGGCGGGGACGAAGCCCACGGCCCGGTGGCCGCCGTCCCAGACGAAGATCTCCTGGAGCGTCACCCGCTCCCCCTCCATGCCCGTGACCTCGGCGATGGAGACCACCCGCCGCCGGCCGTCGGGGAGGCGCGCGGTCTGCACCACCAGGTGAACGGCGCTGGCGATCTGCTCGCGGATGGCGCGGGATGGCAGGTCCATCCCCGCCATGAGGCAGAGCGTCTCCATGCGGGCGATGGCGTCGCGGGGCGAGTTGGCGTGCACGGTGGTCAGCGAGCCATCGTGGCCGGTATTCATCGCCTGCAGCATGTCGAGCGCCTCGCCGCCTCGACATTCGCCGACCACGATGCGATCGGGGCGCATGCGCAAGCTGGCCCGCACCAGGTCGCGGATGGTGACGGCGCCCTTTCCTTCCATGTTGGGCGGCCGGGCCTCGAGACGAACCCAGTGCGGCTTGCGGATCTGCAGCTCGGCGGCGTCCTCCACCGTGAGGATCCGCTCTCCCTCGGAGAAGAACTCGGTG
The DNA here is from genome assembly GCA_003242475.1 of Pseudomonadota bacterium. GTDB lineage: Bacteria > Myxococcota > Myxococcia > Myxococcales > Vulgatibacteraceae > ZC4RG40. Next base: position 1,804 of record QGUN01000020.1, read on the forward strand.
AGCGCGTTGAGAAGCGTGGTCTTTCCCGAGCCGGTCCCGCCGGAGATCACCACGTTGCGCCGAGCCCGCACCGCCAGCTCGAGAAATCTTCGCATCGGCTCGGAGAGCGTGCCCCGCCGTACCAGGTCGTCGAGGCCGAGCCGATCGTGGCGGAACTTGCGAATGGTGAGACAGGGGCCGCAGAGCGCCAAAGGCGGGATGATGGCGCAGACGCGCGAGCCGTCGGGTAGGCGCGCGTCGACGATGGGCGACGCCTCGTCGATGCGGCGTCCGACGCGAGCGGCGATCCGCTCGATCGCACCGAGGAGCGCGCGTTCGGAGGAGAAGACCCGCGGGGAAAGCTCCAGCCGTCCCTCCCGCTCCACGTAGATCCGGGCAGGGCCGTTGACCATCACCTCGGTGATGGAGTCGTCGGCCAGAAGCGCCTCCAGGGGCCCCAGCCCGAGGACCTCGTCGAGGATCTCTCGGTGCAGCGACTCGACGGTGATCGAGGGCGGGATCGCTTCGCGAGCTTCGGCGAGGATGCGCGCGATGGCCTCGTCGGTGCGGCGGCGCAACTCCTCCTCGGGAAGGTTCTCGATCTCGAGCCGCCGCGGGTCGAGGGCGGCGATCACCTCCTCGATGAGTGCCCGCCGAAGTTCCACCGGATCCTCGGCCGCGTCCCCTTTCTCGGATGCACACACTTCGAGTGAGAAGGGCCCCACGCAGAGGCGCGCGTCGGGCGGGATGGGCGCGGGGCCTTCGACCCGCCGGCCGTCGATCCAGGTGCCGTTGCGCGAGCCGAGGTCTTCGATCCACGCCCGAGCCCCCTCCAGCCAGATCCGCGCGTGGCGCTTGGAGACCTGCGGATCGTCCAGCCTCAGATCGCATCCCACGGCCCGTCCCACCAGGGCGCTCTCGACAAGCGAAAAGGTGAAGGAGGCATCGCCGGGACCGGTGATCCGGATTTCCATGGCTTCCTCCGCAAAAAGGTCGAGACCTCAGTCGAGGATTCCGAATCCAAGTTCGCGCTCGCCCGCCTCGTAGGTCTCGCGCATCCGCTCGATGGCGGAGACCACCTCCCGGCTCTCCGGATTGACGAGGCGAGGCGTGACGAAGATGAGCAGTTCGCGTTCGGTGTCGTCGGTGGTGCGCTGCTTGAAGAGCTCGCCGAGGATGGGGATGTCGCCGAGCAGCGGGACCTTGGAGACGCTCTTCTGCTCGTCGAGGGTGTAGACGCCGGAAAGCACGATGGTCTCGCCGCTTCGCACGGTCACCGAGGTCTTCACCGAGCGGTTGCGAAAGCCGGGGACGGAGACGTTGGGACCGACGGCGACGGCGACGGAGCGATCGAGCTCGGAGACCTCCGCCTCGATCTCGGTGACGATGTTTCCGTTGCGGTCGGCGGTGGGCCGCAGCCGCAAGACGACGCCGTACTTGCGATACTCGACGGTATTGCTGTTCTGGGTGATGAGCGGCAGCGGCACCTCGCCGCCGGCGAGGAACTCGGCCTCCTCGCCCGAGGCGCAGACCAGGGTGGGCTGGGCGAGGAGGCGGCCGAATCCCTTGTCGACCGCCATGCGAAGCGACCACTGCCCCGTGCCCTCCACCAGCGCCTCGTAGCTGCCGACGGTGACGCGGCCCCCGCCGTCCACCGGGAAGTTCCCCTGGATCGCGGTGGCGGCCGCGGCGCTGCCCGCGACGTCGAAGGGAAAGCGGATGCCGAGCTGGCGCATCTTCGACCGTCGCACCTCGAGGAAATGCACCTCCGACAGGACCATGCGCCGCAGGCCGAGCTGGACGAGGTTTTCGGCGGTCTCGCCCAGAGCCGCGACGACGAGCTCGGCCTTGCGCTTCTCGACCTCCGATTCGACGTGGCCTTCGAGGACGATCCTTCCCCCGATCGCCTGCGCCACCACGTGACCGAGCCCGGCCCTCCGAAGCTCGCGGTTGATCTCCGCGACGGAGAGGTTGCGGGCGTGCTCCGTGACCCGGACCATGGAGCGGACGTCGGGGTAGAGCTCGAGGACGGCCTGCACGCGGCGGTGGTCCTCGGGGGTATAGGCCTCGCCGTCGATGATCACCCGTTCCCCCGCGGCCCGAACGACCAGTCCCTCGCGTTCGCCGAGGAGGGCCCGAACCTCGTCGGCGAGGTCCTCGGTGGAAACCTTGCGCACCACCACCAGGTGGCTGTCGCGAGCGCCGCTGGCTCGCCAGACCAGCAGCGTGGTCCTTCCCTCGCGCACGCCCACGACGAGGATCTCGCCGTCCCCCAGGGGCCGCACGTCGGCGATCTCCGGATTGCCGACGGCGATGCGCTGAATGCCGCCGCGAATCTTGAGGACCTTCTGCGTGCCGACGCCGAGATGGATCACCGACTCCGCCGCGGCCGAGCGAGGCCCCGCGGCGACGAAAAGTGCGAGAAGAAGAGCGAAGCCGCGGAAGAGGAAGGTGGCCAGCGTGCCGGCGGCGATCGCCACCGCGTAGGGGAGGTACTGCCCCTCGTCCTTCTCCGGCCGCGCGAAGGGCCGGACGAGCCGCCTGAGCGAGCGGACGAGGGTCTGGAGGAGTCGCCCGCTTCGCAGGGTCCAGGCGATGGCCTGGACGCCGCCCGCCAGGGAAACGAAGACGAGGGCGTACAGCGTCCGTTCCCAGCCGAGGATCGCCCCGATCGCCGCCATCAGCTTGACGTCGCCCATCCCCATCCCGCCGCCGAGGGCGAGGAGGAAGAAGGCGAGGAAGGCGACAGCCAGGCCCAGAAGCCCGTCGAGCAGGCCAAGGGGGCCCGAAATTCCGGCCATCGCCAGCCGCCCCAGCAGCGCCGTCGCCAGGGTCGGCAGGGTGAGCCAGTCGGGGATCCGGCGGGCCTTCAGGTCCGTGTAGACCGCGATGGACGCAGCCGAGGCCGCGAGGACGACGAGGAAGACGGGGAGGAGATCGGGCGCCATGTGCACCCTCTGGTGCAAGCGCCTTGCCGCCCTTCCCGCTGGCCTCTCAACGATAGACGTCCAGCCCCGACCGTGGCGTCGGCGGGACGGCGGGGTCGAAGATCGCGATCGCGTCCGAGCCGCTGAAGGCGACGATCACCCGCACGTCCTGCGCATCGCCGAGCCGGTAAAGGGCCAACGAGGCCGGAAGCAAGAGCGACGAGCGGGAGACCTGCAGGAAGGTGAAGCCGGAGCTGGTGGTCCAGCGGAAGGTGGCGCCGCGCTCGACCGCCTCCTCGGGCGGCTGGAACTCGAAGAGAAGCCGACGACCGAAGCGGACCTGCTGCCGCAGACCGGGATCGGCCGGCGCCCGCCCCGCGAAGCCGGTCCGGCTCCCCGTCAGCGTCCAGGGCCGGGCGCGCGGCGGAAGGATGGCGAAGGAGACGTTGCCCTCCAGGCACTCGGGAGGGTTGGAGAAGCCGGGCGCGTCCCGCCGCACGCGCAGGGCGCGGCCGCCCTCCTCCACCCCCACCACCGGGAAGCCGTCGCAGGAAGGCTCGACCGCGGTCGACTGCAGCGGGACGAGGCGGTCGGCCTCCTCCGGATCCTCCGAGGCGAGGACGGGCAGCGGCATGACGAAATCCTGCGCGCTCGACGCGGGAAGCTCGAAGCGATCGCCGACGAGATTCGCCGGTCCGCCGAGGTTGGCCAGCCCCGGCAAGGGCCCCTCGAAGGCCGCGGTCCATTCCTCGTCGCGCGGCCGCGCCTCGGGCGGGAACGAGATCCGCGGCAAGACGGTGGCCCGGCGATCGATGCGGACCGGGCCGCTGGTGATGCCGGGAACGGCGTTCTCGGCGTCGAGCAGGAAGGCGGGATCGGAGGGACGGCGCCCGCCGGGCCCCGTGAGGGTGGTGCCGATGCCGCCCGCGACGAAGGTCACGCTCCCGTCGCTCCCGGCCACGAGGACGAGGCCGAAGATGCGCCCGGCAGGCTCCGAGCGCAGCTCGGGCCGGCCGTCCTCCTCCACGACGGCGTCGACGAAGGCGCCCTCGACCTGGATCGGACCGTCGATGCGCAGCAGGCTCAGGGGAGCCCCCGGCAGTTCGTAGGCGGCGGCGCCGCCGTCCCTGCGGTCGGTCGCCAGCGCGCCGGAGGGCAGGTCGATGACCGCGAAGTTCGGGCAGACCGCCGCCCCGCCGCAGTGGGCGCGGTCGAGGATGGCGTAGAGGCGCCCCGAGCGCAGCACGCAAGGGTCGGCGGCCACCGCCCTGGCGAGGTCGGGAGCCGGACGGACCGGGGCGAATTCCACCGCGCGCACCGCCGCCGCGCGCTCCTCGACCGAGCCGTCGGGGAGCACCACCTCCACGCGTACCTCGATCCGCTCGGCCGGCGCCTCCAGCGCTACGCTGCCGTCGGCCTCGACCCGTACCCGCCCGAGGTGGATCCCCCCGCCCTCCCCGCCGGGCCCGCCGAGGTCGGCGATGGCCACGGCGCGGCAATCGGGCACGTCGCCCTCGAAGGCGGGCTCGAGCGCCAGCCCCGCCAGCCCGATCCCGGGCAGGTCGAGCTCGGCCACCACCTCCGGCTCCACCCCTTCGAAGGGAGGGCGAACGACGACGATCCGGCTGCCCGTCCCGTCGAGGGAAAGTCCGCCGACGAGGGCGTGATCGCCCAGGCCTTCGGCGTAGTGGTGGGGGCTGACGAGGGGAAGCGCCGCGGTCGGGAGCAGGCCGCCGAAGACGGCCACCGGACGCCCCTCGTCGTCGTCCACGCTGCGCGGCCCGAAGGCGCCGGGCGGCACCACCGCGTCCACGAAGCCGACCGCGCCGTCGGCCCCCGAGACCACGAAGGCGAAGCGCTCGCCGGCGACGAGGAGCCGCGGGCTCGGCACGGTGGGGATGGAGAGCGGAAAGGAGACGGCCGGCGCCGCCAGGTACTCGCGCGACTCCAGGTCGAAGACGCGCAGCTCGTCGGCGTCCTGCGAGGCGACGAGGACCCGCCCGGAGGGCTGATGGACCGCGAGGGCCACCGGCGTCTGGAGGTCACCGAAGGAGGGGATCACCTCTTCGGCGCAGGCGGCCGTCGCCAGGGCGAGAAGGAACCAGATCCTCCGGCGCATCACGAGTCCTCCCGCGGCCGGCCGAGCTGGGCGACGAGCCGCGCCTGATCGGGCCGGAAGGGGTCCGGGAGATCGATCACGGCCAGGGTCGAGCGGCCGAAGGAAGGGACGTAGAGGCGGAATCCCTCGCCGCGCTGCCGCACGGCGATCGCCGCGGGGCCGCTGCCGATCCCCGGGACGTTGCCGACGAGAGCGCCCGTGGCGCCGTCGAAGAAGGCGAGCGAACGGGTCGTGGCCAGCACCACGAGATCGCTCGCCTCACCGGCGGGCGCCCGCTCGATCACCGCTGCCGCGATGGGCCGGCCGGGCGCCGGGCTCAGGGCGATGGGCGCGAAGGCCGGCCGTTCTCCGGTCGGAGGCGGCAGGTCGGGACAGCCCGCGTCGGGCGGTAACTCCACCCCCTCGGGGACGATGCAGCCGTCGGAGGGGAGCTCCGGCATGCGCGAGACGTCGACGATGGCCAGGGCGTCGGGGTTGCGCTGCGCGAGGTAGGCGCGCTCTCGTGCCGGCGAGACGGCGATGCCGCGGGAATCCGCGCCGCGCTGCAAGGGGCCGACGTTCCGCGAGAAAAGAGGACTCTCGAGCACGGCGTTCGCCGAAAAGTCGAGGGCGAAGAGGCGCTGCGCGTCGCCGCCCGACCGGCCGTTCACGTAGACGGTGCAGGTCTGCTCCCCTCCCTCCTCGCGGCAGTTGCCCACCGCCAGGCCGCCCACCGCCGTCGGGCCGAGGTCGATCGCCGTCAGGGCACCTCCCCCGGTCCGCCAGAAGTCGGCGGCGGCCGAAGCGAAGCCCAGCGCGCCGGTCCGGTCGCGAAAGAGCGTGACGTGCCCGACGAAGACCGTGCCCAGGTGCGCGACGACGACGAAGGGATCCTCCCGAGCGAATCCCGCTCCGCCTTCCCGGCAGTCGCCGTCCAGCTCCGCGCAGCGGATCCCCGCCGCGTCCAGGTCCACCGCGACCACGGTCCTCGTGCCGCGGATGGGAACGAAAGCGCGAACGGGAGGCAGGCCGGCTCCGTCGAGAGCGGTGGCGGCGATCTCGCCGGCCAGCGAGCCGATCTCCACACTGCCGACCAGGGCCGGTTCGAGGTCGAAGATCTCCACGACGGGGCAATCCGCGCCCTCACAGCCGCCGGTGGCCCCGTCGACGAGCGCGTCCAGGGCAGCGGCATCGAAGGCGTGCACGCGGCCGGCCCGGTAGCGCAGGTCCGTATTGGAGGAGACGACGAGCAGGCGCTGCGGAAGCCCTTCCAACTCGGGCGTCAGCGTCACGCCGGTCGGATAGTGGAAACGGCCCTCGGGGAGCGGATCGCCCTCGTCGATCTCCTGTGCGCATGCCGCGCAGAGAAGCGCCAGCCAGACCAGCCCTCTTCGCATCACGCCGCCGCCTTCCGCAGATCCATCCGGCCGAAGTCCGCCACCTTGCCGAAGAGGGAGCGGATCTCGTGGAGGAGCCGCAGGCGATTTTCGCGCAAGGCGGGGTCGTCGACCATTACCATCACCTCGGTGAAGAAGCGGTCGAGAGGCTCGCGCAGCTCGGTGAAGACCTTCACCACGCGCGAGAAATCGCCGCTCTGCAGGCTTTCGCTCACGCGCTCGCGAACCTGCACGAAGGCCTGGTGAAGCGCCTGCTCCGCCTCCGCCTGGAAAAGCGAAACGTCCACCGGTCCGGGTTGAAAGCCGGGCGCCTTCTCCACGATGTTGGTGCGCGAAAATCCCTCCGCCAGGCCGCGGAAGCTCTCGTCGCCCAGGTGCGAGGCCACCGCCGAAAGGCGCGCCTGCATTTGCGGCAGCTCGTCGTATCCGGCGGCGAGTACCGCGTCGACGAGCTCGACCGGGTACGCCTCGGCGAAGTGGCTGCGCAGCCGTCCCGCGAAGAAGTCGAGAACCTGCGCGCGCACCTCGTCGCGCGGCTGGGTGATGCGCTCCGAGAGCTGGTCGATCGCGCGGTCGACGAGCTCACCGAGCGAAAAGCGGTAGCCCTTCTCCAGCGCGACGCGGACGATGCCCAGGCAGGCGCGGCGCAGCCCGAAGGGATCGGCCGCTCCCGTCGGCGGCTTGCCGATCCCGAAGATGCCGACGATGGTGTCGATGCGATCGGCGATCCCGACCACCGCGCCCGCGTCCGTCTTCGGCAGGCGGTCCTGCTGACCGCGGGGCAGGTAGTGCTCGAAGATCGCCACCGCCACCTCCTCGGGCTCCCCGCTGGCGCGCGCGTACTCGCGTCCCATCACGCCCTGCAGATCGGGAAACTCCCCGACCATGCCGGTGACGAGGTCGGCCTTGCAGAGCTCGGCCGCGCGCTCGGCGTGCGCGCGCTGCGCCGCCGAAAGCCCGAGGCGCTCCGCAAGGTAAAGCGCGAGGGATCGGATGCGACGAACCTTGTCGCCGACCGAGCCCAGCTTCTGCTGGAAGGTGACGCGATCGAGCTGCGGAACGCGCTCGGCGAGGGGAACCTTGCGGTCCTCGTCGAAGAAGAAGCGCGCATCGGAGAGCCGGGCGCGCAGCACCCGCTCGTAGCCGCGCCGAACCACCTCGGGGTCGCGCACGCGCGTGTTGGCGATCCCCACGAAAGCGGGAAGGAGCCTGTCCCCATCCCCCACGGTCACCGCCAGATACTTCTGGTGCTCCCGCATCTCGGAGACGAGAACCTCGCGTGGCAGGTCGAGGAAGGCGGGGTCGAAGGTGCCCAGGACCGGCACGGGAAGCTCGACCAGCCAGGTGATCTCGTCGAGGAGCGCCTCGTCCTCCTCGAGCCGACCGCCGGCACGCACCGCCGTCTCGCGCGCCAGGTGCAGGATGGTCTCGCGCCGCTCGGCGGGATCGACGATCACCTCCGCCTCCCGCAGCCGCTCCACGTACTCCGCGGGCGCACGGATCTCGATCTCGCGGTTGGCGAGGAAGCGATGCCCGCGCGTGGTGCCGCCGCTGCGAACGCCGGCGAAGGTGAAGTCGACGATCGCCTCGCCGTGACGCGCCAGGATCCAGTGGATTGGCCGGGCGAAGGCCTCCTGGACCGTCCCCCAGCGCATGCTCTTCTTCCAGGGGATGGACCGGATGGCCTCCACGAGGATGTCGGGGAGGAGTTTTAGCGCCGGTCGACCCTTCACCTCGACCCGTGCCGCCAGGTACTCGCCCTTGGGCGTCTGCCGGCGCTCGAGCGCATCGAGGGCGACACCCACCTTCTGCGCGAAGCGCTCCGCCGCTTGCGTGGGCCTGCCCTCGGCGTCGAAGGCCACGCGGACCGGCGGGCCGATCTCCTCCTCCACCCGGTCCTCCTGGGCGGAGGCCACGTCGTGCACCAGCACGGCGAGCCGCCGCGGCGTGCCGTAGGTGCGGACCTCACCGTGCTCCAGCCGTGCTTCCTTCAGGCCCTTGCGGATCAGCGAAGCCAGATCGTCCAGGCAGCGCGGGAAGAAGGCCGCCGGGATCTCCTCGGTGCCGATCTCCAGCAGGAGGTCATGCCGCATCCCTGCCCTCCCCTCGGGCCCAGGCCGACTGCAGAAGCGGGAAGCCCAGGCTCTTGCGACGTTCGAGGTACTGCGCGGCGCAGGCGCGCGAAAGGTTGCGCACCCGGAGGATGTAGGCCTGGCGCTCGGTCACGCTGATGGCGCCGCGCGCATCGAGCGTGTTGAAAGCATGCGAGCACTTGAGCGCGAAGTCGTAGGCCGGAAGCGGCAGGCCCAACTCCAGCAGGCGCTTGCACTCGCCCTCGTACGTATCGAAGAGGCGGAAGAGCGCTTCGGGATCCGCCGCCTGGAAGGAGTAGGTGGACATCTCCTGCTCGTTGGGCCGGAAGACCTCACCGTAGGTGATGCCCGGCGCGTACTCGATCTCGAAGACGTCCTCCTTGTTCTGCAGGTACATGGCGATGCGCTCGAGACCGTAGGTGATCTCCACGCTCACCGGGGAAAGCTCCAGCCCACCCGCCTGCTGGAAGTAGGTGAACTGGGTGATCTCCATGCCGTCGCACCAGACCTCCCAGCCGAGTCCCCACGCGCCCAGGGTCGGGGCCTCCCAGTCGTCGTGAACGAAGCGGATGTCGTGCTCCAGGGGGTCGATGCCGATGGCGCGAAGCGAGCCGAGGTAGCGCTCCTGCACGTCCTTGGGCGAGGGCTTGAGGATGACCTGCAGCTGGTGGTGCTGGTAGAGACGGTTGGGGTTTTCCCCGTAACGACCGTCCGCCGGCCGGCGCGAGGGCTCCACGTAGACCACGTTCCAAGGCTCGGGGCCGAGCACCCGGAGAAAGGTCTGAGGGTTCATCGTCCCCGCCCCGACCTCCACGTCGTAGGGCTGGCCGATGAGGCACCCCTGCCTCGCCCAGTACTCCTCCAGCTCGAGGATCAGGTCCTGAAAAGTCGACATAGGCGCGGCAAGCTAGCCCCCTGCCCGCCCGAGCGTCAAGGCATCTGGGAGCCGGGAAGAGCCTCGGCGAAGAGGGACGCGCTCGACCACCTCCGGGCAAGGCGGCCACCCCGGGCGTGAGGGTCGTCCTCGCCTCGCGATCGAGCCCGAGCTGCCTTCCAAGCTTTTCGCCTCCATCTGAGTGACGGGTCGAGGGTTGATCGCTTTCGCCACCAAGACCGTCACCAAGCCTCCCAAAGCCACCCCGCCGGCGACGATGAGCGGGGAGCTCACGTCGCCGAGCGCTGCGGCATCCATTACCAGCTTCGCCTGGCGCCGCACCGATTCGAGAAGGGCTCGCGTCGCGCGCACCCCTGCATCCGTCGGCTCGCCCCCGAGCACGACGATGTCCGCGGAGGCCTCGCCTGCCACGAGCCCTCCCGCCGACTCGAAGCTTCGGTCCCACGACTCCGCCTTCGCCACACCTGCGGTCCAGGCGAAAACGCACCCTGCAAACAGAGCGAGCCCCAGTAAACAGAGCGCCCGGACCCATGCCAGAAACAGCCGGTCAATTCAAAAGTGAAAAGGGGTGAAGCAATCACGACTTCTTTACGCCGTTGCCTGCGCCTGCTTCCGCTCCCTTCATCCGCAAAGAAAAGCCCCGCCCGCAGCGGACAGAATGCCGCTCTCTCGGCCGACGAGTCGAGGGCAGGCACGCTGGTCGACGAGACTGCCAGCATCCAGCCGCCGACCACGAAAAAACCCCCTGCCGAGGTGGCAGGGGGTTTGGGGTGGAAGGAAGTCCGCGATTACTGGCGGTTGAACTTCTTCAGCAGGTCGCCGAGGCGGACGCGGCCCTGGTCGGCGTCCTGGTTCCGCATGTAGTCGCGGTAATCGCTGTCGTCGGCGAGGACGGCCTTGGCCGAGAGCGCGATCTTTCGGTCGACCGTGTTGATGTCGATGATCTTCACCTCGATCTCGTCGCCCTCGCTGAGGACGTCGGAGGGCTTCTCCACGCGCTCCTCGCGCAGCTCGGAGACGTGCACCAGGCCCTCGATTCCCTCCTCGATCTCCACGAAGGCGCCGAAGTCGGTGAGCTTGGTGACCTTGCCCTTGACCACGCTCCCGATGGGATAGCGCTCGGCGAGCGTCTCCCAGGGATCCTGGTAGAGCTGCTTGATGCCGAGGCTGAAGCGCTCGTTCTCCACGTCGATGTTGAGCACCACGGCCTCGACCACGTCACCCTTCTTGTACAGCTCGCCGGGATGCTTGATCCGCTGCGTCCAGGAGATGTCGGAGACGTGGACCAGGCCGTCGATGCCCTCCTCCACGCCGACGAAGATGCCGAAGTCGGTGACGTTGCGGACCTGGCCGCGGATGACCGAGCCGATCGGGTACTTCTCCTCGAGGAGCGTCCAGGGGTTCGGCTCGATCTGCTTCATGCCGAGCGCGATGCGCTTGGCCTTGGCGTCGATGTCCAGGACCACCGCCTCGACCTCGTCGCCGACGTTGAGGATCTTGTTCGGGTGCTTGACCCGCTTGGTCCAGGACATCTCGGAGACGTGGATGAGGCCCTCCACGCCCTGCTCGATCTCGACGAAGGCGCCGTAGTCGGTGAGCGAGACGACCTTGCCGCGGACGCGGGTGCCCACCGGGTACTTCTCCTCGGCGCGCAGCCAGGGATCCTCCTGGATCTGCTTGAGGCCGAGGGAGACGCGCTCCGTCTCCGGGTCGAACTTGAGGACGACGACCTCGGTCTCGTCACCGACGTTGAAGATCTCGCTGGGGTGGCCGACGCGGCCCCAGGACATGTCGGTGATGTGGAGCAGGCCGTCGATTCCGCCGAGGTCGATGAAGGCGCCGTAGTCGGTGAGATTCTTGACGACGCCCTTGAGGATCGCGCCCTCCTTGAGCTTCTCGAGCGTCTCCTTCTTGAGCTCCTCGCGCTGCTTTTCCAGAAGCGCGCGGCGGGAGAGCACGATGTTGCCCCGGCGCTTGTTGAACTTGATGACCTTGAACTCGAACTCCTGGCCGATGAACTGGTCGAGGTTGCGGACCGGCCGGATGTCGACCTGGGAACCGGGCAGGAAGGCCTTGACCCCGATGTCGACCGAGAGGCCGCCCTTGACGCGGCCGATGATGGTGCCGCGGACGATCTCGTCCCGCTCGCAGGCCGCCGAGATCTCGTCCCAGACCCGCATCTTGTCGGCCTTCTCCTTGGAGAGGACGACCATGCCGCTTTCGTTCTCGCGGGCCTCGACGAGAACCTCCACCTCGTCTCCGACCTTCACCTGAACCTCGCCCTTGGCGTTGGTGAACTCGGAGATCGGGATCTGGCCCTCGGACTTGAATCCAACGTCGACGGTCACGTAGTCCTTCGTGACCAGGACGACCGTCCCCTTGACGATCTCGCCCTCCTTCAGGACGTCGCCCCCTCGTTCCTTGAACGAGGCTTCGAGGAGCTCGGCAAAGCTCTCACGAGGTTGAATCGTTGTTTCCATGCTCATGAACGAAACTTCTTCCTGATCTTACGCAAAAGCGTCTGGGTTCCCCTGGTGAATAGCATGCGACGGACGCACGGGGAGCGATGCGTTGTCGGAATCTCGGAGTACAGGTCTGGACCCTGGGCTCTTCAAGGGAACGCGGACGCTAGTCGCATGATTCCCTCTTGTCAAGCTGGCCCGAGGCGTCCTCACGAAGCATTCCCTCGGTTGGCATGGGTGGGCGTGAAGGAGGGGGTATGGACCGTCCGGCGGACCTCCCCGCGGGCGAAGGAGCCGATCCGCTCGACCACCTCGTCGATGACGTCGTCCGGGGTGGAGGCGCCCGCGGAGATGCCGACTCGCTCGAACCCCTCGAACCACTCCGGCCGAAGCTCGTCGGCGCGCTCCACGTGGTGAACGCGCTCCGGCGGCAGGATCTCGGCGCCGATCTCCGCCAGGTGGCGCGTGTTGGCGCTCATCCGGCCGCCCACCACCACCAGCACGTCCACCTTCCGGCACAGCTCCCGGACCTCGGTCTGTCGCTCGCCCGTGTCGTAGCAGATGGTGTTGATGGCGCGGACCTCGCGGAAGCGGACCGAGGCCTCGGCGACCACCTTGCGGAAGTGGGCGGCGTCGTTGGTGGTCTGGGAGATGATGGCGACCTTCTTGACGCCGGGTAGTTCGGGGAGCTCGTCGCCCGCGCGGACGATGGTGTAGGGGCCCTCGGCGTAGGAGGCGACGCCCTTGATCTCCGCGTGGTTCTCGTCGCCCACGATGATGAGGTGATAACCGTCGCGAGTGAGGCGCTGGGCCATCACCTGAGGGAATTTCACGTAGGGGCAGGTTCCGTCGATCACCTCGAGGCCGCGATCCTTGGCCAGCCTCTGCTGGGGAACCACCGCGCCGTGGGTGCGAATGACGAGCGTGGTGCCGTCGGGGACCTCCTCGACCTGCTGGTAAACCCGGACACCCTTGGACTCGAATTTCTCGATGGTTTGCGGGTTGTGAATGACCGGGCCGAGGGTCGCCACCTGCGGGCGTCCCTCCTCGATGGTCTTGAGGACCTTGTCGACGGTCCGCCGGACGCCCCAGCAAAAGCCTGCGGTCCTGGCGATGGTGATCTCCATCTTTCCTCCGGGGACGCTCCCCTCCTAACCCTCCGCGTTTCTCTGCGCAAGGCGCGATTGCACCAGGCGCACGATCTCGTCGACCACCTCCTCGATGGTCCGGCCGGTCGAATCGACCACGAAGGCGTCCTCCGCGGGCCGAAGCGGCGCCAGTGCGCGCTCGGTATCGCGGCGGTCCCGCCGAATCTGGTCGGCCAGGACCTCCTCGAAATCCACGTCCTCCCCGCGTGCGCGCAGCTCCTCGTAACGGCGTCGGGCGCGCTGCTCCACCGAAGCGGTGAGGAAGATCTTGGCATCGGCGTCGGGGAAGACCACCGTGCCGATGTCCCGGCCCTCGAGTACGGCTCCGCGGGGCGCGGCGAGACCGAGGCGGCGCTGCAGGCCGAGCAGCCCTTCGCGGACGGCCCGCACCGCCGAGACTTTCGATGCACCCAGGGAGATCTCGGGGGTGCGGATGGCCAGGGAGACGTCGTCGCCGTCGAGAAATACCCGGCTCTCCTCCTCGCCATCGCCCTCTAGCCGAAGGTCGATCCGCCGCAAGAGAGCCTCCAGGCCCGCCTCGTCTTCCCAGTCGACCCCCGCGCGCCGGGCGGCGAGAGCCACGGCCCGGTAAAGAGCGCCGGTGTCGATGATGGAGAAGCCGAGGCGGTGCGCCACCCGGCGGCTGACCGTGCTCTTGCCGGCGCCCGCCGGCCCGTCGATGGCGAGGAGAAAAGGACGAGAGGGAGGTTCCGTCATGCCGCCAGCACCCTGCGAAGCGCCCCGAGGAGCTTTTCGTTCTCCTCCTCGGTTCCGGTGTTGATCCGAGCCGAGGTCGGGAAGCCGTTGGCGGTCATGGGCCGGACGATGACGCCCTCGCGCAAGAGCGCCTCGAAGAGCGGGCCGATGGGCCGGTGGAAGTCCACGAGGTAGAAATTCGCCTGCGAAGGGGTGAAGGAGAGCCCCAGCGCCGGCAATTCCTTGCCGAGGAGGGCGAGCCCCTTGCGATTCAGCTCCACGGTCCGCCGCACGTGCTCCTGGTCCTGCAGGGCGGCGCGGGCAGCGATCTGGGCGATGGTGGAGACGTTGAAGGGCGCGCGCGTCCGGTTGACGTACTCGACGATCTCCGGCCGGGCGATGCCGTAGCCCACCCGCAGCCCCGCCAGGCCGTAGGCCTTGGAAAAGGTCCGCAGCACGATCAGGTTGGGGAAGCGCTTCCGCAGGGCGAGAGAGTTCGGATAATCCGGCGCCACCACGTACTCGTAGTACGCCTCGTCCAGGACGACGAGCGTTCGCTCCGGCAGCCGCTCCAGGAAGCGAACCACCGCCTCCTCGGTCTGGTAGGTACCGGTGGGGTTGTCCGGATTGGCGATGAAGACCATCCGCGTCCGGGCGTTCACCGCGTCGGCCATCGCCTCCAGGTCGTAGTGCCGATCCTTCATCGGCACCTCGACGAAACGACGACCCACCGCCTGGGCGGAGATCTTGTAGATGGGGAAGGTGTGCTCGGAGAGCAGGACCTCGTCGTCGCCGTGGACGAAGGTCCGGATGAGCAGCTCGATGAGCTCGTTGGAGCCGTTGCCGAGAACGAGCTCCTCGGGGCGGACGTCGAGGAAGGCGGCGAGCTCGTTGCGCAGGTAGAAGGCCGAGGCGTCCGGGTAGAGATTCATCTTCCCCAGCGCCTGCGCCATGGCCTCGAGGGCTTTCGGCGACGGGCCGAGCGGGTTTTCGTTCGAGGCCAGCTTGGCGATGTTCTTGACCCCGTATTCCCGCTCGGTCTCCTCGATGGGCTTTCCGGGGATGTAGGGCGCGAGATTCTCGATAAATGAAGGAACGAGCGAGTTCATCTCCCCTCCATCGACGTTCGGGCCTGCTCCTCGAAGACTCCCATGGCGCGGAACTTGGCGTAACGATCGGCCACCAGGGCTTCCGGATCGAGCTTCTTGAGCTCGGCCAGGTGCCGCCTCAGGGCCGCGCCGAGGTTTTCCGCCGTCTTCTGGGGGTCGCGGTGCGCTCCGCCGGGAGCCTCCTCGACCACCTCGTCCACGATGCCGAAGCCGATCAGGTCGGGCGCGGTGAGCTTGAGCGCGTCGGCCGCCAGCTCGGCCTTGCTCGCGTCCCGGTACAGGATGGACGAGCAGGCCTCGGGGCTGATGACCGAGTAGACGCCGTACTGCAGCATCAGCACGCGGTTGCCCACGCCGATGGCGAGCGCGCCGCCCGAGCCGCCCTCCCCGATCACCGTGCAGATCACCGGAACGCGCAGCTGGGCCATCATCTCCAGGCTCTCGGCGATCGCCTCGGCCTGGCCGCGCTCCTCGGCTCCGATGCCCGGATAGGCGCCCGGCGTGTCGATGAAGGTGAGGATGGGACGCCGGAAGCGATCGGCGAGTTGCATCAGCCGCATGGCCTTCCGGTAGCCCTCCGGGCGCGGCATCCCGAAGTTGCGAAGCATGTTTTCCTTGGTCGTCCGGCCCTTCTGGTGGCCGAGGACCAGGACCGGCTCGCCGTCGAAGCGGGCGAAGCCCCCGACGATGGCGGGGTCCTCGCCGAAGCGACGGTCGCCGTGCAGCTCCTCGAAATCGGTGAAAAGCGCCTGGATGTAGTCCAGCGTATAGGGGCGCCGGGGATGGCGGGAGAGCTGGACCATCTGCCACCGCGAGAGGTCCTTGAAGATCTCCCGCTGGAGCTTCTGGGCCTTTCGCTCCAGCCGGTCGAGCTCCCGCGCGATGTCGGTCTGCCCCTCGGCGGCGAGCTGCCGAAGCCCGGCGATGCGGCTCTCCAGCTCGAGAAGCGGCCTCTCGAAATCGAGGGCGAACTGGCTCATGACTGGGGCATCTAACATCCGCGGCGCGCCGAGTAAACGCCGCGGTGGTCGGCGGGCCCCCGATCACGGGACCCGCTTCGGGACTTCTCCTGAAGAATCCCGCGCCTTTGCGACGAGTTCCGCCACCTCCTCGACGCGCGGCGGCCAGGGCAGCCAGCGGACGTCCATCTTGCGAAACCAGGTGAGCTGCCGCTTGGCGTACCGGCGCTGCTCTCGCTGCATCCGGGCCAGGGCCTCGGCGGGCGTCGCCCTGCCCTCCAGCACGTCCAGGGCCTCCCCGTAGCCGATGCATCGCTCGAGCTGGCGACGAGCGCCCGGTGCTCGCGCCAGAGCCCGCGTCTCCTCCAGCAGCCCGCCCTCGAACATCCGCACCGCACGCTCGTCGACGCGCCGATACAGCTCGTCCCGGGGCGGCGTCACCCCGAGGACGAGGGCCCGATAGCGCGGTCTTCGCGGATGCTCGCGATGAAACTGCGTGATCGGCTTGCCGGTGAGCTCCCAGACCTCCAGGGCGCGCACGATCCGCACCGGATCCCCCGGGGAGATGCGGGCTGCGGCCTCGGGGTCGACCTGCGCCAGGCGCGCGTGCAACGCCGGCGCTCCGAGGCGCCGCACCTCCCCCTCGAGCCGCCGCCGGACCGCCTCGTCCTTCGGCGGCGCGGCGGCCAGCCCGTAAAGGAGCGCGGAGAGGTAGAGGCCCGTTCCCCCCACCACGAGCGGAAGCTTGCCCCGGGCGTGGATGTCGGCGATGGCCTCGTCGGCGAGTTCCACGTATCGCGCCGCGGAGAATTCCTCCCCCACCTCCGCCACGTCCACCAGGTGATGGGGGACCTCCGCCCGCTCCTTCGGCGTCGGCTTGGCCGTACCCACGTCCATGCCGCGGTAGACGGCCTGGGAGTCGCAGGAGACCACCTCCACCGGGAGGAGCCGGGCGAGCTCGAGGGCGAGGGCGGTCTTGCCCGAGGCGGTCGGACCGACGAGAGCGGCGACGAAGATCCCTACCTCCGCTTCCAAACCTCCTCCACCAGCGCGTCCAGGGCCACCTCCGTCTCCTGGCCGGTGGCCATCTCCTTGAGCCGCGCCCGCCCGGCCTGCACCTCCAGCTCGCCGAGCACCACCGCGAAGCGCGCGCCGCGCCGGTCGGCGCGACCGAGCTGCTTCGAGACCTTTCCGCCCCGCAGGTCCATCTCGGTGCGAAGGCCGCGGCCTCGCGCCTGCCGCGCCAGCCGCTGCGCCGCCTCCAGTCCGCGGGGATCGGCGAAGGCGAGGAAGAGATCCGCGGAGGCAGCCGGGACGCCCCCCGCCTCGGCGAGCAGGGTGGCGATCCGCTCCACGCCCATGGCGAAGCCGATCGCCGGCGTGGGCGGTCCGCCGAGGAGCTTCACCAGACCGTCGTAGCGCCCTCCCCCGCAGACTGCGGTCTGCTGCCCCGTGCCCAGAGCCTGAGCGGTCATCTCGAAGGCGGTTCGCGTGTAGTAGTCCAGGCCGCGGACGAGCCGGGCGTCGAGGACGTAGGGGATCTCCATGGCCGCGGCCCCGGCGAGGACGCGGTCGAAGTGCTGCCGGCAGGGGTCGCAGAGATGTTCGTGCGAGGCGGGCGCGTCGCGCGTTGCCTCCACGCAGCCGGGTTCCTTGCAGTCGAGGGCTCGCAACGGGTTGCGGTCGATCCGCCGCTGGCAGTCGGCACAGAGCCGGTCGCGGCGTTCCTCGAGGTAGGCGCGCAGCACCTCGAGGTAGCCCGGCCGGCACGCCTCGTCGCCGAGGCTGTTGACGCGAAGCTCGACCCCGACCAGCCCCACCGCCTCGATCAGATCGCGGGCGAGGGCGAGGATCTCCACGTCTTCCTCGGGCGCGGCCACGCCGAAGGATTCGACGCCGAGCTGGAAAAACTGCCGGTAGCGATGGCGCTGGGGCCGCTCGCGGCGGAACATCGGGCCGAAGTACCACCAGCGCTGCACGGGATCGCGCATGGGCAAGCCCTGCTCCACGTAGGCCCGCACCGCGCCGGCGGTATTCTCCGGCCGGAGCGCCAGCACCTTCCCGCCGCGATCCTCGAAAGCGTACATCTCCTTGCCGACGATGTCGGTCTCCTCGCCGACCGCCCGGGCGAAGAGCCGCGATTCCTCGAGGACCGGCGTGTGGATGAGCTCGAAGCCGTAGCGCGAGAGCACCTCGCGTCCGGCGTTCAGGATCCGCTCCCAGATCCGGCTGTTGAACGGCGCATCCTCCCCTTGCGCGGTGGGGAGGACGTCCTTCATCCCTTTGACTGCGCTGATCTTCACGTTCGGTCTTCCTCGCTCGAACTCACGCCGATCCGCTCCCCCATCCGCACCGGCGCTCCCGGCACCAGCCGCGGATCGAGCTGGATCCGCCCCGGCTCGAAGAGCAGGATCACGGTGCTGCCCATCTCGAAGACCGCGATCTCGTCCCCTTTGGCGACGGGGATCGGCGTCTCGTAGCGGTGGCTCTGGCCGGTCCGCTTCTCGTTGGTGACGAGGTCGTCGTACAGGGCGCGGATCCTTCCCACGCAGGTGGCCCCGACCGCGACGACCGCCACCCTTCCGAGCGGCGTGTCCAGGTACGTGATCAACCGCTCGTTGCGGGCGAAGAGTTCCGGCACGTTCTCCACCGCCGGCCGGTTGACGGGCCAGAGCGTGCCGGGGACGTGGGCGTAGCCCGTGATCTTGCCGCCCAGCGGCGCGTGGATGCGGTGGTAGTCGCGCGGGGAAAGGTAGATGGTGACGTAGGCGCCGCCCGAAAAGCGCGCGGCCTGCAGGGGGTCGGCGAGGAGTTTCTCGAGCGTGTACTCCTTTCCCTTGGCCTGGACGAGGCGGCCCTGGCCGGCGATGCCCGCATGGCTGACCGCGCCGTCGACGGGGCTGACCGGCACGTTCTCGCCCGAAGCGATCGGGCGCGCACCCGGGCGCAGTCTCCGCGTGAAGAAGGAGGCGAAGGTCGGGTACTCGGAGATCGGCATCTCCGCCTCCTCCACCGCCACCCCGTATCGCTCACAGAAGGCGCGGATGGCGAGCTGGTGGGCGGTCTTTCCCCCCTCGAGCCGGGTGATCCGCCCCACCAGGCGGGAGATCGCGTTCTTGGGCAGGAGCCGAAGGATGGCGATGAAGGCCGGGTCCACCATGGAGGTGGCCTTTACCAGAAAGGCAGGGCTGCGGCACCTGCCAACTCGCCCTTACCCCGCCAGAGGGCATCGCCCTGCGGCACGTCGAGACGGCCGCCCGCAGCCCCCGGTCCCGGGAGCAGACGCCCGGTCGCGCCCCGCTTCGCCATCGAGCGCCGCGCGGGGAGCCCAGAGCCTCAGGGCTCCTCGCGAACGCCGATCCGCGCCCCCTCCCAGGCCTCGCCTTCCGCGAGCTTCCAGCTCGTCGGCACGGGCTGCTTCCACACGAATTCGCCGCGGATCTCGGCGCCGCTCGCCGAGCGCGACCGGACCACCGCCACCATCTCCATGGTCTCCGCCTCGTAGGGAACCAGGGGGATGGCGTACTCGCCCACGAAGGCCAGCGGTGGGAAATCCGCGATGCGCTGCTCGGGAACCGGCACGTAGGTGCCCGAGGGCAGGCCGAAGGTCAGCTCGCCGATCTGCCGCTCGCGCGCGTCGAAGAGCTTGACCCGAACGTCGTCGAAAGAGGCGTGGGTCTGGATGCGGGGCTGCTCGAACTCGCCGGGCCGCTCCTCCGCCCGGCTCCGCTGCGCCCCCCAGAGGACGAAGCGGCCCTGTATGGCCCGCTGCCCCTGGATCAGCGCGGGCCGGGCCTCGAGGAAGTCGAGACGGAGCGAGTTGCTCGTGCCGGTCATGACGGGGGCGTATCGCCCGGCGGTGATCGCGTCCCAGACCTCGGCCACCTGCTCGTACGACTCCTTGTAGCCGTGGTACTCCGGCTCGCCGAGCCGACCCTCGCGATGGCGCGCCTCCAGGTCGCGAAGGTAGGCGTCGGGCGCTGTCGCCTGCCCGGGAAAGCGACGATCCAGCGCCTGTAGCCCCTCGTGGTACCAGCGGAAGAGAGCGCGGGCCTCCTCCCGGTAGCGTTCGGGATCCGGGATTCCCCAGACCCAGGGGGCGCGGGCGAGGAATTCCGCGCGCAGCTCCTCGCGGGCCAGGCGGTACTCGGCGCTCCGCCTCAGCCCCCGCATCTCCCCCACCACCCAGATCACCGCTCCCAGGAGGATGACGAGGGTCAAGCCGATCTTGAGCAGAGATCGCATGGGCCAACTCCGGCGTTTGGTTCGGACAATGCCCTACCACCGGGCGGGACGATAATCCAAAAAATCATCAAATCTGACCGCGAGCGAGGAGGAGTTCGGCCAGAAGGACCGCCCCCTTGCCCGCGCCCGCCTTGGTGTTGTGCGAGACGAGCACGTATTTGACGCCGGAATCGAAGAGCCGCTCCGCGCGGATCCGCCCCACGGAGGTCGTCATCCCTCCGCCTGCCTCGCGGTCGAGGCGGGGCTGCGGCCGGTAGGGGTCGTCGTGCACCTCGATCCACCGCTTCGGCGCCGACGGGAGGTCGAATCCCTCCGCGGCGCCACGCCAGCTTTGCATCGCCTCCGCCACCTCGCCGGGCGAGGCCGGACGCTCGAGCTCGACGAAGACACTCTCGGTATGGCCGTCGAGGACGGAAACGCGGGTGCAGGTGCAGGAGATCCCCATGGCGTGCTCGGCGACCCGCCCTTCCGCGAGGCGGCCGAGGATCTTTCGCGTCTCGCGCTCGACCTTCTCCTCCTCGCGCGGGATGTAGGGGACGACGTTGTCCACCACGTCCAGGGCCACCACGCCCGGGGAGCGCCCTGCGCCGGAGACCGCCTGCAGGGAGGTCATCCAGACCCGCTTCACCCCGAAGGCGCGATCGAGCGGGGCGAGCGTGGTGGCCAGGCCGGTCGTCGTGCAGTTCGGGATCGGTGCGACGAAGCCTTTCCAGCCGCGGCGCCGGCGCTGGAACTCGAGAAGGTCGGCGTGGTCGGGGTTCACCGGCGGGATGACGAGGGGAACGTCTTCGTCGTAGCGAAAGGCGCTGGTGGTGGAGACGACCGGGACGAGCCGGGCGAGCCGCTCTTCCAGCGGCCGCGCCGCGTCGCCGTCCACGGCGGAGAAGACGAGGCCGAGGCCCTCGGGATCGAAGCTCGCGGCGTCCTCCACGGTCAGGCCGGCGAAGGCGGCGGGCGGATGCGGGGAGGCCGTCCAGCGCGATCCGCCGCCTTCCGCCCGCAGGGCCTCCGCGTAGGCTTTCCCGGCGCTGCGGGCGCTGGCGGCGAGCCGGCGCACCTCGAAGCGAGGATGGTCGGCGAGGGCGAGAAGGAGCTGCTGGCCGGCCAGCCCGGTGGCGCCGACCACTCCGACGGGGATCTTTTCAGGAGTCAACGAAGGGCTCCTCCTTGCGGTTTCTGCGCATCGCCATGCCCGCGTTGGAGGAACGGAGCCGCTCGGAGAGCGCCTGGACCAGGCTCCAGAGGAGCTTGACCGCCAGGACGGGCTCGCGGCGCATCAAGGCCAGAAGTTCGGTCCGGCCGAGGACCACGCAGCTGACCGGCGTCAGCGCCCGAACGGTGGCGAAGCGAGGCGCGTGCTCGATCAGCCCCATCTCGCCGAAGTGGGCGCCCGGTTTGAGCTCGGCCAGCTTCATCCCCTCCGTCTCGATGGCCACCCGCCCGCGGACGAGGATGAAGAGCTGGTCCCCGAGCTGGCCCTCCTCGACGATGATCTGCCCCGCCTCCCAGCTGCGGGTATGGGCGATGGCGAGGACCGCCATCTGTTCCTTGTAGGTCAGGTGGCGAAAGAGGGGGATCCGCTGGATCGCCGCGAGGCGGGCCTCGGCCTCGCTCACGCGCGCCGGGTCCATCGCGCCCCCGGCGCGGACCACGACCACGGTGATGTTGTCGCGGCCTCCACGTTCGTTGGCCAGGTCCACCAGCGTTCGCGGCAGCGCCTCGGGCGATACGGTCGCCAGGAGCTTCTGCACCTCCGCGTCGCGGAAATAGCCGTGCAGTCCGTCGGAGCAGAGCAAGAAGAGGTCGCCGGGGAGGATGTCGGTGAGCAGCGTATCGACCTGCACCGACTCCTGGATGCCCACCGCCCGGGTGATCACGTTGCGGAAGGGGGAATTCTCCGCCTCGTCCGGCGTGATCACGCCCTGCTTGAGCTGGGTCTGGACCAGAGTGTGGTCCTCGGTGAGCCGGTGAAGCTGGCCGTGGCGCAGAAGATAGATGCGCGAGTCGCCGACGTGAGCGATCACGCCCTTGCCGCCGGCGATGAGGAGGGCCGCGCACGTCGTCCCCATGCCCCGCTTGCTGGGATCGCTCTGGGCGAGGCGGTAGATCTCGCGGCAGGCGCGCTGCACCGCGCGCTCCATCAGCTCCACGGCGGCGGCGCGGTGGGCGCCGGTGGCGTCCGCCGCGAGCGCGCGCAGGATGCGCGTGTTGCTGCGCACCTCCTTGCGCAGGATCTCGAGGGCGAGCGACGAGGCGATCTCTCCGGCCGCGTGCCCTCCCATCCCGTCGCAGACGGCAAAAAGGCCGACCTCCTCGTCGACGAGAAAGCCGTCCTCGTTCTCCGTGCGCCGGCGACCGACGTCCGTCAGGGCATAGGCAGCGACGTTCATGCGATCGGGCCCCGATCCGAAGGCCCCGACTCTAGGACCCCCGCTTCCCGGGTGTCAATCTTCGACTCCGCCAGTACGGCCCGCGCCTGGCCCAACAGCGCCGGCCGCAGCGTCTCCAGTCCCCTCAGGCCGAGAACGGGCCCGGCGAAGTAGGGGTCGCGGCGGCCGTGGTAGAGGGCGCGGGCGAGGTGATCGCTGGCCTGGGCGACGTCGCCCAGCGCCGCCGCCCGGTGCGCGCGGAGCAGATGGACGAAGGGGCTCTGCGGATGCCGGCTCTCCACGGCGCGCAGACGCCGCCGAAAGTCGAGAAGGTCCAGCTCCAGCCGCAGCCACGACCGCCGTACGAGGGCGAGATGGGCGGGGAAGGCCGCCCAGGCCGGGGTTTCGAGCAGCGGCTCTCCGACCCGGTCCAGGTGGGCCAGCGCCCGGGCCACCGCTTCCGGGCCGCGGCCCTCCTCCGCCCTCCTCGCCTCGATCCAGCCGAGGAGGCGGTGCGCCGGCGCCGGATCCTCCACCACATCCCCCAGCGCGTGGGCGATCTCCGAGGCCGCGTCGAGCTGGTCCGCCCAGATCCGGATCAGGACGGCCCAGGTGAAGAGCTCCTCCAGCCGCTCCGGATCCTCCGCCCGTGCCAGTCGTGCCGCGTGGGACGCCGCCCCTGCGAGGAGGAGGTCGCGCGCCTGCCCGAGACGCGGCGGCTGGCGCAAGAACCAGACGCTCCTCGCCCAGCTCGGCGGGAAAGGCCCGAGCCTGTCGGAATGGGGCGGCCGCAGCGCCGACGGCCCGCTCGTTTCGGCGGGCGCGCAGAGCCGCTCCTCCGCCAGGGCGCGATGATGAAAGACACGGAAGGCGCGCTCCCCGGCTCCGCGGGCGTTTCCCAGGGCGAGCCGGACCCGCCGGCCCACCGCGTCGAAGGCGAGGTAGGAGCCGAGGACCAGGGGGAGTGCTTCCGAAAGTTCCACCGACTTGCGAAAAAAGCCCCGGCAGGCACCTGCCTGCCGGGGCCATTAAAGCGGGCGATCTCTGGAGGCGCCACCCGGATTCGAACCGGGGAATGGAGGTTTTGCAGACCTCTGCCTTACCACTTGGCTATGGCGCCAAAAGGCCCGGCGTTTGTAGCGGTTCCGGATCGCCCCGTCAAGGTGCCAACGTCGATCGGCCCCGCTATGTTCCACGCATGGAACTACTCGACTTTCGACGGGGCGGTCCTCTCGATCCTCCTCGCCTTCTCCCTCCCCTCCCCGAGAAACCCGGACCAGCCGGCGGCTGGCTGACCGATCGCCCCCCCGAGCCACCGTGGCTCGTGGCCATGTGGGGTGCCACCTGCTGGTACTGCAAGAAGGGACTGGTCGGCCTGGCGCCCGTGGCCAGGAGGCTCGACATCCCCCTGGTGGCCTTGCACGTGCCCGAATTCCCGGCCGACGAGGCGGAAGGCCATCCCGAACGCGTGCTCGACGAGCTCGGCCTTCCCCACGGAACGGAGGGCATCTACGTCCACCGCGATGCCCGCGCGTGGGCCGAGCTGGTGGCCATGCGCTACTGGCCAACCTTCCTCGTGGTGGACCGCGACCGCAGGGCCACGTACGTCCTCATCGGCTGGGCGGGCGAGGACCGGTACTACCGGGAAATGGTCGAGGCCCTCGAACGCGCCCGGGCCGACGCGCGCTGAGTTGCGATTCGCTCGACTCCTCGGGTTCCTCGGGAGGCAGGCCTCCCGGATAGAAGCGCTCCCAGACCACCGGGGCGATGTCGACCTGGCAGCGGCGCGACCCTGGGAAGGAGATCGTGCCGAGGCGGTGAAACTCCCATTGTTCGCGGAAGTCGACCTGGAGCTCGGCCATCTTCTCCCCGTAGCAATAGACGCTGACCGTCGCGCGGTTGGAAGGCTTGGCTCGGCTATTGAACCAGTGGACGCCGAACGCGTACTCCGCTCCTACCGGCACGTCCTCGATCTTGATGTTCTCGGGGCCACGATTCCTGGTGTCGTCGTGGTTCAGGACGGGCGAGTTGGTCGGATCCGGTCCCCAGGGTAGCGGCCCGGACTTCTCCTGGCAGTTGTAGTAGTAGCAGGCTGCAAAGATCGACCACCAGTCCTCCGGCATCTCGGGATCCGCCATCGCCAGGTTCAGAAGGTAGAGGTCGACGTCGCTCGGCTGGTCCCAGAAGGTCTCCACCCAGAGGTCGGGTTCCGGAGTCGCCTCGAAAGAGACCTGGCAGCGGTCGTAGTTTCCGACGACGTCGGTCACCTTCAGCTCGAAAACGTAGTCGCCGACGAGGAGGGGCCGATACGACACCGTGCAGCCCTGCGGGAGGGGCGTATCCGTCAGGTAGCCCGGGGCTTTCACCAGCGACCACTCGCAGGCCGCGTCGCCCAGCCGGCTTCCGTCTCGCCCATTCAGCTGGAGGTTGGTCAGGACGGGGATCCGATTCGCGATCGTCGAGCATTCCGCCACCGGCAAATTTCCCCATCCGTGGATGGGCACCTCGACCTCCTCCAGATCGACCCTGAGCACGATGGAGGCCTGGTGGTCGCCAAACCGGATGGGGTTGAAGGCGACGAGGAAGGCCGTGGGAACCTTTCCCTGGGAGCGTCCGTCTCCCTCGGCCCAGATGCGAAAATTCGCCGCATCCGGGCCCTCCATCCACGCCGCGATCTCGGCCCCCGGTTCGAGCCCCACGTCCCGGAGCTCGAGCCGACTGAGGTAGGGCATTTCCCCCGTCCAGCCGACCGGCGCGATGGCGAAGACGGGCTCCGAGGGAAGGAGATGGGCCCCCTTGATCCGGGCGACGACCGGAACCGTGACGAGCACCGAGTCGTCCTCGGCCACGAGGCGAAGCTCGGTTTCGATCACCGGGTCGGATTGGCTGGCGAGATGGCGGATGGCGAAACCATCGGTCTCCCCGGGTTCGAGCGAGGCAAGCTCCCCGCGGTCCCGGGGAAAACGAACGTCGTCGACGACGATGCGCATCGGCCCCGTCGGCACCTCGCCGACGTTCGTGACGACGACCTGGATCTCGTTCATCTCGCCCGGCAGCACCTGGTCGAAGAGGATGGGCGCCGGGCTCACCGAGACGAGGGCCCTGCGGCCGTGGCCCAGGAGGTGGAGTGTCCTCCTCTCGGCCCCGGCGGCGATGACGTCCAGCGACGCGTCGTGCCGCCCCTCCCCTCGCGGCCGGTAGGTGATCGCGTACTGCGTCGAGCCGCCGGGCTCCAGGCCGATCTCGGCGGGCTCGAAGCGGAAGTTCTCGAACGCGCCGCTCGCCCCGACCCCCACGATCACGTGGAGGCGCTCCTCGGTCCGGTTCCGGATGACGAGATGATGCGTTTTTTCGTCGCCCACGCGGACGCCGCCGAAATCGACCGACTCCTCCACCTCGATCAGACGGGCGACCGCCACACCCCGCAGCCCCACCTCCACGCCGAGTTCGCCCTCCTCGAAGCGGAGGAGATCCTCGAGCGCCCTTTCGCTCCTCGGGCGGAAGGTCACCTCCACCCGCACGCGTCCACTGGCGGGGACGCGTGCGACCCGTGGCTCCACCGAGACGTCGAGAGGAATCCGATTCGGCTGTAGCGTCACCGTCCTCCGGCTCGTGTTCTCCAGGATCAGGGCCAGGCGACGCGACGAACCCACCGGTACCGTGCCGAAATCGAGCTCGCGAGGTGACGCGCTGACGACGACCCCGTGGGGAAGGACCCGCTCCTCCGCGCAGCCCCCCAGCCACGCGAGCGAAACGAGAGCCAGCATGGCGGCGATTCGGAGTCGGACCATCGCACCACCTCGCGCTCACCGCCATGTTATCGCAATCACCACAAACGAACGAGCCCACCCCCTGTTCTGGGAGTGGGCTCGTCGGCCCTGCTGGCGTGCATTCGGACGGACTTACTCGGAGGCCGGCTCCTCTTCCGTCCCGGCCTTGGTCACGGGCTCGGGCGCATCCACCAGCTCGAGGTAGGCCATCTCGGCCGCGTCGCCGGCGCGGCGTCCCGCCCGAACGATCCGGGTGTAGCCGCCGGGCCGATCCGCGAAGCGCTCGGCGAGGGGACCAAAGAGCTTGCGAAGGACCTCCTTGTCCCGGACGGTGGCGCTCGCCAGCCTCCGCGCGTGCAGGCTGTTCTTCTTGGCCAGCGTGATCATCTTCTCGGCCGCCCTACGTGCCTCCTTGGCCTTGGCAACCGTGGTGCGGATCCGCTCGTGACGAAAGAGAGAGGTCACGAGGTTCTCGATCAGCGCCTCGCGGTGGGCCGAGGTCCTCGACAGCTTACGGCCGGCAATCTTGTGACGCATCTTCCACTCCGTCTCCGAGCCGGGAGCTCGAACTCGGACTCACTGGTTCCCGGTCGAAGTACCTCCCTGCTGCTGCTTCGGAGGCCAGTTTTCCAGTTTCATGCCGAGCGAGAGCCCCATCTCGGCAAGGACTTCCTTGATCTCCTTGAGGCTCTTCCGACCGAAGTTCTTGGTCTTGAGCATCTCGGCCTCGGTCTTCTGCACCAGGTCGGCGATGGTCCGGATGTTCGCGTTCTGGAGGCAGTTGGCCGAGCGGACGGAGAGCTCGAGTTCGTCGACCGAGCGCAGCAGGTTCTCGTTGAACTTCTGCTGCTCCGCCTCCTGGCGCTCCGGCTCCGCCGCCTCCTCCTCCGTCTCGTCGAAGTTGATGAAGATCGAGACCTGCTCCTTGAGGATCTTGGCGGCGAAGGCCACCGCGTCCGCGGGGTGCACCGAGCCGTCGGTCCAGACCTCGAGGGTCAGCTTGTCGTAGTCCGTGACCTGACCGACGCGCGCGTTGGTCACCTGGTAGTTGACCCGCTTGATCGGCGAGAAGAGCGCGTCGATGGCGATCGTACCGATCGGATCGCCCTTGTTCTTGTTCTCCTCCGCGGGGACGTAGCCGCGCCCGCGACGGCAGACCATCTCCATCCGCAGGCGGCCGCCGGGTCCGACGGTGGCGATATGCTGCTCGGGGTTGAGGATCTCCACCTGGGGGTCGGTGACGATGTCGCCCGCCTTGACCTCCTTCGGCCCCTCCACGTCCAGGCGGAGGGTCTTGGGGTCAAGGGTGTGCATCTTCACGCGGACTTCCTTGAGGTTGAGGATGATGTCGGAGACGTCCTCGGTCACCTCGGGGATGTGGGAGAACTCGTGCTCGACTCCCTCGATCCGCACAGACGTGATCGCCGCGCCCTGCAGCGACGAGAGGAGGATCCGGCGCAGCGAGTTGCCGATGGTGATGCCGAAGCCCCGCTCCAGCGGTTCCGCCACGAATTTTCCGTAGGTCGCGCTCAGCGTGGCCTGGTCGATCTGGATCCCGCGGGGCTTGATCAGATCCCGCCAGTTCTTTGCGATGATGGCGTCTGCCATGGACTTTCCTCCGCGCTCACCCCCCACGCCCGGGTCGGGCCCGGGCACCACGGGTGGCTACGGTCCAAACCATTCCCGAATGGGAGATCTCACTTGCTGTAGAGCTCGACGATGAGCTGCTCCTGGATGGGGAGCGTCAGCTCCTCGCGAACGGGCAGGCCCTTGACCACGCCCTCGAACTTCTCCTTGTCCACCTCCAGCCAGGAGGGGACGCCGCGACGGTCCACCGCCTCGAGAGCCTGCTGGATCCGCTCGATCTTCCGGGACTTCTCCCGGATGGAGATCCGGTCGCCCACCCGCACCTGGTACGAGGGAATGTTCACCTTCCGGCCGTTGACCGTCACGTGCGAGTGGCGAACGAGCTGACGGGCCTCGGCGCGGGTATCGGCAAAGCCCATCCGGAAGACGACGTTGTCGAGCCTCTGCTCCAAGAGCTGCAGGAGGATCTCGCCCGTCTTCCCCTTCTTCCGGCTGGCGCGCTCGTAGTAGAGCCGGAACTGGCGCTCCAGGATGCCGTAGATCCGCTTGACCTTCTGCTTCTCCCGCAGCTGAACGCCGTACTCCGAGAACTTCACCCGGTTCTGGCCGTGCTGCCCCGGGGGATAGGGACGGCGCTCGATGGCGCACTTGTCGGTGTAGCACCGATCCCCCTTGAGGTACATCTTGAGATTTTCGCGCCTGCAAAGACGGCAGACCGGACCGATGTAGCGAGCCACGTCAAACCTCCTCGATGGACGCGCGCCTCATGCCCTCGGCCGCTTCGGCGGACGGCAGCCGTTGTGCGGGATGGGAGTCACGTCGCGGATGAGCGTAACCTTCAGGCCCGAGGCGCCGATGGCGCGGAGAGCGGATTCGCGGCCCGCACCCGGTCCCTTCACGTACACGTAGCAGGTGCGCATGCCGTGCTCCATGGCCTTGGCCGCCGCGTCCCCGGCCGCCACCTGCGCCGCGAACGGCGTGGACTTCCTCGAACCACGGAAACCGCGGGCGCCGGCGCTCGACCAGCAGATCACGTTCCCCGCCATGTCCGTGACGGTCACGATCGTGTTGTTGAACGTCGCGTTGATGTGGACGATGCCCTGCTGGACGTTCTTCTTGACCTTCTTTTTGACCTTCCTGTCTTCGGCCATCCCTCAAACACTCCCGAAACGAGGTGATCGGCGACGGGCGCCCCGAGAGGCCCGCGCCAGCTTGCCGTCACTTCCGCAGCTTGCCGATGGTCCGCCTGGGGCCCTTGCGGGTACGGGCGTTGGTGTGCGTCCGCTGTCCGCGCACCGGCAGCCCCTTGCGGTGACGCAGTCCGCGATAGCAGCCGAGGTCCATCAGCCGCTTGATGTTCATCGCGACCTCGCGGCGGAGATCGCCCTCGACCTTGTAGTCGCGTTCGATCACCTCGCGGATGCTCCGCACCTGGTCCTCGGTGAGGTCCTTGGTGCGGACCGACTGGTCGATCCCGGCCTTCTCGCAGATCTGTCGGGCCGTGAAGTCGCCGATGCCGTAGATGTACTGAAGGGCGATGACGATCCGCTTTTCACGCGGAAGATCCACGCCGGCGATACGTGCCACTTGCTCCTCCGATGCTCAGGTTTCGGCGCTCAGCCCTGGCGCTGCTTGTGACGCGGGTTGGCCGAACAAATGACCCGGACGACGCCGCGGCGCCGAATGACCTTGCAGCTTTCGCAAATCTTCTTGACCGATGCCCGTACCTTCATCGCTCGCTCCGTACGGTGACCTCGAAGCCGGCGGGCCATATCACGTTTGTCGCCCGTCGGCAAGGCCTACCTAGTCGGGGAGAGTCAAGATCTCTGGCCCGTCCTCGGTGATGGCCACCGTGTGTTCAAAATGAGCCGACAGCTTCCGGTCCGCGGTGACCGCGGTCCAGCCGTCCTCCAGCTCCTCGACCTCCCACGTCCCCTCGTTGACCATCGGCTCGATGGCCAGGACCATCCCCGGCTTGAGGCGAATGCCCTTCCCGCCGGGGCCGTAGTTGGGGACCTGCGGGTCCTCGTGCAACCTCCGGCCGATCCCATGTCCCACGAAATCGCGGACCACGGAAAAGCCGTGGCTCTCCACGTGAGCCTGGATGGCGGCGCCGATGTCGTAAATCCGATTTCCCGGGATCGCCGCCTGGATCCCGATCTCCAGGGCGCGGCGCGTCACCTCGATCAGCCGCGCTGCCTTCTCCGAAACCCGCCCGACGGGGAGCGTGATCGCCGAGTCGCCGTACCAGCCGTCGAGCACCACGCCGAAGTCCACGCTGAAGACGTCGCCTTCGCGAAGGATCCGCTTCCGGGAGGGGATGCCGTGGACGACCTCGTCGTTGATCGAGGCGCAGATCACGCCCGGGAAGGGGACCTTCCCGCCCTGGGAGTATCCCTTGAAGGCTGGCTTCGCCCCGTGCTTGCGCACGAGCTCCTCCGCCATCTCGTCGAGCTCGCCGGTGCTCACCCCGGGACGCACCGCGGCGGCGATCTCCTGCAGGATCCGGGCGACCACCCGCCCCGTCTCCCGCATCCGCTCGATCTCCGCGGCGCTCTTGCGCATCACGCCCATCGATCAGCTCTCCACCGCCTGCCGGATCCGCTCGTAGACCTCCTCGGGATTCCCCGTGCCATCGACCTCGGCCAGGAGCCCCTTCTTTCGGTAGTACTCCTTCACCTTCGGGATCTCGGTGCGGAAGACCTCCAGACGCTTTTCCAGCTTTTCCGCCGTATCGTCCGAGCGCTGGATCAGCTCGGTGCCGTCCAGGTCGCACCGCCCCTCCACCTTCGGAGGCCGCGTCCGAACGTGGTAGACGGAGCCGCAGACGGGGCAGCTGCGCCGGCCGGTCACGCGATCGACGAGGATCTCCTCGGGGACCTCCAGGCTGATCACCTTGTCCATCTTCAGCCCCAGCCGGGTCAGCGCTGCATCGAGAGCCTCGGCCTGCGGCAGGGTGCGCGGGAAGCCGTCGAAGAGGATCCCGTTTTCGATATCGCCCCGGGCGAGACGCTCCTCGATGAGGCCGATGACGAGGTCGTCGGGCACGAGGCGCCCCTCCCGCATCAGGGGCTCGGCCTGCTTGCCCAGCTCCGTTCCCTCCCGCACCGCGTTCCTCAGGAGGTCGCCGGTCGAGATCTGTGTGATGCGGTAGTCCGCCTCCAGCCGCTTGGCCTGGGTACCCTTCCCCGAACCCGCGGGTCCCAGAAAGACCAGATTCATCTCTTGGCTCCCGAAAATCCGTCGCAACAAAGACGTCCGGGGCGCCACCGCATGGCGAGCGCCCCGGAGATCCGATCGCGGGCCGGGCTCAGCGAACGCCGGCCATGCGCCGCCCGCGGATCCGCGGGCCGCGAGCCCCGGTGAAGCCCTCGTAGTGCCTCGTGATCAGGTGGCCCTCGATCTGCTGCACCGTATCCAATGCCACGCCCACCACGATGAGCAGCGCCGTGCCGCCGAAGAAGAAGGGCGTGTTGAAGGTGTTGATGAGGATCGTCGGCAAGACACAGACGATCGCCAGGTAGATCGCGCCGCCGGTGGTCAGCCGGGTGAGAACGCGGTCGATGTACTCCGCCGTCTTCTTGCCCGGGCGGATGCCGGGGATGTAGCCCCCGTTCTTCTTCAGGTTGTCCGCCACGTCGACCGGGTTGAAAGTCACCGCGGTGTAGAAGAAGGCGAAGAAGATGATCAGCAGCACGTAGAGCGTGTTGTACTCCCACCCGCCCCGCTGCATCACGTCCGAGAAGCCCTTCATCGCCGGGATCCAGCTCGCCAGCGTCGCCGGGACGAGGAGGATCGACGAGGCGAAGATGGGCGGGATCACCCCGGAGGTATTGACCTTCAGCGGCAGGTGCGTGGTCTGTCCGCCGACGGTCTGACGCCCGACCACGCGCTTGGCGTACTGGACGGGGATCCGCCGCTGGCCCCGCTCCACGAAGACCACGGCGCCGATCGCCGCGACGACGATGACCGCGAGCATGAAGATCGCGAACTCGTCGAGCTGGCCGGTCCGATACCACTGCGCCGTCTGGAAGAGCGCGTCCGGCAGCCGGGCGACGATGCCGGCGAAGATGATGAGCGAGATGCCGTTGCCGATGCCCCGCTCGGTGATCTGCTCGCCCAGCCACATGATGAAGGCGGTGCCGGCGATGAGCGTGACCACCGTCATGAAGCGGAAGCCCCAGCCCGGATTGATCACGATGCTCTGCATCGTGCCGGAGGGGTCGCCCACCCCCTGGCCCTCCAGCAGAAAGGCCATCGCGAGGCCCTGGATGGAGGCGAGGACGACGGTTCCGTACCGGGTGTACTGGTTGATCTTCCGCCGTCCGAGCTCCCCTTCCTTCTGCAGCTGCTCGAGCGCCGGCACCACCACCGCCAAGAGCTGCATGATGATGCTGGCGGAGATGTAGGGCATGATGCCGAGGGCGAAGATCGACGCCTGCTCGATCGCACCACCCGAGAAGAGGTTGAAGAGACCGAGCAGCCCGCCCTGCGACTGGATGAAGCCCTGCATCGCCTCCTGGTCGATACCAGGAACGGTGATGAAGACTCCAAGCCGGTAGACCGCGAGCAGCCCCAGCGTGAAGAGGAGCCGATTCCTCAGCTCCTGGATCCGGAAGACGTTCGCGATGGCCTCGAACAAGTTTCTCCCCTTCGAAGGGCGAGGGACCGTCACGCCGCCCTCACCCCTGCGCGGCACCCGCCTCCGCGGGCGCTCCGATCACCGTGACGGAACCGCCGGCGTTCTCGATCGCTTCCTTCGCCTTGCGGGAGAACGCATGGGCCGTAACCGCGATCTTCTTCGAGATCTGCCCGCGGGCGAGAATTTTCACGAGGGCGTCCTTCTTCGAGATCACGCCCTTGTCGTACAGGACCTGCGGGTCGACGGTCGCGCCGTCCTCGAAAAGCGCGTCGAGCCGTTCGAGATTGACCGGGACGTACTCCACGCGGAACGGATTCTTGAAGCCGAACTTCGGCAGCCTCCGCTGCAACGGCATCTGACCGCCCTCGAAGCCGGCGACGTTCATGCGACCGGAGCGCGCCTTCTGCCCCTTGTGCCCGCGACCGGAGGTCTTGCCCAGGCCGGAACCCGGCCCCCTGCCGACCCGCTTCTTCCGCTTGCGCGAACCTTCCGGGGCCCGGAGGTTGTGAAGAGTCGTTCCCACCTTTCATTCCTCCTTCGCCTTCGTCGCGGCCTTCCGCTGCCTGCGCGCGCGGACGGGAGCCTCGCCCTCGACCTCCTCCCAGGAAACCAGGTGCGAGACCTTGGCGATCATGCCGCGGATGGCGGGGGTATCCTGCAGGATTCTCTCCTGGTTGAGCTTCTTGAGGCCAAGCCCCAGGACCGTCTTCCGCTGATCCTCGGGGCGGCTGGCCGTGGAACGGACCAACTTGACCTTGAGCGCCATCTTCGTCCTCGACTGGCCGGCCGTCAGGCCGAGGGCAGGATCTCCTTGACGTCCTTGCCGCGCATCCTCGCAATCTCGTCCGGAGACCGCATCTGCATCAGTCCGTCCATGACGGCCTTGAGGACGTTGTGAGGATTGCGGCTACCGAGGATCTTCGTCAGGACGTTGCGCACGCCGGCAGCCTCCAGGACCGCGCGCACCGCGCCGCCCGCGATGACACCGGTACCCTCGGAGGCCGGCTTGAGCAGGACCTCGCCGGCGCCGAACTTGCCGACCGCCTCGTGGGGCAGCGTCGAGCCGGCGAGAGGAACCCGGATCAGGTTCTTCTTCGCCTGCTCCCCGCCCTTGCGGATGGCCTCCGGCACCTCGTTCGCCTTGCCCAGGCCGACGCCGACGTGCCCGTTGCCGTCGCCGACGACGACCAGCGCCGAGAAGCTGAAGCGCCGGCCACCCTTCACCACCTTGGCGACGCGGTTGATGCTGACGACCCGCTCGGTGAGGTCGAGCTCGTTCGGATTGATCGGCTGCTTCGACATCTCAGAACTCCAATCCCGCCTCGCGGGCCGCATCGGCCAGGACGGCAAGCCGGCCGTGGTAGGGGAAGCCGTTGCGGTCGAAGACGACGCGCGTGACCTGCGCAGCCTTCGCCTTCTCCGCGACGAGCTGGCCCACCAGCCGCGCGGCCTCCGACTTGGTCGCCTCGGCCACCTTTTCGCGGATCTCCTTGCTCAGCGTGGACGCAAACGCCAGCGTCTTGCCCACCGTATCGTCGATCACCTGGGCGTAGATGTGCTTGTTGCTCTTGTAGACGCTGAGCCGCGGCCGCTCGGGCGTTCCCGAAATCTTCTTTCGAATCCGCCTCGCCCGCCGCTCGCGCGCGGTCAGATTGCGATCGTGAACTCGTGCCATCTCTCCACCCGTAGCCTTCGCCTCAGGCGCTGCCGGCCTTGCCCTGCTTGCGCCGGATCACCTCGTCGGCGTACTTGATGCCCTTGCCCTTGTAAGGCTCCGGCGGCCTGAAGGAGCGGATCTTGTCCGCCACCTGCCCCAGAAGCTGCTTGTCGTGGCTGGTGAGCGTGACCACCGTCTGCCGCTCCACCGTCGCCGACACGCCCTCCGGGAGCGGATAGACCACCGGGTGCGAAAGCCCCAGGGTCAAGTGGAGCTCCTTGCCCTTGAGTTCGGCGCGGTAGCCCACGCCGTTGATCTCCAGGGTCCGGGAGAACCCCACGGAAACACCCTGAACCGCGTTGTTGAGGAGGCTGCGGGTCAGCCCCTGCATGGCACGGGTCGGCGCCTCGTCGTCGTTGCGCCGAACGACGATCTGGCCGTCCTCGACCGCCACCTGCACGCCCCTACCCACCGGGACCTCGAGGGAGCCCTTGGGCCCCTGCACCCGCACGACGTTGGCCGCGACCTCCACCTTCACCTTATCCGGGATCTGAACCGGACGCTTTCCAATGCGAGACATCTTCGGCCTCCGATCAGTACACGGTGCAGAGGAGCTCGCCGCCGACGCCGGCCTTGCGAGCCTCGCGGTCGACCATCACTCCCTTGCTCGTGGAGAGGATCGCGATGCCCAGCCCGCCGAGGACGCGCGGGATCTCGTCCTTCCCCACGTACCAGCGCCGTCCGGGACGCGAAACGCGCCGCAGGCTCCGGATCACCGGCTTCCCCTCGTGGTACTTCAGGAAGACGGTGATCTCGCCCTGCTTTCCGTCCTCGTGGACGAAGTAGTTCTCGATGTAGCCCTCGCGCTTGAGGACGTCGATGATCGCCAGCTTCAGCTTGCTGGCCGGGATCACCGCCTTCTCGTGCCGCGCCATGCCCGCATTGCGAATGCGGGCCAGCATGTCGGCGATCGGATCGGTTACGTTGGCCATCGGAATTTTCCCATCTCGATGGGGCCCGCCCCGCCTCGCCGCACCATGCGGTGGTCCGGTCGCGGGCCGCGTACGCCTCCCTTACCAGGAGGACTTGGTCACACCAGGGATCTCGCCGCGGAGCGCCCGCATCCGGAAGCAGATCCGGCACATCTGGAACTTCCGGAGGAAGGCACGCGGCCGCCCGCAGAGCGGGCAGCGGTTGTGCTGCCGGACCTTGAACTTCGGCTTGCGGGTCGCTGCCACCATCTTCGAGACTTTCGCCACGATCTTTCCCCTTGCTCAGGAGCGGAACGGCATCCCCAGGTACTTCAGGAGCGCCCGGCCCTCCTCGTCCGTCCGAGCGGTCGTCACGATGGTGACGTTCATCCCCTTGACCTTCTCGACCTTGTCGTAGTCGATCTCGGGGAAGATGATCTGCTCCCGAATGCCCAGCGTGTAGTTGCCCCGCCCGTCGAAGGCCCGACTGGACACGCCGCGAAAATCGCGAACGCGCGGCAGGGCGAAGTAGATCAGCCGCTCCAGGAACTCGTACATCCGGTTCGCGCGCAGCGTGACCATCGCGCCGATCGCCTGTCCCGCACGAAGCTTGAAGTTGGCGATCGACTTGCGGGCGCGGGTGGCCACCGGCTTCTGGCCCGTGATCTGCGCGAGCTCGGCGAGCGCCGAGTCGAGGATCTTCGAATTGACCAGCGCCTCCCCGAGGCCCATGTTGACCACGATCTTCTCGAGGCGCGGAACCTGCATCGGGCTCTTGTACCCGAAGTCCTTCATCAGGGCCGGGACGACCTCCTTGAGGTAGCGCTCCCGGAGTGCGGGCATGCTCATGATCTCTCCTGCTTCCGCCGGTGTTCGTGCCTACCACCGACGGATCAGAAACTCAGTCCAGAACCTCGCCGGTGCGCTTGGAAACCCGCACCTTCTTGCCATCCTCGAGGAACTTCATCCCGATCCGCGTCGGGACGTTGGTCTTCGGGTCGACGATCATCAGATTGGAGACGTGGATCGTCCCCGGCTTCTCGATGATGCCGCCCTCGGGCATGGCCGGGTTGCGTCCCGGCTTGACGTGGCGCTTGACGATCGCCACGCCCTCGACCCGCGCCCGCATCTTGCGCCGATCGATCTCCAGGACCTTCCCGACCTTCCCCTTGTGGGCGCCCGAGATCACCTTCACGGTGTCGCCCTTCTTGATGCGCATCTCAGAGCACCTCCGGGGCGAGCGAGATGATCTTCATGAACCTCTTCGCCCGAAGCTCGCGCGCGACCGGCCCGAAGATGCGCGTGCCGATCGGCTCCCCGTCCTTGCTGATGAGAACGGCGCTGTTGGTGTCGAACTTGATGTAGCTTCCGTCCGGGCGGGCCACCGGCGCCTTGGTGCGAACGACGACGGCGCGCTGGACGTCGCCCTTCTTCACCTTCGCGTGGGGGATCGCCTCCTTGACCGAGACGACGATCACGTCCCCGACGCTGGCGTAGCGACGACGCGACCCGCCCAGCACCTTGATGCACATCACCTTGCGCGCGCCGGAGTTGTCCGCCACGTCGAGAACGGTTGTGGCCTGAATCATGACTCACTCCTCCCGCGGACGGTTCGCTTTCGCGCCTGTCCGCGGCCGAAAACCTCAGCTCCCGCTCGCGGGAACCAACCTCTCCACCACCCGCCAGCGCTTGTCCTTCGACAGGGGCCGGGTCTCGATGATCCGGACCTTGTCGCCGATCTGGCAGGAGTTGTGCTCGTCGTGCGCCTTGTACTTCACATGGCGCGTCACGTACTTGCCGTACTGCGGATGCTTGACCCGGCGCTCCACCCGAACGACGACGGTCTTGTCCATCTTGTTCGAGGTGACGATGCCGATCCTGACCTTCGGTCTTCCGCGCATTTGCAACCTTCCTTGGCTCCGAGAGTCTCCGGGCCTAGCGGATTCCCAGCTCCTTCTCACGCAGCACCGTGAGGGTCCTGGCGATCTCCTTCCGCGTCTTTCCGATGTCCGCAGTGGAGTCGAGCCGCCCCGTCCGGAGCTTCATGCGGAGATCGAAGAGGTTTGCCCGAAGCTCGGCGAGCCTCTTCTGCAGCTCCTCCTTCGAGAGAGCCCTAAGCTCCTGTGCCTTCATCGTCAAAGCCCCACCGTCTCGCGACGGACGATCTTGGTACGGACCGGCAGCTTGAAGGCCGCCAGGCGGAGGGCCTCGCGGGCGACCTCCTCGTTCACGCCCTGGATCTCGTAGAGGATGCGGCCCGGCTTGACGACGGCCACGTAGTGGTCGACGGAGCCCTTGCCCGCACCCATACGAACCTCGGCCGGCTTGGAGGTCACGGGCTTGTCCGGGAAGATGCGGATCCAGATCTTCCCGCCTCTCTTGAGGTGGCGGCTGATGGCGATACGGGCCGCCTCGATCTGGCGGGCGGTGACCCAGCCGCAGGTGGTCGCCTGCAGGCCGATCTCACCGAAGGCGAGGGTCGCGCCGCGGTAGGCCGTGCCCTTCATCCGCCCCTTCTGCTGCTTGCGCCACTTCGTTCTCGCTGGCTGAAGCATTGTTCTCTACCTTGCTCCTGGAGCGGGCGAGCGCGCGTACATGGCATGAACGCGCGCCGAGGTCAAGAGCCTGCCCGCCTTCACTTGGCGTTCGCCTCCGGGAGGATCTCGCCCTTCATCACCCAGACCTTGCAGCCGATGGTGCCGTAGGTCGTGTAGGCCTCGGCGAAGCCATAGTCGATGTCGGCCCGCAGGGTGTGGAGGGGAACCCGGCCCTCGCGGTACCACTCGTACCGCGCCATCTCGGCGCCGCCGAGCCGTCCCGAGCAGGAGATCCGGATCCCCTTGGCCCCGAACTTCATGGCGGTGGAAACCGCCTTCTTCATGGCACGGCGGAAGGCGATCCGCCGCTCGAGCTGGGTGCAGACGTTCTCCGCGATGAGCTGCGCATCGAGTTCCGGCTTGCGAACCTCGATGATGTTGAGGAAGAGCTCGTTCTCCGTGAGCTTCTGCAGCTCCTTCTTGAAGGTCTCGATGCCCGCCCCGCGCTTGCCGATGACGATACCCGGCCGCGCGGTATGCACGTTCACCTTGACCTTGTTGGCTGCGCGCTCGATCTCGACCCGGGAGATGCCCGCGTGCTTGAGCTTCTCCTTCACGTACTCCCGGATCTTGATGTCCTCATGCAGCCACTTCGCGTAGTTCTTCTCCTCGTACCACCTGGAGTCCCAGCCGCGGATGACGCCGAGCCGCAGTCCGATCGGATTCGTTTTCTGACCCACTAGCGCATCTCCCCAAGCTCGACCACGATGTGGCTGGTCCGCTTGTTGATCCGAGTGGCCCGCCCCTGGGCACGCGGCCGCCAACGCTTCAGGGTGGGCCCCTCGTCGACACGGATCGTCTTCACGAACAGGCGATCGATGTCGAGGTTCTCCTTCTTCTGCTCCGCATTGGCGATCGCGGAGCGAATCAACTTCGAGATCGGCAACGCGGCCGCCTTGGGCGTGAACCGCAGCGTGGCCAACGCCTCCTCGACCTGCTTGCCCCGGACCACGTCGCAGACGAGCCGGACCTTGCGGGGCGACATCCGCAGGAAGCGAAGGCGGGCGGTCGCGGCGATCTCACCCTCGAAAGCCTTCTTCCTCGCCATGGTTACCATCCTTACTTGCGGCCCGCCTTCTTGTCGGCCGCGTGACCACCGAAGGTGCGCGTCGGTGCGAAC
The DNA here is from genome assembly GCA_003242475.1 of Pseudomonadota bacterium. Lineage (GTDB taxonomy): Bacteria > Myxococcota > Myxococcia > Myxococcales > Vulgatibacteraceae > ZC4RG40. Next base: position 40,525 of record QGUN01000020.1, read on the forward strand.
TCCCCGAGCTTGTGGCCGACCATGTTCTCGGTCACGAAGACCGGAACGAACTTGTTGCCGTTGTGGACGGCGAACGTGTGGCCCACGAACTCCGGGAAGATCGTCGACCGGCGCGACCAGGTCTTGATCACCTTCTTCTGCCCGGTCCGGTTCAGCTCCTCCACCTTCTGGAGGAGATGGGGATCGGCGAACGGGCCCTTCTTGAGCGAACGAGCCATCTTACCTGTTCCTTGGCTCCCACGAGCCCCATTGCCCGTGGGTCCGACCGATCAATGCCGCATTCACTTGCGGCGCTTGACGATGAACTTGTCGGTCCTCTTGTTCTTCCGGGTCTTGTAACCCTTGGTGGGCATGCCCCACGGAGTGACGGGGTGCGGATTACCCTGAGTCGCCTTGCCCTCGCCACCGCCGTGCGGATGATCCACCGGGTTCATGGCGACGCCGCGGACCCGCGGGCGACGCCCCAGCCACCGGCTTCGCCCGGCCTTGCCGATGCGCACGGTGCCATGCTCCCCGTGGCCGACGACGCCGATGGTGGCGCGGCACTCGAGCAGCACCAGGCGAACTTCGCCGGAGGGCATGCGGATGTGAGCGTACTTGCCCTCCTTGGCCATCAGCTGGCCCGCGGTGCCTGCGGAGCGGATCAGCTGCCCGCCCCGGCCGGGCCTGAGCTCGACGTTGTGGATCATCGCGCCGAGCGGGATCGACTTCAGCGGAAGCGAGTTGCCGACCTTGGGGTCGACGTCCTCGCCCGAGACCACCTTGTCGCCGACGTTCAGGCCCTCCGGCCAGAGGATGTACCGCTTCTCGCCGTCGACGTACTGGACGAGCGCGATCCGCGCAGACCGGTTGGGATCGTACTCGATGGAGACGACCTTCCCCTCGACCCCGTCCTTGTCGCGCTTCCAGTCGATGATCCGGTACCGCCGCTTGTGGCCGCCACCGATGTGGCGCGAGGTGATGTGGCCGTGGTTGTTGCGGCCGCCGGTCTTGCGCAGCGGAACGGTCAGGCGGCGCTCGGGCTTCTTGCCCTTGGTCAGCTCCGCGTTATCCGGCGTGGTCATGAGCCGACGGCCCGGGCTCGTCGGCTTGTAGTGCTTGAGACCCATGATTCCCTACCCTCAGGCCCCGAGGTCGAAGAGGTCGATCGACTGCCCTTCCTTGAGCACGACGATCGCCTTCTTCCAATTGGGCCGACGGCCGATGAACCGGCCGACGCGCTTGTTCTTCCCGCGGACGATCTGGGTACGGACGTCCACGACGTCGACGCCGAAAAACCGCTTGATCGCCGCCTTGATGTCGTCCTTGGTCGCCCTGCGATCCACCTCGAAGGTGTAGGCGCCGTACTTGTCACGGGCCCACTCGCTCTTCTCGGTGAGGACGGGGCCCCGGATCACGTCTTCGAGCCTCACGACAGTACTCCTTCGAGATGCCGGGCGGCGGCGGTGGTCAGGACCAGGTGTGGCCGCCGAAGCGCCGCCTCGACGTTGAAGCCCTCGACCGGCAGAGCGTCGAACTCCGCGAGGTTCCGAATCGACTTGATCGCGACCTCCCGCTCCCGCTCGTCGGGGCCACCGGCCACGACGACGAGGGCGGAGGGAAGCCCCAGCTTGGCTTCGAGGACCTCGAGAGCCCTCTGGGTCTTGATCTCCCCGAGGTCGAAATTGTCGACCAGCAGGAGGTTCCCCTCCGACGCCCGCAGCGAGAGGATGGAGCGCAGCGCGCCCTTTCGCACCTTCGCCGGCGGCCGGTAGAAATAATCCCGCATCTTCGGCGCCATCGCCTTGCCGCCGCCCACCCACTGGGAGGCGCGGATCGAGCCCTGCCGGGCCCGGCCGGTGCCCTTCTGGCGCCACGGCTTCTTGCCACCGCCGGAGACCAGCGAGCGGTTCTTGACGCCCACGGTGCCGCGGCGGCGGTTGGCCTGCTGCATCTTCACGACCTCCCAGATCAGGTACTCGTTGACCTCGGCCGCGAAGACGGAATCGGCCAGTTCGATGGTGCCGACCTTCTGCTTTTCGAGATTGTAGACGTCGAACGTTGCCATGGTACTCCCCTCGCCCCTCAGGACTTGATCTCCACGTCGACGCCCGCGGAGAGGTCGAGCTTCATCAGAGCATCGAGCGTGGCCTGCGTGGGCTCGAGGATGTCGAGAAGCCGCTTGTGCGTGCGGATCTCGAACTGCTCCCTCGACTTCTTGTCGATGTGGGGGCCCCGCAGCACGGTGAACTTGTTGATGGTGGTCGGCAGGGGGATCGGCCCCGCCACTCGCGCTCCCGTGCGGCGCGCAGTCTCCACGATCTCGCGCGCGGACTGATCGAGGAGCTTGTAGTCGTACGCCTTCAGGCGGATCCGAATCTTGTGGGTCGCCATGAAACCCCTCTTACTCGATGATCTCGGTGACGACGCCGGCGCCGACGGTGCGGCCGCCCTCCCGGATGGCGAACCGCAGCTCCTTCTCCATCGCGATGGGCGTCAGAAGCTCCACCGTGATGGAGACGTTGTCGCCCGG
>QGUN01000117.1 GCA_003242475.1 Pseudomonadota bacterium
AGTTCCTCCGGCGGTTGCGGGACGAGGCCGGCGTCGAGGTGGAGATCCTCTCCGGCGAAAAGGAGGCCACCTTCACCTACACCTCTGCGGCCGCCGACTTCGGTCCGGGATCGCTCTGGGCCATCGACATCGGCGGGGGCTCCACCGAGGTGATCGGCGGCGCGGGCGGTCTCATCCGTTTCTGCCGCTCCTTCGACGTGGGGGCGGTCCGGCTGACCGAGCGCTGCATCGCCTCCGACCCGCCGACGCCCGAGGAACTGGGGCGTGTGGAGCGAGCCGTGCGCGAGGCGTTGTCGGCCCTGGAGGCGCCCGAGCCAGAGACCGAGCTCGTGGGGATCGCGGGGACCGTCACCACGCTCTGCGCGATCTGGCTCGGACTCGACGCCTACGACGGCCGCCGCGTCCATGGCCGGCGCATGCCCATCGCTGCGGTGGAGGAGCTGGAGCGCAAACTCGCCCGGATGACGCTCGACGAGCGCCTGCGGCTGCCGGGCCTTCCCCCGCGCCGGGCCGACGTGATCGTGGCGGGCGCGACGATCCTCCGGGTGGCCATGCAGGTCCTCGGCTTTTCCGACGTGATCGTCAGCGACAAGGGGGTACGCTGGGGCCTGCTCGAAGCGCGCTTCGGCCGGGGCACGCAAAGCTGATCGGGCCACCGCCTCCCTGCCCGGGTAACACTTCCGGAGCGCCGGCTCCTGGACCACTGGTACGTTGCCTGTCGGGTCGCAATCCAGAAAAGGCCGCAGCTCGCCCGGCCCCGACGGCCCTCTCGTTTCGCCTGAAACGATCGCGCAGGCGATGAACGCCTGGACGGAAGACGGGCGCCCTGCTCTAGTAGGCCGCGAGGCGGCGGGGCGGCGGTTTGGCCCCGGCCATGCCGTCTCGGCATCGCGTTTCGCTCATCGCTCGTATCCATGGCCGCGACCTCGCTGCGCAGGGCCCATCTCACGCTGGGCGTCCTCACCCTGATCAACCTGCTCAACTACCTCGACCGCTACGTGCTGTCGGGGATGCTTCCGCTGGTGCAGGAGCATTTCGGGCGAAACGACGCGGAGATGGGGCTTTTGACCTCGAGTTTCCTCGTCGTTTACTCGATCGTCTCACCCTTCACCGGCTATCTGGGCGATCGCTTCGCCCGGCGCTTCCTGGTGGCGGGGGGCGTCATCCTGTGGTCGGCGGCCACGGTCTACAGCGGCCTCGCGCGCTCCTTCGAGGAGCTGCTTTTGGCGCGCAGTCTGATCGGCATCGGCGAGGCAGGCTACGCCGCGGTCGCCCCCGGTCTGATCTCCGACCGCTACGAAGAAAAGCGCCGCGGCCGGATGATGGCGCTCTTCTACGCCGCGCTCCCGGTGGGATCGGCGCTGGGCTTCACCCTCGGCGGCGCGCTCGGCACCGCGCTCGGATGGCGCTCGGCCTTCTTCGTCGCGGGCGCGCCAGGGCTTCTGCTCGGCCTCGCCGCCCTGCTCTTTCCCGAGCCTCGGCGCGGCGCGACCGACGCGCAGGGGCCGACGACCGAGAAGGCGAGCGCGCGCGAGATCCTGGTGCACCTCCTGCGCACACCGGCCTTCGTGCTCAATACGGCGGGCTACACCGCGGCCACCTTCGCCATGGGTGGGCTCGCCGCCTGGTGGCCCACCTTCCTCTATCGCGAGCGCGGTCTTTCCCTCGACCATGCCGGCTACGTCTTCGGCGCGCTGCTCGTCGTCGCCGGCTTCGCCGGCACGCTCGCCGGCGGCTGGCTGGGCGACCGCATTCACGAGCGAAACCGCGGCGGACATTTCCTCGCAGCGGGCTGGGGACTCTTGGTCGCGGCGCCGCTCGCCGTGCTCGGCATCGCCTTCGAGAACCCGACGGGCTACTGGAGCGCCGTATTCGTCTGCCTCTTCTTCCTCTTCTTCAACACGGCGCCGCTGAATGCCGCCCTCTGCAACGTCGTCCCGGCCCACATGCGCTCGACCGCGGTGGCGGTGAACGTGCTCGTCATCCACATGCTCGGCGACGCCATCTCCCCCTTCCTCATGGGTGCGATCTCCGACGCCACCGGCTCGCTCGTCTACGGCCTCCTCCTCGCAGCCCTGATGATCGCCGTGGGCGGAGCCATCCTGGTCGCCTCCGCCCCCGTCCTCCGCCGCGCCCTCACGCCTCCCGAGCCGACCCCATCGCGCATGCCGTAGCGAAACCGCCATCCCTCCGCCCCGCGGCCCGCCCCGCCCGCGACGCTCCGAAGAATTTCTGCCCCGGGTTCCGACGAGGTGCGGTTCGATCCGCTCGCACTTCCCCGGTGAGCGAGCCAGGTGCCGAGCCGCGCGAGCTGTGGATGCGCGAGCTCGATCCCGCGACGATGTACTTCCTCCTCGAGCGCCTCGCCGGCGTCGACTCCGCCGAGGAGATCCCCGCGCGCCAGGTCCCCGGCTGCCGGTGGATCCTCGAGGACCAGGACTTCTCCCGCTAAAGGCGCGAGCGATTCGGCGCACGCGCGCCGAATCGCTCCGAGGCTCCGGACCCTGGCGAGGCGGGGCGCCGCCTTCGCGAGCGAGGCGCGCCTCGCTCGGGGGTGCGCGGCGAATCCGAACCT
>QGUN01000080.1 GCA_003242475.1 Pseudomonadota bacterium
TCTCGATGGCCTGGCGGGGCCGCGGATCGTCGCTCTCCTCCTCGAAGAGCGGGAGCACGTGCTCGGCACAGAGAAGCGCCCACTCGGCGATCAGGCGGTGATGCTCGTCCGTGAGAGTGCCGCCGCGCCGAATGGTGATCAGTCGCGGGTCTCGTTCCTTGGGAAGGATGGGCACGCGGCGATTCTATTTTGAGCCCGTTCCATGTGCCAACATGGACGGCCGCATTTCACAGGCTGCGCAGTGATTCGCTACCGAGGCTCAACGGTCGTGCCCGCGTGTAGCGGCGAAAGAACCAGCGCTTCACGAGTTCGACCGCGAGCAGATGGATAGCTACGAGAGGGACGAGGACTGCAAAGTACGCGGGTGGGAGCGGTTGGAACCCCAAGAGCTCGCCCACGGACGTGAAGGGGAGGACCAAGGCGGTCGCCACCACTGCGAGAGAGGCAGGTGGCGCACCCCGACCCGTGTGGTCGACCCGGCTGCGGGTCCGGTTCCCTGCGTGGTCAAGGTTCGAGCATCGAGTACAGCTCGTCTTCCTGGGCGAAGTGCAGCGTCAGGACGGCGTGAAGACCGTAGAGGACGCGGCGCAGGTCCCGGATGTCCTCGGGAAAGGGGCCGGCGGCGGGAAGCCGATCGACGAGGCGGCCGAACAACCGGACGAGGCGGCGGATCTCGTGGTGCGTCTGGACGAGAGGGCCGGTGGGGTCCTCCCTTCCCAGCATCTCGACGATCAGGGGATAGGCGACTCGCTGCTCTTCCCTCTCGTGGGGAAGGAGCTCGTCTTCGAGGACGGCGCGAATCGCTTCGAGCTCGCGGCGCGCCTGCGCCGGATCGATGACGTCGAGCCGTGCGGCGAGTGCGGCGAGCTCGGCGACCTGGGGGCGCAGGGTTCGGTGGGCCGAGGCAAGCTCCCGGGCCATGCGCTCCGATCCTGCGGGGCGACGCATGCGCCGGATCCCTCCTCCGAGCGCCCGCAACGCATTCACGATGACGAGCAGGTCGATGCCCTCCTGAAGGAGGGCGCCGGCGACCGGCGTGATCGCACCGGCCGCGGCGAAGCCCATCGCCGCGAGGGAGAGGCCCATTCCGGTGAAAACGCTCTGGGCGGCGATGCGCAGGGTTCGACGGGCGATTCGGGTGGCGGCGACGAGACCCTCCAGCCGGTCGGCCGACAGGACCACGTCCGCCGCCTCCGACGCGGCGGTCGCTCCGCGCGCGCCCATGGCGATCCCCACGTCGGCCAGGGCGAGGGCGGGTGCGTCGTTGATGCCGTCGCCGACCATGGCGGTGACGCCCTCTCGACGCAGGCGACCGACGACCTCGACCTTTTCCTCGGGGGTGCGCTCGGCAAAGACGCGGTCCAGTCCGAGCGCGTCACCGACCAACTCGGCCACGTCGGGATGATCGCCCGTGACCATGTAGAGCCGTCGCGCTCCGGTTGCCCGAAGCGCGCGGATGGCGCGAGGCGCTTCGGGGCGGAGGGGATCCTGGAGGAGCAGGACGCCGGCGAGCGACCCGTCCACGGAGACGTAGACGCTCGCGGTACCCTCGACTGCCGTTCGCACCTCGATGGAGCGGAGGGTGGGTGTCGGGCTCGTGCGGGGTGCCACGAATTCGAGCTGCCCCACGGCCACACGCCGGCCGTCCACGACACCCCAGACCCCAATCCCCATCTCCTCGTGAACGCCTCCGGGAAAATCGAGACGGAGTTTGCGGTCGCGGGCCTCGGCCACCACGGCCGGCGCGTAGGGATGCGCCGAGACCTGCTCGACCGAGGCCGCGAAGCGGACCACCTCGTCGCTGGTGAAGTGACCGAACGTCTCCACCGCGATCACTTCGGGCCTCGCCGAGGTGACGGTGCCGGTCTTGTCGAGGAGGAAGGTCGTCGCTCTGGCGAGCGTCTCCAGCGGGCCGCCGCCTTTCATGATGATCCCACGCTTGGCTGCCCGGGATACGCCGGCGACGATCGCGGCCGGCGCCGCCAGGATCAGGGGGCAGGGGGTGGCGACCACGAGTACGGCCAGCGCGCGCGTGGGATTTCCGGAGGCGATCCAGGCTCCTCCGGCGACGGCGAGCGTCACGCCGAGGAAGGCGAGGGCGTAGCGATCCGCGAGCCGGACGAAAGGCGCCTTCGACGTTTCGGCGTCACGGACGAGGCGGACGATGCCGGCGTAGGTGCTCTGCGCCGCGGGCGCCGTGACGCGCAGGTCGAAGGGGCCTCCCGCGTTGGTTCCACCGCTGCGGATCGGGGCGCCCTCGTCGAGGTGCACCGGTCGCGCTTCGCCGGTGAGCGCCGACTCGTCGAGGACGGCGCGCGGCGAGGCGAGGATCCCGTCGACGGGGACGACCTCGCCGGGTTTCACCAGGAGAAGCTCTCCCGTCTGTACCTCGTCGACGTCCACGTCGACGACATCCGAGCCCAGGCGACGGTGCGCGACACGTGGCGTTCGCTCCAGGAGTGCTCGCAGATCGCGCCGCGCACGCGCAACGGCGAACCGCTCGAGCGCGTTTCCACCGGTGAGCATGAGGGCGATCACCGCGCCTGCCAGATACTCGCGGAGCCAGAGTGCTCCGGCCATCGCGAGGACCGCGATGACGTCCACGCCCGCCTCGCGACGGAGGAGACCGCGAAGCACGTCGACGATCGTCGGGACGAGCACGATCAGGGTGGACGCGGCCCAGGCCAGCTGCCCCGCGCTTCGTTTTCCGAGGAGATGGAGCAGGGCCCCGGCTGCAAGCCCGAGCATCGTGGTGCCCAGCAGGACGATCCGTCCGCTTGCTCTCCCGCATCCTCGCATCGCGTTCGTCAGGAAGATGTGCGCGATTCGGGCAGGCCGCAGACGTGGACAAAAAACCGGCGGCCCCACGGGTCGGGGCCGCCGGATTCGACGGTCTGCGCCTCGGCGAGGGCTTACTTCTCGAGGCCTTCGGCCTGCAGCGCCGCCTTCACGCCGTCCCGCTCGGAGACGCGCTGGACGTATGCCTCGAGCGCGGGCCACTTCTGCAGCTCGGGGCCTGTCCTGCGCGTCCAGCGAAGCACCGTGTAGAGGTAGGCGTCGGCGACGGTGAACGCCTCACCCAGCAGGTACGGCCTGTTCTCGAGGTGCTTCGCCACGAAGTCGAGGCGGCCGGAGATCCGCTCCAGCGCCGCCTTTCGTTGCTCGTCGGTGGTCGCGGGATTGAAGAGCGGACCGAAGGCCTTGTGGATCTCCGTGCCGATGAAGTGCAACCACTCCTGCAGCCGGTAGCGCTCCATGGTGCCGGCCGCGGGGGCGAGCTTCTTCTCCGGCACCCGGTCCGCGATGTACTGCAGCAGGGCGGCGATCTCGGTCAGGAGCGTGCCGTCGTCGAGCTGGAGAGCCGGGACGTAGCCCTTGGGGTTGATGGCGGAGTAGTCCTCTCCGCTGGCGGTCTTGCGAGCGCGCAGGTCGACGCGGACCAGGTCGACGGGGAGGCCGGCCTCCCGCAGGGCGACGTGGGGTGCGAGGGAACAGGCACCGGGAGCATGATAGAGCTTCATGGTCTTGACCTCCGGTCACGCGGCCGCCGGCCAAGCGACGGGCGGCCCGTGGCTGGATGGCGACATAACGCGGCCCTCGACCCCCCGCAACTCGGCGGCGAAGGTCGCGGAGCCGAAGCAGATGGTGAAGACGAGGTCGAAAAGGATCCGATGAGCGGCTCGCTCCGGGACCGCGTGGTTGGCGAGGTGGAGCAGGTGAGGGCGATTCCCTACCTGTTTCCCGGGCCTGCGGACGCGACGTCGGTCCTGCGGGATGGATACGGAACCTGCGCCTCCAATCCCTTGGTCCGGTGACGAAGACATGCCGCTGGCCATCCCGCCCGAGGGGCGGGCGTGGGCGGTGCCGGCTGGCCGGCTTCGAGAGGCGAAGGAGTCGATCCGCCGGCGGCTCTACACCCCCGAAAAGCGCGCGCTCCGCGACCGGATCCTCGAGGGCATGTCGCAGTACTTCACACATCTGCGAGCCGGCGTGCTAGGAACCGAGCCGTGACTCGCCCTTCGGCTTTGCCTTGCTCGCCTCCACGCTGCTCGCGTGCGCATCCACTCCTGATCGCGTCTCTTTCCGCGACCGCGAATCGATCGGGGACCTCGCGCCTGGCTTGGCGACCACCCCGGACGCCGGGCGTGCGTCGGACGCCGCGCGGCCGATCGAGGCAGTGGTGTTGCACCCCATCTTCGACACGTGGTTTTTCACGCTCGAGCACTGGGAAGGCCAGCTCTCGGATCTCGGAGATGCGCTCGGTGGCGACTGCGTCGTGGCCGAGTTCGTGGAGGAGGAGGGGCCTGCGCCGAGGCGAGGGCACGCGGGGCGGAAGCGTGCCGAGAGTAATGGGCCGTGCGGCCTGCTGGCCGCCGAGGATTCCCATCGGCGGCGCAGATGCATAGTTCCTCGGAGACGCAGGCAAGCGGAGGGGGCGTGAGCACGGCGGGAATTGGGACGATTCGGGCGGCCTTGCCCGATTTCGCCGAGGACATCCGCAGGAACCTGGAGCTGGTGCTCGAAGAGGCGGAGTCGACGCTCGAGCCCACGCAGCGGTGGGGCGTCGCCGTCGCCTCGGCGGTCGCCGCGCGGCGCCCGTCGCTGCTGGCGGCGGTCCTGGCGGACGCCCGCGAACGCGTCCCGGAGGAAGTCGTGCAGGACGCGATGGCCGCCGCGGCGATCATGGCGATGAACGTCGTCTACTACGGCTTTCTGCACATGGTGCACAAGGAGGCCTATGCCGCCCGGCTTCCGAACCTGCACATGCATCGGATGGCGCGGCCCGCCACCAGCCGGCGCGACTTCGAGCTCTTCAGCCTCGCGGCCGCCGCCGTCCATGGCTGCCACCCCTGCGTGGTGGGGCACGAGCAGGCTCTCACCGAGGGCGAGGAGGGCCTGAGCACCGAGCAGGTGCACGACGCCATCCGCATCGCCGCAACCTTGCACGCCGCGGCGGTCAGCCTCGATGCCGCCGATGCCATCCAGACGCGCCACCCGGCCTCTTGAGCCTCACGCGGTGTGAGGGACTCGCCTCGGACGTGTCATGGCGACGGGGCGCACGTTTCGCATCGGGGAGGCTGCGCGCACTCCACCACTACGACGACATCGGCCTTCTCGTGCCGTCAGGACGGACTACGCCTGCTCGAAAGAGATGCACGTGGGACTGGCCGACCTCCACGAGGCGGGACGAGCGCTTGCCCGGAGCATCGACGCGTACGCGCCAGGGCTCACGCCCTGGTGGTCGGCGGCGATCCGAGCGAACGCGCGTCGCTGAGTGGATGCGAGTTTCCGTTCAGGCGGCCGCTTTGCGTGTCGAGTCCTGCTCTTCGGCCGACTCGGCCTTGAACAGATCGCGGCCGACCAGCACCAGGGCGCCGAGCGTGCCGAGCAACAGTAGGCCGGCGGAGGGGGCGGCGAGGAATCTGAGGGCTTCCTTTGCGGCGCCCGTTCCTCCCATGCCAGGAGCGAGCTGCCCGGCGAAAAGCCAGAAGACCGAGTAGCCGAGGCTGCCGAGGCCGAGCGCCCACGCGACGAGCGAGCGCGTGCGAGCGGAGGGTCGGCGCAGGGCGGCGACGAGGAGGATCATCGCCAGGCTCGCCGAACCGATGCCGCCGCCGTGAAGGTGCGCGCGCTTGTAATACGACCAGCTCTTGGCAAGGACCTCCTGCACCTTTGCATTGTCTCCGCGATACACGCTTTCGCGGACCGCTTCGGCGCTCGTGCGCAGGCCTTCCTTCAGCGTTTCCTCCATGCCGCCGAAGAGGCCGCCGAGGCCGAAGCCGAAGAGGATCGTGAGCAGTGCCAGGACGAGTCCGAAGCGAACGGCTCGCAGGTTTTCGTGGAATTGGGGGGCGGATTGCATGGCGCGGCCTCCGAGCTTTCGAGCGCTTGAAAGGCGCTCGTACGTCTCCGAGTTTAAACCCACGGCGTTTCGCTCGAAATCCCGATGTATCGACTTTATCGTGCGGATTAGCGCATCGCTTCGTGTGCCCACCCGATGCGGGCCACTGCGCGGAAATCCGGCGTCTGCCAGCCGGCGCCGAGGCCCGGGCCCGCTCCGATGCTCGCGTGGATCCGACGGAAGAGGGAGAGACGGAGCGCGGCGAGCAACTCGTAGCTGGCGCCGGCGTGGGCGAAGGGGATCTGAGCATTGCCCTCGAGGCCGAGCCGAACCGCGTCCTCGCCCGCGCGCAACCCGGCGGTGGCGGCGATCTGCAACATGGTTCCCGTGGTGGTGCCGGCGAGGCGAAGCTCGGGCCGCGTCAGCACGCCCACGGTCCCGCCGAAATACAGGAAGGACGAGACCGCCTCGGCGATGGCAGTCACTTGCACGCGCACCTTTCCGTCGGAGGCGAAGGCCTCGCGGCTTCCGGTCGGGACGAGCAGGGCGCCGTCGACGGCCAGTCCGAGGGGGCTGTCGTCGCGCGGCGGCGAGGTGAGGGCGAGGCGAGCCCCGAGCCGCAGATCGCCGGCGGCGAAGGAGTGGAGTCGCGCGGTCACGCCTTCGGCCTCGCGCGCCTCGCCCACCTGGCGAATGGGCACGGGCAGCGTGGCGTGCAGCGTCAGGCGATCGAAGAGGCCGAGCGCGAGGAAGGCGTAGAGCCAGAGCTGTTCCTCGACGATGTGGCTGGAGCCGCCATCGTCGAGGCGCCCCTCCAGGGCGTCGTCGGCGTGGGAGATGGCGACCGCGGCGCCCCAGGTTCCACCCGCGAGGGAGGTGGGCCGCTGCAGGCTCAGGCCGTCGACCGCCAGCGGCGGCGCCAGGTAGCGATTCGCGTCGAAGCCTCCGACGGCGTGGGCGGCGGGTGCCACCACCATCCACGCGGCCAGCCCAATCGGCGCACCCCGGCATGCACTCCTGGCTCGTCGCATGGTCGCCTCGCGATGGAGATTGGGGCCGGCCCGCCCGGGAGGCGAAGGGCCTATGCGCGGCGCTCGTTCGGGGGAAAATCCGCAGCTTTCGACTAAAACCGGGTGCGAACCCAGAGACCGAGGCGGCTGGTGTAGCCGAGGAAGGATCGCTCGACGATTCCCTCCTCGTCGATCACGTAGAAGCTGGGATAGCCGCGCACCGCGAAGGCGCGAGCCACAGCGTCGTCCGCGACGAGAACTCGATCCGAAAAGGACTCCGGATCGGCGGCCAGGACGGAGGCGGGATTCTCGCGGGTCGAGACCACGGTCACGACCTCGACGTGATCGGAGCTCGCCAGCCAGCGGACGTTGGGCGTGACCGCCTTGCAGACGCCGCACCAGGGCGCCCAGAAGTAGAGCAACACCTTCTGGCCGCGAAGCTCCTCCAGGCGGACGGGATTGCCCCTCAGGTCGGTAAAGGAGACAGAAGGGGCCTCCTCGCCGGAGGGAAGGAGATGGTGCCCCTGCCAAAGGGAGACGGCGCTCAGGACCACCAGAAAGAGGACGAGATCGCGCAGCCGTCCCTTCAGGAAGGAGAACCATCTCGTCGCCAGGTCGTCCGCCACGCCCAGCATCTAAGCGCAAGGCGCGCACCTCGTCATGACTTTCTTCGACGCCACCTCTTTTCGAGGCGGTCTACGCGGACTGAGCCAGCCAGCGCGGCTGAAGCCGTGCCGGCGTGCGGAGGATGCGCTCGGGATCCCAGCGCGGGACGAGATCGCGCGGCGTCAGGCGCTCACCGGGGCGAGCAAGGCCGGAGAGCTCGGCGAGGGCGCCGCAGACGGCTCGCGGATCCTCTCCGCGCTCCATCAGCTCGAAGAGCGTGGATGCGCCGTGGCGCTTGGCGAGGCGCTCGCCGTCGGGCCCCACCACGAGCGGCACGTGGCAGAAGCGCGGAACGGGAAGGCCGAGCGCCTCGTAGAGGAGGATCTGCCGCGGCGTCGAGGAGAGGAGGTCGTCGCCGCGCAGCACCTCCGTGATCTGCATGGCGGCGTCGTCGAGCACCACGGCGAGCTGGTAGGCGGCCACGCCGTCGGCGCGGCGCACGACGAAATCGCCCACCTGCTCCGAGACGTCGATGCGCTGCGGACCGCAGATGCCGTCCTCGAAGGCGACGGGCCCCGGCGGCACGCGGAAGCGGATGGCGGGCATGCGGCCCTGGGCGCGGCGCTCGGCGGCGCGGAGGGGATCGGGAACCCGGCAGGTGCCGGGGTAGCGCGGCCCCTCCTCTCCGAGATGCGGGGCGCTGGCGGCGGCGGTCACCTCCTTGCGCGAGCACCAGCACTCGAAGGCCAGGCCGGCGTCGAGTAGGCGTCGCACGGCCTCGTCGTAGAGCGCCGCGCGCTCGCTCTGCACGTAGGGGCCGAAGGGCCCACCCACGTCCGGGCCCTCGTCCCAGTCGAGCCCCAGCCAGCGCAGCGAGCGCAGGATTCGCTCGGCCGCGCCGGGGCGCTCACGGGGCTTGTCCAGGTCCTCCATCCGCAGGACGAAGGCGCCGCCGCGCGCGCGCACGGAAAGCCAGGCGAGAAGCGCGGTTCGCGCGTTGCCGAGGTGCAGGTCGCCCGTGGGCGAGGGAGCGAAGCGCCCGCGGAGCGGGCGGGATGTGGCGTCCTTGCCGTCCATGGCTGCGAGACTAGCGCGAAGCGGCCGGGCTAGGTGCCCTCATCCCAATCCGGATGGCCTCCCGTTCATTTCGCCGGTCGCCGCGATCTGTCGTCGTCTTTCCCTACCTTCGCTCACCCCATGACCATGGCGTTCCCCGCGCGTGCAGAGAGTGGCATTCGGCCGCGTTCGCTCGGAACCCCGCTCGTGGGGAGGGAAGCAATGAAGAAGCACCATCATCTTTGGATCATCCTTTCAGTCGCATTCTTGTTCGCCTGCGGTGACGCCAACGAAGACGACCCCCAGGACGAGCCTCCCTTGCTCGGTGGTCCTCGACGGGTCGGCGACGTCGGGCAGGGCTACGACTCGATCAACCGCACCATCAAGCCGCAGTACTGCATTCAGCCGAAAAACGATGGGAGGTGGCCCGAGGTCGGATTGCCATCCTCGACGATCTCGATGACCCTGCAAAGCGACAGGACGAAGATCGCTCGGTCGCTCGGGATCGATGCGGACATTTCCTACGGGATCTACAGCGCCGCGGCGAGCTTTTTGAGGGAGACGGAGTCGGACGACCTGTCGGTGTCCTACATCTTCGGTGGCACCATCAACTTCAAGGACGTCCAGGTCGGCGGAAACTACGAGGTCAATCCGAACCTTTTGGACGCCGACGTGGTGAAGTGGTACCGCCTCTGCGGTGATTCCTACGTGCAGAGGATCACGCGCGGCGCGAGCCTCTATGCGGCCTTGAAATTCCACTTCTCGGACCGGCTGGAAAAACAGCAGTTCGAGAGCAGCTTCAAGGTCAAGGGTGGCCTCTCGGTCTCGGCTGCTCTCAAGGAGGCGCAGAAGGTTTCGCAGCAGTCGGTTCAGGTCTCTGTTTTTGCCGTGCAGGTTGGCGGAAACGTCGCCGAGCTCTCGAGCGCTCTTTCGGAAGTCGAAGTCGCGACCTGCGGAATGGCCTCGATCGACCACTGTCTCGGGTATCTCCAGGCCATCGAGCATTACGCCAGCCATTCGTTCCCGAAGCAGTTCGTCGACGGCGCCGGCCGCCCGCTCACGGGTGCTGCGCTCGACACGGTCACCGCGACCACCCACTACGAGTCGGCTCCCTGGCACACGCTGGCGATCCCCCACCTCCCCGACCTGAGCGACAAGCCGCAGGCCACGAAGCTGCTTCAGCTCTACCTGAAGCAGTTCGCCCTGAAGGAAAAGATCGGCATCATCCTGAACCTGCCGGTCCTGGCGCGCCGCGGCGACGAAATGGCAGTCATCCAGCGGGAGGTGTTGGAAGCGGACGCCGTGGCCGTCTCTCAGAAC
>QGUN01000081.1 GCA_003242475.1 Pseudomonadota bacterium
CGCGAAGGGGCGAGGCGGAAGCGCCGAAAGCTCTGCGAGCGTTGCCATCAAGCAGCCCGCGGGAACGCTGGTCGCCTCCGCGGAGAAGGTAAGCTGGGGCGAATCGGTCGAGCTGCGGTGGACGACGGAGCACGCGGAGAAAATTCGCCTCTACCGCGACGACGAGCTGCTCGTCCAGACCGAGCAGCCCGAGGGAGTGCACGAGGACGTTCCGCCTCTCTCCGGCACCTATCGGCTCGTCGTGCTCCGCAAGGAAAAGCAAAGCGAGTCCACCCTCCCGATCCGCGTCCAGCCCGTCGTGCTCCGCTTCGAGCCCGAGCGAGCGGGCCCGCTGCCCCTCGGCAAGCCGGAGCCGATCACCTGGGAGGTCGGAGGCGCCCGCGAGGTCGAGCTCGGCACGAGCGCCGGCGAAAAGGTCGTGGTGGAGGTGGAGCCCCGCGCGAGCGGAACGACGCCTCTCGTCGTACCCCAGGATGGCGCCTTCCATCTGGAGGCCCGCAGCGGCGAGCTCAGCGCTCGGCAGACCACCGAGGCCCCCGTCCTCTTTCCGCCGGTCATCGGGTCGTTTACCGTCGACACCGCGCTCGTGAGCGGGGATCCCGGCCGCCCGGCGACCGTGACGCTGCGCTGGTCCGGCGTCGAGCGCGCGGAGGTGCTCGAACTCGTCGGCGAGCCGCTCGGCGCCGTCGACCTCGCGGGCCGCTCGCTCGAGGCCGACGCGATCGATGTGGAGCTCACCGAGGACACCAGCTTCGCCTTGAAGGCGACCAACCAGGCGGGCGAGGCGACGGCCTCCGTCGCTGTTCGCGTGGTTCCCTACCCCGTCATCCACCGGCTGGTCGCGGCGCCGGACCATGTCGTGCCCGGGGAGACCTTCGTCCTCGACTGGGAGGCGAGCGGCGCCGTTGCACAGATCTTCGAGGACGGTGTGCCGCTAGCTGGCGCCGATGCGCTCTCGGGTCGACTGACGCTCGAACGCCACGCATCGACCCGCTTCACCCTCGTCGTCGCCAACGAGGCGGGCGCCGAGGTCGAGCAAACCGTCGCACTCGCAGTCGGCCCCCTGCAGAACCTGCATTTCGCCGCCGCTCCCGTCTACGTGGTCCCCGGCGACACCGTGACCTTCGAGTGGGAGAACCTCGGTGGCCGCGCACTGCGGATCAGGAACGCCGACGGCGAGCCGGTCTGCGAGAGCCATGACCTGGCGGAGATCCGCGAGGGCAGCTGCGCGGTGGAGATCGGCTTGGAGGGCACGCATCTCTTCGAGTACCAGGTCGCCGATGCCTTCGGCCACGAGCTCACGGAGGTCGCCGAGATCCACGCCAGCGCCGGCCCGCGCATCCTGGAATTCTCCGTCGAACCAGCCGAGGTGGAGGTCGGTGACGAGCTCCTCTTCACCGTGGACGTGACAGACGATCCGCGGGGCAACTCCCCGGCGCTCACCCTGAGCGACGGAGAGGTCGAGTACGACCTGGACGACCGCCCTGGCCTGCAGGTGGTCGCCTTCACCATGTCCACCCCCGGTGCCAAGACCTTCACCCTGACGGCCTCCACGCCGGTCGGAACGAAGACCGCCACCGCGCAGGCCACCGTGTATGGCCTACCAGAGGTCACCCTGTCCGCCTCCGCGCCGGCCTACGACCTCGAAAATCCCGTGGTGCTGAGCTGGACCTCCGCCCACGCCGCCTCGTTGGTGCTGTACGAGATCGGCGCGGACGGACAGGCCCCAGAGCTCTACGTCGTCCCGGAGGCGGAGCGCGCAGCGGGCAGCTTCGAGGTCCGTCCCTCGGTGGCCACGACCTATCGGATGGTGGCGGAAAACCCGATGGGCACCCAGGCGACCGCCGAGGTGAGCGTGCAGATCGTTCCGCCCGCGATCACCTCCTTCGTCGCCACGCCGGAGATCGTCACCGTCCACCCCGGTGGCACCGCTTCCGTCACCCTGCAGTGGAGCGCCGTCCGCGCGCAGCAAGTCCAGCTTCAGGCCGATACCCTGGGCCCGATCGACACGAGCGGGCAGTCTGCTGCCGGTGGCTCGGTTACCGTCGAGATCTCGTCGACCACCACCTTCACCCTCCGGGCATCCAACGGCGGCGGCATGGACGAGCAGACGGTGACCGTCACCGCCGTGCCCCCGCCCACCATCGTCAGCTTCACCGCCACCCCGACGATCGTGGATCCGCCGGAGCCCATCACGCTTCGCTGGAAGGTGGAAGATGCGACGCAGGTGCAGCTCGTCTCGACCATCCTCCCGAACGGCTTCATGCTCGTGCTCCCCGAGGACGAGCTCCAGCTGACCATCTCGGAGAACACGACCCTCACCCTCCAGGCCACCAACGCCGCGGGTCACCAGGTTTCGACGGACGTCGAGGTGATCGCCACGCCCGCCCGGATCCTCTCGTTCGAGGCGAGCCGCACCTACGTGGGGTCCCGGGAAGCCGTCGACATTTCCTGGCAGACCGTCGGAGGGCGTTCTCTCGTCCTCGAGGTCGACGGGAAAGCGATTCTGCAAACGACTGACCTCGGCACCATCGCCTCCCACACCATCTCGAGCACCTTCCTGGAGGATCGGACCTTCCACTTCCGGCTGGCCATCACCAACCACCGCGGGGAGCTCTTCGAGAAGACCCTGTCGGTCCTCGTCAGCACCGGCCCGCTCATCGAGGAGTTCTCCGCGCAGCCCCTCGTGGTCGAGGTCGGCCAGCCGGTGACCTTCTCCTGGAAGGTCCGCAACGATCCGAACGGCAACGTCCCCGTGCTCGGGCTCAGCGACGGGGAGGACGTTTTCGACCTCACGGGCGCCGATCCCAACGAAGACTCCCGCACCTTCGTCCTCACGAATCCGGGGCAACGGCAGTTCGTGCTCTCGGCCACCACGAGCATGGGGACCAAGACGAAGACCTACACCGTCTACGTCAACCCGACGGTATCGGTGAGCTTGAGCGCCTCCCCGCAGACTGCGGACCTCGAGAACCCCGTCACGCTCTCCTGGACCAGCGAGAACGCCGACGCGGGCCTCCTCCTCCTCGAGATGAACGACGATGGCACCCTCAAGGACGTGCTCTGGGAGGTTCCCGAGGCGGACCGCGCTGCCGGTAGCTTCCAGGTCTACCCCGCGAAGCCGACCACCTACCGGCTCCTCGCTCTCGGCGCGTACGGGGTCGAAAAGTACGTCGACGCGCACGTGGACGTCTTGCCGCCCGAGTTCGTCGACGTCACGGTCTTTCCGGACGAGGTGCTCGAGGACGGAACCTTCTCCCTGTCCTGGAACGCGAAACGCGCCACCGAGGTCCATCTCGGCCGCTCGCATCCCATGCAGATGATCGAGACCGACGAGCCCTTCGTCGACATCTCGGCGACCGGCACGCCCCTGACGCTGCAGTATCCGCCCCTTGCGTTCGGCTACGACGGCTGGGCGGACATCGAGTTCCCCGAGGACTTCCGCTTCCCCTTTGGCGGCATCCTCCGCGACCGCATCCGCGTGACGGAGGCGGGGCACGCCGGCTTCTCCTTCGAGACGATCGTCAACCCCGCCCAGACCTGCAGCTTGCCCTGCTGGTCGCCGGTCGGGCGACCCAACAACGCCCACCTGGCGCCGTTCTGGACCACCGTCTCCACGGACTACGGTCCGGGCGGCCAGATCCTCTACGAGTTCGGGGAGGATGATCGCGGCAAGCGCCTGATCATCCAGTGGAGCCACGTCGGCTTCTATCGCAACGGCTACATGGGCGACCTGAACTTCGAGATCATCCTCTGGGAGGACGGCGCCTTCGACTTCCGCTACGGCCTGATGACCTCCGCCTATCAAAGCTTCCACGATGGCTCGGAGGCGACCATCGGCTACCAGTGCCCCGAGGGCGGCCACTTCCTGCAGCTCTCGCGGAACGCGGCCGTTCCCGGCGGCCTGTCGTGGCGAAGCTTCGCCTTCCGCCCGGCCCAGCTGGGCGCCGACGGCTCCGTGCTGCTCGGAGGAAGCGTCGACGTCGACGAGATCGTCCTGACCGCGAAGGGCCCCGGCGGGGAGGCGGTGGAGGTGGTTCCGGTGACCGTCCACCCCATCGCGCACGTCTCGGTCTCGGCCCCCTCGACCGTGGCGGCGAATCAGACCTTCGAGATTCAATTCTGGACGCGCGGCGTCACGAAGCTGCAGGTCATCTCGCCCGTTACCCTGCTCCCCGTCTGCGACTTCCCGTCCGACCCTCCCGCCGAGGGCACCTGCCAGATCACCGCGCCCTCCTACCCCGGCTACTACCAGTTCACGGTCGGGTACGAAGGGCCGGGCGACCAGCGCAAGGCCACGGGATTCGCCCTCTACGTCCAGTGATCCCGTGAGTTCATCGGGCCCCGGGGCCTCCCCGGGGCCCTTTCCTTTTCCCCTCCCGGATGTCTCCCGGATGTCCGCCCAATCGATCCCCGAGGCCAGCCTCCCAGATGTCCGCCGAATCAATCCCGGGCCGTCTCCTTCGGTTGTCCCCCGCAATCAGTGACGGGCCCGGTTTTGGAGCGAGTCCCTCGGATTGACCGCAATCCGCCCAGGAGCCCGTCTCCCAAATGTCCACCGAATCGGTCCCTGACCCGCTCCCGGAGGCCCGCCCCCTCCCTCCCCATGTCCTCCGAATCAAGCCCGAGCCCGCTTCCCGGATGTCCGCCGAATCAAAAGACGTAAGAGACCGGACCCAAGGCCGTAGAGGCGTCAGGTATTCGCGGCACGAAAAAGCGCCCCCGAGGAACGAGAATCTCGGGGGCGCTCCCGTACGCTGAAGAGGGGAAAGCCCGCCGAGGTGACGGGCTTTCGTCTACCAGTCGAGGTCGGCAGACCGCAGGTTCACTTGGCAGCCGCCTCCTCCTTGGCCGCCTGCCGGATGAGCTCGACGTCGATCTGGATGTCGACGTCCTCACCGACCACCACTCCACCGGTTTCCAGCACCTGGTTCCAGGCCAGGCCGAAGTCCTTGCGGTTGATCCGGGTGGTCGCCGTCGCGCCGCGGCGGACGTTGCCCCAGGGGTCCTTGATCTCCTGGTCGAGACCCTCGACCTGCAGGGTGACCTCCTTGGTCACGCCGCGGATCGTCAGGTCACCGATCACCTCCAGCTTGCCCTTGCCCAGGACCTTGGCCTTCTTCGACTTGAAGGTCAGGGTCGGGTGCTTCGCCACGTCGAAAAAGTCCGGGCTGCGCAGATGCTCGTCGCGCTTCGCCTCCCGGGTGTTGATGGAGGCGGCGTCGATCGTCGCGTCGATGACGATCTTCTCCGGCTCGTTCGGATCGTATTTCACCGTGCCGGAGACCTTCTCGAAGCTCCCCCGCACCTTGGTGACCATCAGATGGCGGACCGTGAATCCCACCGAGGTATGCGAGGGGTCGATGACGTAGTCGGCCGCGAAGGCCGAGCCGGGCAGAGCCACCGCGATGACAGCAAGGAGGGACTTGGCGAGCTTCCTCATATTCGACTCCTGGAATCGGCGCCCGTAAGCGAAGAACCGGGCCGGGCAGCCAACCCGACCGGTGCGCCTTAGATGCGCGAGGCGACGAAAGGTTTCGTCGCCCCAGCCGCACGCCGCCGCCCTTCACCGCCTTGGCGACTCCGGCGCCCCAAAAGGGCGCACCGGTCCTTCTCCTAACGAGCGATGGCCCGATTTCTTCCCGCCCACGCCGCACCGTCCCGCCCCGCCCATGGAATCGCCCCCTCCTGGATGTCCGCCGAATCAGCCTCGTCGCGTGTGCCGCCCCCCGACATCCCAGAAAGTAGGAGGGGCGCCGCTTGGGCGAGGTTCTGATCGGAGAGGCGTCCAAGAAGGTTCACCCGTTGCCGACACCCGGGCAGGGGCTTGATTCGGCGGACATCCGGGTGAGTTGGACGAGGGCCGCTCGTGCGGGGTTCTGACTGGGCGGACATCCAGGAGGCCCGCCTGTACCGCCGCCCGGGTGCGCTTTGATTCGGCGGTCATCCGGGTGAGTTGGACGAGGGCCGCTCGAGCGGGGTTCTGACTGGGCGGACATCGAGGAGGTTCGCCCGTGCCGGCATCCGGGTGCGCTTTGATTCGGCGGACATCCGCGGCGGGGTGGACGGGCGCATGAAAAGAGCCGGTCGGGCCCCATCACCCGACCGGCTCGAACCATCAACGAACCGTGGCTGCCGGGCTCAGGCCTTGCCGGCGTAGATGTCCATGATGGTGTGGAGGAGCTGAATCGCCTCCTCCTTCGGCCGCTGGAAGGCGTTGCGGCCCATGATCGAGCCCATGCCGCCGCCATCACGGATCTGCCGAATCTCTTCGAGCACCGCCTCGGTGCCCTTGGCCTCGCCGCCGGAGAAGATGACGATGCGCTTGCCGTCGAAGGCGGCCTTCATCACGAAGCGCACGCGGTCGGCCAGGGTGTCGATCTTGATCCCCTGCGACTCGATCATCTTCCGGTTGGCGTCCATCTCCACGTGCGCCGAAGGCGGCTTGACCTTGATGATGTGCGCGCCGAGCTGCGCCGCCACGTGCGCGGCGTAGGCGACGATGTCGACGGCGGTCTCGCCCTCCTTGGAGAGCCCGGAGCCGCGCGGATAGGCCCAGATCACGGTGGGCAGGCCCACGCTCTTGGCCTCGAGGATGAGCTCCCGGATCTCCTCGTACATCTCCTTGCGCGCGGCCGAGCCCGGGTAGATGGTGAAGCCGATGGCGCTGCAGCCCAGCCGGAGGGCATCCTCCACCGAGCCCGTGACGGCGGGGATCGGGTCGTCGCCCTTGTACATCAGGTCGGAGTTGTTGAGCTTGAGGATGAGGGGAACCTCGCCGCAGAACTTGCCCGCCACCGCCTCCAGCTGACCGAGCGGCGCCGCGTAGGCGTTGCAGCCCGCCTCCAGCGCCAGCTGGTAGTGGTACTCGGGATCGTAGCCGGCCGGGTTCGGCGCGAACGAGCGCATCGGGCCGTGCTCGAACCCCTGGTCGACTGGAAGGATGACGAACTTGCCGGTCCCCGCGAGCCGGCCGGTCATCATGATCCGGGCGAGGTTCGAAAGCGTTCCCGGGTTGTCGGAGGGATACCAGGACAGGATCTCACGAACTCGTTCCGTGTGTCGCATGTCTTCTCCCAGACGCGCGGCCGCAGGCGCCGGCCCAGCCGGTTGCGATTTCCGATGTACGGCCGGTAAGAAACCGCGGGTTCTGATAGCCCCTCCGGCGAAACGAGGCAAGCCGGAGCGCCTCCCATTCCCCTGGGTCCACAGGCGGATGAGTTTTTTTCAAGGAGTCGACGAATGTCCGAGACGCGGCTGCCCCGAACCGAGTGGGACGAGCGCTACGATCGCGACGATTACGTCTACGGAACCGAGCCGAACGCCTTTCTCCGCGCCTTCGCCGACAGGCTCCCTCCACCTCCGGCGCGCGTGCTGAGCCTGGCCGAAGGCGAGGGCCGAAACGGCGTCTTCCTCGCCGGCCTCGGCCACCGGGTCACCGGGGTCGACGCCTCCTCCGTGGGCCTGTCCAAGGCGCGAAAGCTCGCCGAGCAACGCGGCGTCGAGATCGCGACGGTCCACGCGCGCCTGGAGGATTACGAGTTCGAGCGAGGGGCATGGGACGCGGTGATCTTGATCTTCTGCCACCTTCCCCCCGACCTGCGCCGCAAGGTCCACCGCGGCGTGGTCGAGGCGCTGCGGCCCGGCGGCGTGGTCCTGCTCGAGGCCTACACCCCCGACCAGCTCCGCCACGGCACGGGTGGCCCGAAAGACCCCGCGCTTCTCTACACGGCGGAGATCTTGCGCGAGGATTTCGAGGGCCTCGAGTTTCTCCATCTGCAGGAGGTCGAGCGCGACGTCACCGAGGGTCTTCTGCACCGCGGCCACGCCGCCGTGGTCCAGATGCTCGCCCGCAAACCAGAGTGATCCCCCGCGCGATTTCCCCCGCCGCGGCCCGGGCGTCCACGCCGTGGCGGATGTTCGCCGAATCGATCGCCCCCTTCCACAAGAGCCGTCACCGCCGCCGACCGTATCGCGATGCCGTACCGGCCACCCGACGAGCCGCGCGTTGCGGGACGCAGCAAAGGTTGCTAATCGGGGGCGGGGCCGCGGCGCTGCGGCCACCGGCAGCGACGGGGAGTCGAAGGTGAAGATCTGGCTCAACGGCGAGGAGCGCGAGATCCCGGACGGAATCACGGTCGGAGAGCTCCTGGACAGCCTGAAGGTGGTCCGCGCCCGCGTCGCCGTCGAGGTCAATCTCCGCGTGGTGCGCCGTGCCGACCACGACACGCATCGCCTGCAGGAGGGAGACCGCGTCGAGGTGGTCCACTTCGTGGGCGGCGGCGCCCCAGCTCCGGGCCCTGGAAAGGAACGAACATGAGCGACGATCTCCTTCGCATCGGCCGTTACAGCTTCCGCTCGCGCCTCTTTACCGGCACGGGGCGGTTCCGCGACTTCCCCACCATGAAGGCGGCCCTGGAGGCCTCGGGCAGCGAGCTGGTCACCGTGGCGGTGCGCCGCCTGGATCTGAATGCCAAGGGCGAGGAGAGCCTGCTCAACTGGATCCCGGAACACATGAAGCTGCTCCCCAATACGGCGGGCTGCTTCAACGTGGAGGACGCGGTCCGCACCGCGCGGCTGGCGCGGGAGCTCTGGGATACGGACCTCATCAAGCTCGAAGTCCTCTCGGACCCGAAGACGCTGCTGCCCGACGTGGAGCTGACCCTCGAGGCGGCGAAGATCCTGGTGAAGGAGGGCTTCACCGTCCTGCCCTACACCAACGACGACCCCGTCGCCGCCCGCAAGCTCGAGGAAGTCGGCTGTGCCGCGGTCATGCCCCTCGCGGCGCCCATCGGCTCGGGCCTCGGCATCCGCAACCCGTACAACATCCTGATGATCCGGGAGATGGTGAAGGTGCCGGTCCTCGTCGATGCGGGCGTGGGCACGGCCAGCGACGTGGCCATCGCCATGGAGCTCGGCTGCGATGCCGTGCTGCTCAACACCGCCATCGCCCAGGCGCGCGACCCGGTGCGCATGGCCCGCGCCATGAAGGCCGCCTGCGAGGCGGGCCGCGACGCCTTCCTCGCGGGCCGCATTCCCAAGAAGCTCTACGGCACCGCTTCCTCGCCCATCGAAGGAACCATTTCGGGCACCTGACGAAATGGCCGCCGAGTCCCGGGTTCCGAGCTTCCGCCTCTACCTCGTCACGGATCGGCGGATCCGCCCCGATCTGCCCTCGGCGGTGGACCGTGCGCTCGCGGCCCTCCCCCGCGGCGCCGCGGCAGTGCAGCTTCGCGAAAAAGATCTGCCGGCGCGCAAACTCTTCGAGCTCGCTCGCATCCTGCGCGAGGTGACGGCGCGGCACGGCGCCCCGCTTTTCGTCAACGAGCGCCTGGACGTGGCCCGGGCCACCGGCGCCGACGGCGTACATCTACGCCGGGACTCGCTCGACTGCGCCGACGCCCGCGCCTTCCTCGGCGAGACGGCGCTGGTCGGAGCGAGCTGCCACTCGCTCGTCGAACTCCAGGCGCGAGCGGACGCAAACTTCGCCACCTTCAGTCCCGTCTTCCCGAGCCCGGGCAAGGGCGAGCCCGTGGGCCTCGATGCACTCGCGGAGGCAGCGCGCGCCACTCGCCTTCCCCTCTACGCGCTGGGGGGCGTCACGCCCGAGCGGATCCCGGAGGTGCTTTCGGCGGGCGCCTTCGGCGTCGCCGCCATCCGGGCGTGGCTCGAGGGCGATCCCGCCGAGGCCGCGCGCCGCCTGTGGAAACCCTTCGAGCAGGCGTGTTGACCGCT
>QGUN01000021.1 GCA_003242475.1 Pseudomonadota bacterium
TCCAGAGGTGGCGGACGTCGAAGTCGAGCGCGTAGCCCGAGGTGCCCCCGCGGATCACGTTCTTGCCAAAGCGGCCGGCGAGGAAAACCGAGGCGGGGAAAGTCTCGCGGCCCCCGTGCTCGAAGACGATGTCCGGATCGCGGCCGCCGGTGAGCTCGCGGATGCGCTTGCCCATCCGCTTGATCTCCTCCAGACGGTGCTTCGCCTGCGCGGGCGTCTCGTTCGGACGCCGGGCGATCTCGAACTCGCGGCGATCGATGGTGGCGAAGGCGCCGAGCCTCCGCACCAGCTCCGCCTTCTTCTCGCTGGAGACGACGGCGATGGCGTTGGCGCCCATCACCTTGCAGAGCTGCACCGCGAAGATGCCCAGGCCGCCGGCGGCGCCCCAGACCAGCACCACGTCGCCCGGCTTCATCTGGGCGCGGTCGACGAGCATGCGGTAGGCGGTGAAGTAGGTCAGCCCGTAGCTCGCGGCCTCCATCCAGCCGAGGTGCTTCGGCTTGGAAAGAAGCTGCTGGGCCTGGACCTTGGTGAGCTGGGCGAAGGAGCCCCAGTTGGTCTCGTAGCCCCAGATCTTCTGCTGGGTGCAGGCGAGGGGATCGAGACCGTTGCATTCGGGGCACTGTCCGCAGCTTTGGTTGCAGTGGACGATCACCTCGTCGCCCACCTTCCAGCGCTTCACCGCCGAACCAACCTTCCAGACGATCCCGGCGGCGTCGGAGCCGGCGATGTGGAAGTCGTCGCCGGTCACGTCCATGACCGAGACGGGTTTGCCTCGCGCGGCCCAGACGCCGTTGAAATTCACTCCGGCCGCCATCACCCAGACCAGGACCTCGTTGGGCCCGATCTCGGGCGGCTCGATCTCCTCGTGGCGCATGGCGATCGCGGGATCGCCCTCGCGGCCCTTGCGGATGACGATGGCGTGCATTCGCCTCGGGATCACCCCGAGCGGCGGGACCGTTCCGATGTCGGCGATCTGCATGGCTACACCCCCTCCCCCACAGGCCTCGGGCCGTTGCCGTTCGCCCATGCGCGCGGCTCGACCACCCAGCGGAAATACTCCACCACCTCGTCCAGCGGAGACTCGGGGCCGAAGATCTTGCGCACGCCCGCCTCGGCCAGAAGCGGCCAGTCGGCGGCGGGAATGATCCCCCCGACCACCACCGGGATGTCGAGCGCGTTTCGCTTTTCGAGTTCCTTGCGCAACTCGCGACAAATCGAGACATGCGCGCCGGAGAGAATGGAGAGGCCGATGGCGTCGACGGATTCCTGGACCGCGGCGGCGGCGATGGAGGGGACCGTTGCGCGCAGGCCGGTGTAGATCACCTCCATGCTGGCGTCGCGGAGCGCCGCCGCGATCACCTTGATGCCGCGATCGTGTCCGTCGAGTCCGGCCTTTCCGAGCAAGATCCTGGGCTTGTATCCGGTGACGCGCATATCTCGGATTCCCCCTCGACCGAACGGGATGGAGATCAAAATAGAGACGGGGGCTCGTAGGTGCCGAAGACCCGACGCAGGGCCGAGGTGATCTCGCCGACGGTGGCGTAGGCGAGCACCGCCTCGCGAATGGCCGGCATGAGATTTCCCTCGCCTCTGGCCTCGTCGGCGACGCGAGCGAGCGCCTTCTCGACCTGCGCCGGGTCGCGCTCGCGGCGAACGCGCTCGAGCGAGCGCCTCTGCTCCTCGGCCGCCTCCTCGGAAAGCGGCTGGACCTCGACCGGCGCTTCCTCGCGGGGGAGATCCTTGGGCCAGTTGACACCCACCACGGGGATCTGGCCCTCGTCCACCGCGCGCTGGTGCTCGTAGGCTCGCTGGGCGATCTGGCGTTGCAGCCAGCCCGTGCGCAGGACCTCGACCATGCCCCCGCGCTTTTCGATCTCCTCCATCACGGCGCGGATGGCGTCTTCCATGGAGTCGGTGAGCGACTCGACGAAGTACGAACCGCCCAGCGGGTCGGCGACCTTGGCCACCTCCGTCTCCAGCGCGAGGATCTGCTGGACGCGCAGCGAGGTCTTGGCGGAGAGCTCGGTGGGGATGGCGTAGGCCTCGTCGTAGGCGGCCGTAAACACGCTCTGCAAGCCCGCGCAGGCCACCGCGAAGGCCTCGATGGTGATTCGCGCCAGGTTGTTGAGCGGCTCGGCGCGCGTCAGCGAATGTCCGCCGCAGACGCAGGCCGCTCGCATGCGCATGGCATTTTCCTGGGTCGCCCCCGCCTCCTTCATCCAGGTCGCCCAGATCCGCCGCCCGGCGCGGTACTTGGCCACCTCCTCGAAGAAATTCGTGTAGGTGTAAAAGAAAAACGAGAGGCGCGTGCCGAAATCGTCGGGGGAAATGCCGCGGGACATGAGGGCCCGCGCGTAGGCGATGCCCGCACTCAGCGTGTAGGCCATCTCCTCGGCCGGGTTGGCGCCCGCATCGCGGTAGTGGCTGGCGATGGAGATCGGGTTGAAGCGGGGAAGGCGCGAAAGCGTGTCCTCGACCAGATCCATGGCCAGGCGCATGGAAGGGTCGAGGGGGAAGATCCACGCGCCGCGCGCGCCGATCTCCTTGAGGGGATCGTTCTGAACCGTGCCGGAGATCCGGTCGGCCGGCACGCCCTGCTTGCGCGCCACCGCCTCGTACATGGCGAGGAGGATCGCCGCGGTGCCGTTGATGGTCATGGAGGTGGAGACTCGGTCCAGGGGGATCCCGCGGAAGATGGTCTCCATGTCTGCCAGGGAGTCGACGGCGACGCCGACCTTGCCCACCTCCCCCAGGGCGAGCGGATCGTCGCTGTCCAGGCCGAGCTGGGTGGGGAGGTCGAGGGCCAGCGACAGGCCGGTCTGCCCCTCCCCGAGGAGGAAGCGGAAGCGCTCGTTGGTCTGGACCGGAGTGCCGAAGCCGGCGTACTGGCGCATGGTCCAGACCTTGCCCCGGTACATGTCGCGGTGGATTCCGCGCGTATAGGGAAAGACGCCCGGCGGCGGAGGATGCGAGCGCAGATGCTCGGGGCCGTAGTAGGGCTCGAGGGGGATCCCCGACCGCGTACGGTAGGGATCGACCGCGGCCGTGGACCGCGGCTCGGGCCCGGAACCGCGCTTCTTCATGCGCGCGCCCCTCCGACGATGCGGTCGTTTTCGTCGAGGATGCCGGCGCGGCGAGCGACCACGATCTTCTTCCACTCCACCCGCAGCGTGGCTGCGTCGACCATCTCGTCGCCGAAGACGATCGCGCCCAGGCCCTGCTCCTGATCGGCCTTGCGGTAGGCCTCCATGATGGCCAGCGCGCGCTCCACCTCCTCCACGGTGGGCGTGTAGGCCGCGTTGATGATGTCGATGTGGGAGGGGTGGATGGCCCACTTTCCGTCGAAGCCCATGCGGGCTCCAGCCTCGGCGTCGCGGCGCACCTGCTCGAGGTCGCGGAATTGCAGCGTCACGTTGTCGATCACGTCGATGCCGGCCGCGCGGGCCGCTGCGATCACGTGCGCCTTGGGGTAGTGGTAGATCTCGAACTGCCTCTCGCTCATCTCCTTGGCGCCGATGTCGCCGGCGTAATCGGCGATACCGAAGATCAGCGAGGCCATGCGGGGAGTGCAGGCGGCGATCTCCTCGGCGTGCAAAAGCGAGCGAGCGCTCTCGATGAGCACCTCGAGCTTGATGCGGCCCACCTCGTAGCCGCAGGCCTCCTCGATCTGGGTGACGAGGCGGTCGACGAAGAGGACGTCCTCGGCGCCGTAGACTTTGGGGATGACGATCACGTCGACGTTGCGGCCCGCGGCCTCCAGGACCTCGATGACGTCGCGGTAGAAGTAGCCGGTACGGATGTTGTTGGGGCGGAAGGCGCGGATCTTTCCGCGGAAGTCCAGGGAGTTGAGCGCCTGGATCAAGGTTTTTCGCGCCGCCACCTTCTGCGAGACGGCACAGGAATCCTCCAGGTCGAGGATCACTTCGTCCGCCGCGGAGTTGGCGGCCTTCTCCATCATCTTCATGGAGTGCGCCGGGCAGGTCAGCTCGGTGCGGCGCACGTTGAAGTCCCGGGCGATGACGAGCTGGTCGATTCGCCCGCGCTCGTGCGGAGTGCTGGACAGCCTCATGCCTTTCCCCCCTGCGGCCGGCGGCGGATCGCCACCTCGCGCGTGATCTCGAAGACGACCTCGCCGCGCTGGTTCTTTCCAACCAGCAAGAATTTCACGATCCCCGCTTGCGGATTGTGGGGATGGGGGCGGGTCTCCAGGACGGTGGACTCGGCGAAGAGCGTGTCGCCGGCGAAGACGGGCGCCTTGTGGCGTCCCTCGTCGAAGGAGATCTCCTCCAGGGCGTTCTCGCTCGTCTCGCCGGAGGCCAGCCCCAGTACGAAGGCAAAGACGATTCCGCCGTAGACCACGCGGCGTCCACCGAAGGTCGTCTGCGGCGATTCGTCGCACATGGCCTGGTTGAAATGGAGCTGGGCGGTGTTGAGGACCAGGTTGGTGAGGATCATGTGCTCGCTTTCGCCGATCGTCCTTCCCCGCGGATGGACGATGACGTCGCCCACCTGGAAATCCTCGAAGTAGTTGTCCCCGCGGGTCAGCTTCTTGCCGGCAAGCTGACGTTCCGCCAGCCTGCGCAGGAGAGTCCTCTCCTGCAGGTCCATGCGCCTGGCCATTTCACTCCCCCCGATCGAGCATGCGCCGCGCGATCACCTCGTACTGGATCTCCGACGTTCCCTCGAAAATTCGAAACACACGCGCATCCCTCCAGTACCGCTGCGCTGGAAACTCTCGGCTGTATCCGTATCCGCCGAAGATCTGGAGACATTCGGAGGTGACGCGCTCTGCCATCTCCGCTGCGAATGCCTTGGCCATGCCCGCCTCCAGATCGCAGCGCTTGCCGGTGTCCTTCATCATGCAGGCGTGGTAGGTGAGCTGCCGCGCCGCCTCGATCTCCGTCAGAGCATGGGCGAGCTTGTGACGGATGACCTGGAATTTCGCGATCGGCTGGCCGAACTGCTCGCGCTCCTGCGCGTACCGGATCGCGGCGTCGAGCGCCGCCTGCGCCACGCCTACCGCGCGCGCCGCGGTCTGGATGCGAGCGTACTCGTAGGTGGCCATGAGCTGGTAAAAGCCCTTGCCCTCCTCGAGGCCGAGCAGGTTCTCCGCGGGTACCTCGTAGTTGTCGAACGCCACGTTGTACGAGTTCATCCCCTTGTATCCGATGGTGGGGATGGGATCGCCCGAGAGCCGCGGCGGGTCGAATGCGTCGCCCGGCTTGGGCACGAGAAGGATGGAAAGCCCCTTGTGTTTCGGCTGGGAAGGATCCGTGCGAACGAGAGTGCAGAGCACGTTGGCGCGGTTGGCGAAGGTGCACCACGCCTTTTCTCCGGTCACGAGGTATCGGTTTCCATTTTTCTGTGCCCGGGTGCGAACGGCGGCGGCGTCGGATCCCGCCTGCGGCTCGGTGAAGGCGGCCGCGGCCAGGACCTCGCCCGAGCAGAGCCTCGGAAGCCACTCGCGCTTCTGCTCCGCGGTGCCGTTGGCCTCGATCAGCGTCCCGGTGATGAGCATCCGCGTCATCACCGAGCCGACCGAGAGCCAGCCGCGCGAGAGCTCCTCGGTGACGATGGCCATGGAAAGGCAGTCCAGGCCGCTTCCGCCGTAGTCGGGCGAGAAGATCAGGCCGAAGTAGCCCAGCTCGGCCATCTTGCGCACGAGCTCGTGCGGAATCTCGGCGCCCTCGTTGTCGAGGCGGTCGGCGATCGGCTCGACCTCGCTCTTGACGAAGTCGCGCACCGCCTCGCGGATGGCGTGATGATCGCTGGTCAGCATCAGGCCCCTCCCTTCGCGCCGGGCGGGTGGTCGGCGGGCGGGTAGGCGGAGCGCTTCTTCACCAGGATCTTGCGCTCGTAGCGGATGACCTCCTTGCCGTCCTGGTTGCGGCCGACGGTTTCCACGTGGACGATGCCGCGGTCGGGCTTGCTCTCCGACTCGCGCTTGTCGAGTACGCGGCTCTCGGCAAAGAGCGTGTCTCCGGGGTAGGCGGGGTTGGGAAACCTCATGTTCCAGTAGCCGAGGTGGGCGAGGGCCTGCTCGGAGAGATCCTCCACGCTCATGCCGAAGACGACGTTCATCACCAAGAGGGGGTGAAGCGGCGTGTCGGGGTGTCCGAGCGAGCGGGCGTAGACCTGGTTGAAGTGGAGCGGATTGGCGTTCATGGTCCAGTTGCAGAAAAGGACTGCCTCCGCCCGGGTGATGGTCTTGCCCCAGTGGTGCGGATAGACGTCGCCCACGGAAAAATCCTCGTAGTAGCGTCCCCGCTCGATGACCTTCCGACGCATCTTCGTTCCCCCCGCGCCGGCCGGCGCCGCCTGGGGATCATGGGCAGGATGAAGACGCTGTGACGCGAATCGACGCACGAAGGGGCGGCACCGCGTGGGTGAAAAGGGGGCGAGGGCTCGCCGGAAGCGTATTCGCCCTGATGGTGACGCTCTCGTGCTCGACCACGCCTCCGCCGACCGGCCTGCACGTGATCGAGGAGGAGCGGCCGCCGCCTTCGCCGGAGGAGGTCGTCAGGGCACAGCGGGCGCTCGCCGAGCTGAATCTCTATCTCGGTCCGATGGATGGGCGTCTCGGCGCGGAGACGCGGGTGGCGCTGGCGCGATTCCAGCGGCGCGCGGGCCTTCCCGTCACCGGCGAGCTCGACCCGGAGACGCTGGAGGCGCTGCTGGGCGAGGTTCCCGGTGTGGCCGATGGTCCCGTCCGGCCGGAAGTCGAGCGGCCGGAACTCCCCTCGGCCGAAGCCCTTCTCGAGGAAGCGCCTCCCCGGCCCCAGCCGCCGCCGGGCTTTCTCGAGCCGGTGCTCGCCGAGGCGGAAGCGCTCCTGGCCGAGGGGGAAGCCGCCGCGCGGACGATCCTCGCAGCCGAGGGCGGGGTGGCCGAGCGGGCTCGCCGCCTGGAGGAGGCCGCCCGACGCATTCAGGAGGCGCGGGCCGCCGCCTTCGCCCGGGTGGTCGACGCGCGCGTTCGGGGCGGGTACGCGCCCCTGCCCGAGGAGCTCTTGCAGGCTCTGCGGCAGGCCCTCGCGGAGCGTCGCCTCCTCATCCGGCCGGAGGAGATGGGCTGGGGAAGCGACGAGGAGGAGGCCGTGCGATGGCTCGAGCTTTCGCTCGGCCTGCCGCCGAGCGGGCTGCCCTCCCTCCGTCTGCTCGAGGCGTTGGGAATCGATCCTTCGCCTCTCTTCGGGGATGGCAGGGTTGGACCCGGGGCGAAATTCGAGGTAGAGAGCGGACCATGACAGCCGAGCCGCAGCCGAAGGTCGAGATCCAGCCGGTGAAGACCCCCGGTGATCTGCACGCCGCCCTGGCGATCCGGGAGGTGGTCTTCATCGAGGAGCAGCAGGTCCCCGCGGACATCGAGCGCGACGACGAGGATCCGACCGCCTTTCACGTGCTGGCTTTCGTCGACGGCCATGCCATCGGCACGGGTCGGCTGGTCGAGCGTCGCGAGCCTCCGGAGGGCGAGGCGGGGCGGTGGGGCCACGTCGGCCGCATGGCGGTTCTCGTCTCCCACCGCAAGCAGGGGATCGGTCGCCGAATCCTGGAGGCCCTGGAGGCCGAGGCGCGGGCTCGCGGCCTGGATGGGCTGGTGCTGCACGCCCAGGTCTACGCCCACGGCTTCTACAAGAAGATGGGCTACGAGGACTGGGGGACGATCTTCGAGGAGGCGGGTATCCCCCACATCCAGATGCGCAAGCGGCTTCGGCCGGCGGATTTCGAGCCGGATCCCGCCGCCTGAGAGCCGACGAAAGCTGCGGTTCGAGCAGCGTGCCGCCTCCGCCGCCTCGCGACGGTCGGTCACGACGACAGGCTCCTAGAAATCCACGCCTTCGCCTGGCTCGGGGAGGTCGAAGACCACTTCGGGGTGGGGCTTTTCGGCGAGCGCCCGGAAGACCAGCCAGTTGCGCATCACCGCCTTGACGTAGTTGCGCGTCTCCCGCCACGGGATGAATTCCACGAACTCGTCGAGCGGAAGGTCCTTGCGCAGAGGGTCTCGGAGCCATCCCACCACGGCGGCCGGCCCGGCGTTGTAGGCGGCGATCGCCAGGCAATCATGACCGAAGCGCTTCTTCAGCGCGGCCAGGTAGGCGCCGCCGAGGGCGATGTTGGTGGCGGGGTCCTCGAGCCGCGCGGGGTCGACCTGGAGCGAGGCATGGGCGGCGATCTTCTCGGCGGTCTCGGGGAGGAGCTGCATCACGCCCACGGCGCCGCGGGGCGAACGGACGCTGCGGGCAAAACCGCTCTCCTGGCGGGCGATGGAGAGGAGCAGCAGGGGGTCGAGGCCGGCGCGTGCGGCGGCGCTTTCCACCTCGTCGCGAAAGGCCAGGGGGTAGGCGAGCTCGGCCGCGGAGCGGAGGTTGCCCAGGCGGGAGGAAAGGCGGAAGGCGCGGTGGGGATCGCCGGCCTCGAGCGCCAGCTGCCCGGCCGCACGCAAAAAGGCGGGGTTGGCGCTTCCTTCCACGGCGGCGTCGAACTCCATCCCCGCTTCTTCGAATAGGCCTACGGCGTAGAGTGCCTCCGCCCGAGCCAGGCGGGAATCGACGATGGCCTGGCCTCTGCGGTCGGCGGGACCGGCCAGGGGAGCGGGTACGGAGAGAGGAGGCGGATCGGGAAGGCGGGCGGCGGCGAGCCAGGCGTAATACAGATCGGGCGCCTCCGCCGAGAGCACCTGGCGGTAGGCCTGGCGGGCGTCGGCCTCGCGCCCGAGGCGTTCGAGGGCGCGCCCGCGCCAGTACCACGTCTGCGGCGCAAGCCAGCTTCTGGGGGCGCGGCTCAGGAATTCGGAAAAGACCCGCTCGGCGGCGCCGGGATCGCCGCCGAGGTAGAGGGCCCAGCCGAGAAACCAGGTGGCCTCGTCCCGCCGCGACGAAAAGGACTTGGCGTAGGCCTCGAAGCGGCGGGCGGCCTCGTCGAAGCGGCCGAAGTCGAGGTGGAGGAAGGCGGCGAGGAAGGCGGCCTCGGCCCTCGCCGCTCCAGCGCCGGCGCGTGCGGCCTGATCCAGATGCGCCACCGCCGCGTCGAGGTCGCCGCGCCGGGCCGCGATGCGGCCGAGAAGAATTCGGGCCTGTGCCGGTTCCTCCGGCTCTCCTTCGAGGTAGCGTCGAAGGACGGCCTCCGCCTCCTCGTTGCGGCCGGCGTCCATCAGCGCCCGGCCGCGCCAGAAGAGAAGTTCGGGGTGCTCCACCTCCGCGAGCTCCTCGACCGCCCGCTGCGCCATGCCGCGCCGAAGGAGCGCCGCGACGCGGGACTGCCAGTCGCGCCACGAAGGCTCCTCGCGCAGCTGGCGAAGCAGGCGCGCGGCCTCCTCGCCTTCCTCGCGGTCGGGGTGGTCTCGCCAGATGGAGAGAAGGAAGTAGGTGGCCCGCTTTCGGTCGCCGCTCGCGAGCCACCTGCGGACGAGCTCGAGCCGAAAGCGAGGATCGAAGTCGAATCCCCGCTCGGAGATCCGCCGTTCGAGGAGCCGGGTTTCGAGAGCCTCGGACGAGCGTATCAGGGCGAAAAGCTCGATCTCGCTGGCCTTGCGGCCGAGAGGGCCGCTGGGGTCCACCCTTCGCGCCTCCTCCACCAGCGGCCCGATCGCGTCCAGCCGGCCGAGGCGAAGATTCGCCTCGGCGAGCCGGATCGCCGCCCACGGCCTGAGCTCGCCGAGCTCGGGGAGGGCGTGCGCCAGCAGGGCGGCGGCGCGCTCCGGTTCATCCTTTTCGAGGAGCGCGGCGGCCGCGACCAGGTGGCAGCGCGCGCGTGCCTCGCCCAGGCCGGTGGAGGCGCCCTCGACGAGAAGGGGCCGGCAGGCCTCGATTGCACCTTCGTGGTCTCGGGCTGCCAAGGCTCGCGCGGCTTGCGCCGGAAAGGCGGGGGAGCCGGCGGAATGGCCGTCGGGGTCCGCGCTGTTTTCGAGTTTCGGAGCAGCGAGGGGAGGAGGAGCCGGCAGGAAGGCGATCGCCGAGGCAGCGATCACACCCGCGAAAACGACCGGATGACACACGCCCGGCCGATCGTAGAGCCTCGGCGCCCGCAGGACAAGCGCGGAAAGGGCCGGCAAGTTGACAGCTTCTCGGCCCTCTCTTAGATTCCGGCCGATTTTTCCCGGCGCCGGACGCGCACGGTCCGCCCCTGCCGGAAGCCTTCCCTCCGATTTCCGGAATCTCTGCAGGCCTCGTGGCCCCGAAAGGATTCGTCACCATGAGTCAGATCGCCAAGCCGTACCCCATCGAGTTGCCTGCACCCATCAACCCCGAGGCAGGCCTTGGGGGTAAGGGCGGCGGGGTCGAGTACCACCGCAACCTCTTCTGCGCTCACTACGACGACTGCCTCGACGAGGCAGTTCGGCGCGGCTGGAACAGCTTCAGCTGCTCCAAGTGCCCGCTCTTCGAGCCGCCGCGCGAGCGCGCGATCGGCGGCTTCGCCAAGCAGCGTCGGTTTGCCTGATTCTAGCTCGTCCTTGATTCAAGGGGTGGCGAGGACGTGCACGACGACCGTCCGGTCGAGTGCATCGCTCCTCGCCACGCCGATCCCGATCGATTCGAAACGCGGCTCGAGGATCGCCGAAAGGTGGGCGGGGCTCTGCACGATCGCGCGGTGGGCGACGGCGGGGCTCGGCCCCTCGCCGAGATTCTCCCCTGCGATCCGGAAATCGTAGCCCGCGCGCCGCAGGCGGTCGCTGACCTTTCCCGACTCGGGCGAGACGTGTCCAAAGCGCCCGCGTGCGAGCAGCTCCTCGGCATAGGCCTGGGCCACTTGCTGCAGGAGCGGATCGTAGCGGAGCGGCGGCAGCCCTCGCTGCGCGCGCAGACGGTCGAGGTCGGCCCGCATCTCGGCGACGTCGCGCGGGCCTTCGGCTTCTGCGTCCCTGGCGAGTTTCTGCGTCTCGGGCAGGGGCTCGCCCACGTAGATCTCCGAGAGGAGCGCGACCTCGGGGCCGTGGGGGCCGACCCCCATCACTTCCAGCACCGTCCTTCCGCGAGAAACGAGATAGAGCTCCGCCTCGAACCACTCGCCGTCGCGCCGAAGCGGTAGCCGCACGGGCAGGCCGCCGGGCGGGACGACGTGGAGCTGCGGGTGGTGAAGCTCGCCGAGTAGACGCCCGCGCAGCCGGATCAGCGTATCCGGTGGCACCTCGGCCGGGAGCTCCCCCTCCCACTCCACCGAGACCCTTCCGAAGAGGGCCACCACGACGAAGCCTCCCGCGGGCAGGGGCGCCACGCCGAAGCCAGCGTGCGAGGGCCGCAGTTGCTCGTAGGACGCGATCCGCTCGAGCAATCGGAGTCGTCCCATCTCCGGGTCGGAAGCGATCACCGCCGCGACCTGGGGTTCGGCCACGGCAGCGCCCGCCCGGGTGACCTCGAGGCGGACCGCGCGGCCGTGCCGCAGAGGGGAGAGATCGCCGGCGCGGGCGCAGGCTCGAGCGAGGGCCTCGGCGGCCTCTTCCAGCCTTGGGTCGAGGGCCAGGTCGGCCTTGCCCGTCGCGGGGAGCGCCCAGATGGCGACCAGTACCGCGAGCGCGATGCGCATGCGCCCATGTTGCCTCGGCCAGCTCTCGTTGGCGACCTTCGCGTGCCTGCCTAGCTTCCGATCGGGCAGGAGATCTCGATGGGCGCAGGTGGCGGTGTCGTGGGGCGGCGGGGGATCGCGCTCGCGGTCGTGGTGGCGGCGACCCTGGGCTGCGATGAGAACCGCGAGATCCGGAGGGATCCGGAGCGGCGCGGGCGATGCGACCTCGGGGGATTTTCGAGTTGCCGCCAGTCCACCGATTGCGGGCCGGGGGCGAGCTGTTTCGAGGGCTGTTGCCTGAGCGCCTGCGGCGCCACGGCGGACTGCGATGCGGCGCCGGGTTGCGACGGTTTCGGCTGCGTCTGCGACCAGGGGGCCTGCATCCCCGTCTCCTGCTCGGCGGCGGAGGAATGCGAGGAAGGGCAGGCCTGCGTGGGGGGCGTTTGCGTCGGGCCCGGCGCCGTCGAGGCGCGTTTTTGCCGCCTCTCGCCGCCGTGGGCCACGCTCCGAGCCGGCGACGAGATGCGCTACGCGGTGGCCGCCTTCGACGCCGAGGGAAGGCGGATCGTTCCCACGCCGGCCTTCCGGCTCGAAAGCCCGGATGCGCGCCGGGCGATCGTGGACGGCGACCGCGTCACGGGTGGACCGGAGTCGGGGCGGGTCGAGATCGTGGCGAAGGTGGGCGCGGCTTCCTGTGCCGCCGAGGTCCTGAGCCTCGGCCAGAAGGATCCGGACCGCGTTCGCGTGGTGGCGATCGACGCGCTCTCGCGCCTCCCCGTGGAGGGGGCGCGCGTGCAGGTGGAGGGCGATCCGAGCCCCGCGCTGGCCACCACCGACGCGCGCGGCGAGGCGAGCCTCGAGCGCGGTGCCCTGCCGGCGCGGCGCACGGTCTCGGTCTTCCACGAGGACCATACCTACGTCACGCTCGTCGACGTCGAAGCCGACGATCTCCTCGTGCCGCTCCTGCCCAACCCCGACGGGCCGCTCGCGGGCGGCTTTTCCGGAGCCTTCCGCTCCGAACTCTTCGAGGCCTCGCGGCTGAACTTCGGCCTGGCCGGGGCCTCCTTCCCCGGAAATCTCCTGGACCTGGACGTCTTCGTTCTCGTCGGGCCGGTGGAGCGGGTGGAGATCGACATCGGCGGGGCGCGCTCGGCCGACGTCTCCGCCGGTCTGGTGATCGGCCTGGGCAATACCTGGTTCAAAGAGAGGTATCGCGTGGAGGCGCTTCCCGGCGCCTGCGAGGATCGCGAGGCCTCGGCGAGCGGTAGGTGCGGGTTCCGCACCGCCTGGGGGCTGGCAGGGGGGATCCCCCTCGAGGACGTCCCTTTCGACGCCATCCAGTCCGGCGGCGAGGTCGAGGCGGGGCGGCTGTTGGCCCAGCTCCTCCCCCACGTGCGGAGGCTGCGGAGCGCGGTCGTCCCCTCCCTGCCGATCGAGTTCGCACCTCGGGTGGATGGGCGGCCGGACTGGGCGGCGCTTCCCACGCTGGATCTGGAGGCGTCGACGCGCCTTTCGTTGCGCGTGGACCTGGCGCTTCCGCCCTTGCCCTCGGAGCTGGTCGACGGCGCCGTCGCGGTGGCGGGGGCGCGGGTCCTGGGCGAGGGCGTGGTTCCCCTGGGACTGACCGGCGCAGTGGCGGACGAGGAGACACGGGAGCTCGTGGACGCGGTTCGCGACCGCCGCGGCGTCCTCGACCTGCGCTTCGCCCCGCAGCACGGAGGGATCGAGGGCAGCGACTACGTGGTCTACGCCATCGCGGTGAATTTGGAGGGACTTTCCGGCGGTCTGCCCTGCACGCCAGACGAGCGCTCGGGATGCACGCCGATCTCCGGTCTGGTGGCCGCGGCGCAGAGCCTGCCGTGGGGCACGGTGGTGGACCTCTCGTCGCCGGGGTTTCTGGGCCTGGCCGATCGAGCGCTCTTCGATCCCGCGACCCGGCGGCTCGACATCGGCGGCGAGGTGGAGGGGGCCACGCTGATGCGCGTGGAGATCCTCTCGCGGGGGCGGGGGTGGCTCGTCTACTTCCCGTCGGGGCTCGACGGCGTGACTCTCCCCGTGCCGGCGGAGACGTCGGACCGGCTGGAGGAGCCCTCGGTCTCCCTGCAAGCCATGGACGCCGACCTCGACCTCGACGCGCTGCTGGGGCCCGGCGGGGAGGACCTCTCCGACTTCACCCTCCGCGCGCGGCGCTTTTCCGCGATCGACGTCCCGCGCCCGGCACCCTCCCGATGAGGGATGCACCTCTGCCCCGCGGAAGGGTAGAAGGGGGGCATGAGCGGGCGTCTGAGGCTGGATGCGAGCGGGGTGGCCGAGGCGAGGATCGGGGCGGAGGGGCTTTCGACCTCGGACCGCGAACGCGCCCTGGAGGCGGCCGGGAAGGCCCTGGCCGCCATCTTCCGACTCCGGGACGAGGGGCGCCTCGGCTTTTGGAATCTGCCGTCCGACCGCGACTCCATCGAGGCCTCGATCGCGCTGGGGATGGAGATCCGCGACCGCTTCGAGGACGTGGTCGTCCTCGGCATCGGAGGCTCCTCGCTCGGCGCCCGGGCGGTGGTCTCGGCGCTGGGCGGCAGCCTGCGCAACCTCTGGCCGCGAAGGCGGCGCGGCGGGCCCAGGCTCTTCTTTCCCGACAACTCGGATCCCGCCACCTTCCGCGACCTGCTCGCCTTCCTCTCCCCGGAGAGCACCTGCTTTCTCGCGATCACCAAGTCCGGCACCACGGCCGAAACGCTCTCGCAGCTCGCCATCGCCCGCGAGTGGCTCGGCCCAGGCCACCGCGACCGCATCGTCGCCGTGACGGACCCCGAGAAGGGCAGTTTGCGGGCCATCGCCGCCGAGGAGGGATGGAAGAGCCTCCCCGTCCCTCCCTCCGTGGGCGGGCGCTTTTCCGTGCTGACCGCGGTGGGGCTGCTTCCGGTGGCGGCCGCGGGACTCGATGCGCGCGGCCTCTGCGAGGGCGCCGACGCCATGCGGATGCGCTGCGAGGAACCCGAACCGGCCCGCAACCCGGCGGCGCTCCTGGCCGCGGTCCTTCACGCGCTCGATCGGAGAGGCAAGCGCATCCACGTGCTCTTCTCCTACGCCGACGCTCTGCGCGAGCTGGGCGCCTGGTACGTCCAGCTCTGGGCGGAGTCGTTGGGCAAGTCGGAAGCCGTGGGCCCCACTCCGCTGGCGGCGGTGGGCGCCACCGACCAGCATTCGCTCTTGCAGCTCCTCATGGAGGGACCCCGAGACAAGGCGGTGATCTTCGTCACCGTGGGCGACCGCGGCGAGCCCGCGCCCATCCCCGTCTGGCGCCCGGAGGATCCCTCGCTCGGCTATCTGGGGGGAAAGACCCTCGGCGAGCTCATCCACGCGGAGGCGGTGGGAACGCAGGCGGCACTGGAGGCGGCGGGGCGGCCGACGCTGACGCTGCATCTGCCCCGGATCGACGCGCGTTCGATCGGAGAATTCCTCTTCCTCTGGGAGGCGGCCACCGCCATCGCTGGCCACCTTTACGGCGTCGACCCCTTCGACCAGCCGGGCGTGGAGCTCTCGAAGCGGATCACGCAGGGCCTGCTGGGGCGAAAGGGCTACGAGGAGCACGCCGCCCGCCTGCGGGCCCGCCCCGCCCCCGACCCGGCCTGGATCCTCGACTGAGCCGGGCGCTCACGTCGGTCACGAGTCGAAACGGACCTGGCCATTCGGCGCGCGGCGCCGGCGGCGGGCGCGGTCCAAGAGCTCTTGCACGCGCAGGCGAACCACCTCCGCCGCGGCGGCGCCGTCGCCCTCGGCGGGGAATTCCTCCGGACCGATCTCCTCGCCTGCCTCGATCCGCCAGCGCGAGGGGAGGGGGACCAGGCCGAGCAAGCCGAGCCAGGGAAAGGTGGGCGTGATGGGGATCGCGGGCGCGCTCTCGCTTCCCAGGGCGAGGTTGGCCAAGAGCGGATGCGTCCGGGCCGAGCCCGCGATCGCCACCGGATAGATCCGCGCCCCCACTTTCTTGGCGATGCGGACGAAGCCGCCGCGACCGAAGTCTCCCACCCGTCCCCGCTGGCGGAAGGGCTTGCGCGCTCCGCGGCGACCCTCCGGAAAGATGACGAGGTCCTGCCCCTCCGAAAGCAGGCGCTCCGCGTTCTCCCGGCAGGCCGGCACCGCTCCCATGCGGCGGAGGAAGAGGCCGAGGTAGGGGATCTCGAAGAGCTCGGCCTCCAACAGCACCCGCACGAAGAGCTTGTGGCGCGCCGCGGCCACCGAGACCATGGCCGCGTCCCAGGGAAGAAAACCCGCGCGGTTGCAGACGAGCAGGCGTGGACCGGGGCCGTGGAGGTTCTCGAAACCGGCTTCCTGTACCCGGAACCAGCGGTCGTAGAGCCAGTCGAAGACCGGCGAGACGCGGCGGACCCGCCAGAGGTCCATGCCGTAGAGGTCCACGTCGAAGGCGGGGGGAAAGCCCGTCAAGCCGCCGAGGGCGGCGCGCAGTGCATTGGCCCATGGGACCTCTTCATGCTCTTCGAGCATCCTTCTTCTCCTCGCGCACGGCCGTGATCGCCGCGCGGGCGTCGTGCCGAACGGGACAGTCGAGGGCGGCCCGCAGCCGCGAGGTCTCGACCACCGTGGAAAATCGCAGCGCGTCGACTGCCTCGTCGGGAAGCGACGAAAGCCCCGTCGCTCGCAGCGCTCGCAGACCGTAGAGCGCCGCGGTCTGCGGAAGCGGCAGGACCACGGAGCCGGCCAGGCGACAGGCGGCGAGGTAGGGAACGCAGCCCTCGGCCGCCACGTGGTAGACGCCTTCGAGCGACGCCTCGAGCGCGCCCTCGATCACGGCGGCCGCGTCGTCCACGTGCAGGCACTGGACGAGGGGATCGAAACCGGCGATGGCCACGGAGAAGGGGCCGCGCAGCGCGCGCGCCAAAAGCCCGCCGGCCTCCGGGCCCAAGAGCGGCGCAAAGCGCAGGATGGTGGCGTCGGGCCGCTCGGCCAGGGCACGTGCGTCGGCGTCGCGCTTGACACGCACGTACTCGGGCGCACCGTCGGCAAAGGGCGTCTGCTCGCGGATGACCGCCGGGTTGTTCGGGGAGGGCCAGTGCAGCCAGGTCGAGGAGCGCAGGATCAGCCGGCGCACACCCGCGCGACGGCTGGCGCCCAGGACCTTGGCCGTCCCACCCAGCTCGAGCTCGCGGAAGTAGGCGGCGTTGGCGGGCGGGTCGTCGGGGCGCGCCAGATGGACGAGCGCGTCGATCCGTTCGCGCTCGAGGATCTGCGCCAGGCGATCCCCGGCGCCGGGGTGCGTCAGGTCGAGGTGCACGAAAGCGACCTCGGCCGCGCCGGGATCCACCAGGTCCAGGGCGACGAGGCGTTCCACCGCGGCGGAGCCGGAGAGGCGATCGAGGAGGCGCCGGCCGATCGCGCTGCGGGCGCCCAGGATGGCGATCCTGCGTCCGCTCTCGGGGGGCATTCCCAAAATCTGTGCGCCGGATCCGGGGGCGACAACTGGGCGCAGCAGTCGAAGTGTCGGGCCTTTGTGGTATCACGCGAAGACCATGTCGAAGATCCGACGGCTCGGCCCCGACGTCATCAACAAGATCGCCGCGGGCGAGGTGGTGGAGCGGCCCGCGTCCGTGGTCAAGGAGCTGGTCGAAAACTCCGTCGACGCGGGCGCCTCGCGCGTGGACGTGGTGCTGGAGGGAGGTGGCAAGCGCCGCATCGTCGTCACCGACGACGGCGTGGGCATGTCGCGCGAGGACGCGCTTCTGGCCTTCGAGCGCCACGCCACCTCCAAGCTTCGCGACGCCGAGGGGCTCTTCCACATCGCCAGCTACGGCTTTCGCGGCGAGGCCGTTCCCGCGATCGCCTCCGTCTCGCGGATGACCCTGGTGACGCGCCAGGAGGAGGACGTGGAGGGGACGCGCGTGGAGGTCGAGGGGGGCGAGGTGAAAGTCGTGGAGCCCTGCGGGGCGCCCAAGGGGACGCAGGTCCGGGTGGAGGATCTCTTCTTCGCCATCCCGGCGCGACGCAAGTACCTCCGCCGGGACGAGACGGAGGCCGGCCACGCCGCCGAGGCGCTGATCCGCATCGCGCTGGCTGCGCCGCAGGTGGGCTTTTCGCTGCGCTCGGGTGGTCGCCTCGTCTTCCAGTCCCCGGCCAACGCCGACCCTCGGGAGCGGATCGCCGCGGCCATCGGTCGGGACCTGCACCCCCACCTGCTCGACGTGGACCTGGAGCAGGGAAGCGTGCGGGTTCGTGGCTTCGTCGGCTCGCCCGACTGGTCCACCACGGGAACGCGCGCCATCTACACCTTCGTCAACGGCCGCTACGTCCGCGACCGCCAGCTCCTGCACGCCGTCCAGCGCGCGTACTCGGACGTATTGCCGCAGGGCCGCATGCCGGCGGCCGTCCTTTACATCGACCTTCCGCCCGCGGACGTGGACGTCAACGTTCATCCCCAGAAGCTCGAGGTGCGTTTCGTCGACGCGCGCCAGGTCTACGAGGCGGTGTTGCGCGCGGTGAAGGAGGCGCTGCGCACCACCCGGTGGCTCGAGGCGCGGCCCGCGGAGCGGATCCACATGGTTCCCGCCTCCACGCAGCCCGCCTTCGACTGGAGGGCCGTCGCGCGCGCGGAAACGGTGCGAGAGGCAGCCGATCTTCTCTGGCCGCGACCCGGGGACGCCGAGCTTCTCGCTCATGGGCCGGTCGAACGCCCTGCGCCCGTGGAGCATACCGAGGAGGATCGCGGCGACGGCGAGGCGCCCGGATTTTTCTCCTCCCTGCGCTACATCGGTCAATTCGCCGGCACCTACCTGATCTGCGAATCACCCGACCAGCGCCTGGTCATCCTCGATCAGCACGCCGCCCACGAGCGCCTCACCTTCCACCGCCTGCGCGAGGCGTGGCGGCGGCGCGAGCCCATCGGCCAGCCCTTTCTCTTCCCGGTGATCCTCGACATGGGCGTGGCCGACGCGCGCCTTCTGGTCGAGCATCTCGAGGCGCTCAGGACGCTGGGCTTCGATCTCGAGCCCTACGGTCCCACGAGCTTTTCGCTTCACTCCATCCCGGCGGAGCTCGCGGGCGCGGACCACGCGCGGATCCTCTCGGACCTGGCGCGCGAGCTGGCCTCGGTGGGCGCGGGGCGCGCGCTCGAGGACGCGATGACCGACATCCTCGCCACCATGGCCTGCCACGCCAGCGTTCGCGCCCACCAGGCGCTGCTCCCGGAGGAGGCCGAGCGCCTGCTTCGGGACCTCGATGCGATCGACTTCAAGGCGCGTTGCCCGCACGGCCGGCCGGTGGTGGCGCAGATCACCCTCGCGGAGCTCGAGCGCAAGGTGGGCAGGCGCTAGCGCGAGCGGGTCGAATGGCCTGAGCCGACTGGCAGAGCTTCCTCGGTGACGCGCCGGCGTGGCGCGTGGATTTACGCCGGCCCTAAACCGGCAGCCGAGTCGGCGAGGGGTGGCGGCCTCATTTCGTCTCCGGATCCAGGGCCGCGCGGACCTCGGGATTCTTCAGCAAGCCAGT
This sequence comes from Pseudomonadota bacterium, assembly GCA_003242475.1. Lineage (GTDB taxonomy): Bacteria > Myxococcota > Myxococcia > Myxococcales > Vulgatibacteraceae > ZC4RG40. The sequence goes on from QGUN01000021.1 coordinate 18,994, forward strand.
CGCCCAGACGTAGAAGAGAAATTGCGCCACCATCCCGAGCACGAAGATGGGGATGGCGAGCCAGTACTGGAAAACGGCCACCGTGGCCTGCATCGCCACCGGATGCTCGAGGGAACGGAGCGGGCCGAGGATGGTCTGCGTCGTCTCCGCCAGCCCGAGCTGGACCCAGGTCCCCACCACGATCCCCAGCGCCACGTAGGCCTGGGAGAGGGTGATTCCGGTCTGGAGCACGGCGAGCCCGCGCCTCAGGCGGGCGGCCGTGGCGAGCGCGCCGGAGAGGAGGACGAGCGAGGAGGCGAGATTGACCACCGCCAGGGCGCTCAGCGCCGGACGCCGCGCGCGGTAGGTCTCGACCTGGGCCTCCCTCAGCTCGTTCATCGCCGCGGCGAGCTGCTTCCATTCCTCGTCGGCGTCGGAGGGAATGGTGATCGCGGGCAGGGGGAGGGCGACCGGCTCGTTCCGGTTCGAGACCTCCACCAGACCGCGGCAGCTGCCGATGCTCCCCAGCGCCATGCAGAGGGCGAGGGCGAGGGGGAGCCGGGCCAGCGCGTCGCTTCGAGACGAGGTCGACTGCATCGGCGGAGGCTATAGCGAAAAGGAGGCGCAAAGGCACGCCCCGGCGTGCGCGAGGGCCGCCTGGCGGCCCTTCCGCCCGATGCGCCCGCCCGCCTGCTGCTTGATTCTCGTGCGGTTCCCGTGCAACCTCCGGCGGATGAAAAGCGATCGAGAGGAACGCGCACTCGCGATGACGGGACCCTCGGAATTCCCTGCCCGGCATGAGATTCGCGAGCCGACGGTCCCCGTCGCCTACGCGGAGAAGACGATGAGCACCCTTCTCCGACTCCACGAGGAACTCGTGGAGGAGAAGGAGCGGCGCATCGATCTCTATCGCCGGCTGCTGGATCGGGAGCAGGAGCTGGCCGAGCTTCGCGCCTACGTGCGGCTGCTCGAGGCCGAGCTCGCGCGCCGCGAGGAGCGGTCGCCCGGGGTCGAGACGACGCGTCGCGAGGAGGCCGCGCCTGCGGTCACGCCCGCTCGACACGCAGAGGAGGGGACCGGCGCCTCGCCGGCTTCGCCCCCTCCCGCCGGGGACGTCGTGCCGCCCTCCGACTCGCATTCCGCTCCGGTGCTCACCTGGATGCCGGCCAATCTCCGGCGCGCTTGATTCGAGGAATTCGGGACGATGGACGGTCTGGACAAGGCGCTGGCGGAACTCAAGAGGGAGATCATCGAGACCCGCAATCTCGTGATCCGCAACGACAACCTGCTCAAGACCTTCGGCGCGGATCTCAAGACGCTGGGGCGCAAGCAGGAGAGCTTCGAGCGCAAGCAGTGGATCTCGTCCGCGGTCGCCTACGTTCTCTTCGTCGTGCTCGCCTCCGGCGCGGCCTTCCTCGCCTCCCAGGGATACCTCGCCCAGGCTCGCAGCGAGGTCGAGGCTCTGGCGCAGAAGGCAGAGGAGGCGACCCGCGCGGCCAAGGAGGCCGAGGAGGAGCTGGCCCGGGCGCGGGAGGCCTCGCAGGCCGCGCTCGCGGCCTACCAGAAACTGCTGGACGCGGGGCCCTCCGAGCGGGAGGCCGTCGTCGCGGAGGTGATGGCCATCGATCGCTCGCGCCTGTCGCGGCTCGAGGCGCGCGCGATCGAGGACCGCGCCCGCTCCATGATCCAGCAGCTCGCCAACGAAAAATTCGAGTCCGGCCGCGCCGCGTATCGCCGTAAAGAGTGGCGCACCGCGGTCGACGATCTGCTCAAGGCCATGACGCTCTGGCCGGACCACCCGCTGGCGGCCGAACACGCCTTCTTCCTCGGCACCGCCGCCAACGAAACCCGGCAGTACGAGCTCGTCGAGCAGTACCTGACCCGTTACATCGAGGAGCAGAAGGGGCGCGGCAACAAGGATTACGCCTACCTCGTCCTGGGCAACGCCAAGGCGGCGCTCGGCAAGATCTCCGACGCCGAGGCCACCCTTCGCCGGGGCGCGGAGCGCTTCCCCAACAGCCAGTTCGCGCCGCAGATGCTCCGCCGCGCCGCCGCCCTCCGTCGGGAGGCTTCGTCGACGGCGACCGCAGACAACCAGTGAGCCGCGGTCCGGTGGCCGGCTCTCCTCGTTTCCTCCATTTCCCGGCCGGCGTTGGAGCCAGCGAATCCCGGTTGTTCGGCAGATCTCGCGCGCGGGGCCTTGCCGGACGCCGTGTCCCGGATGTCATTTCCCAAGAGGATCTCGAACACGTCTCGAGAGGGGCTTTCCTTCCTTCTCGTTCTTTGCGCGGCGGGGGTCTGGTATGCTCCGCCAAAACAGGAGGTCTCAGGTGATGCGGTTCTTCGTTTCGATCGTGGCTTCCTTCGCGCTTCTCGGTCCGGCGGTCGCGCTCGCCTGCCCCGGCCATGACCACGGGGAGGGCCACGCCTGCGCTTGCCAGCACGGCAAGCACGAGAAGGAAAAGGGCGAGAAGACCTGCTGCGCAAAGCAGGCCGGGGGCGAGGCCTGCGCCTGCAAGAAGGGCGAAGGTCACGCCAAGGGCGACCAGGAGGGCGAGGGCTGCGGCTGCGGGTGCGGCTGCGCCCACGAGGCCTGAGGAGCAACGCGCCGCCCGGCGTGCTCCCGGGCGGAACCGGGAGGCGGAGCGGTCGAGCGCTGGCCTTGACCGGCGATCCCGCTCCGTCTAGCCTGCGCGCGTGTCCGCCCCGACCGACGCGACCCATCGCACGCCCCGTCTTTTCCGCCGCATCTTCCTCGCCTTTTACGCCCTGGTTGCGCTCGTCTTCTGCGCGCTGATCGTGGTGGGCGTGGTTCGCGGGCTGGGGGAGATCCGGGGGCCGCGCCCCGCGCCGCCCCTTCCGGCAGCTTCCTGCCTGGAACGGTTGGAGGCGCTGCGAGTCGAGCTTCTCGACCGGCTGGCCGCCTTTCCCCGCTCGCCGTCGGCGGCCGAGGAGGCCGACGCCTTTGGCCCCTGGGCGGTGGAATTCCGCGGACGCTTCGAGCAGACGAGGGCGCGCTGTAGCCCGCCCGCGGACGGGTCCGCGGAGCTGGCTGCCGCCATCCGCGAGAGCCTGAAGAGCATTCGCCGCGCGCTGGACCTCTCGGAGATCCAGGCGACGCACTGGTCGCGTCACCTCGGTCCGGTGCTCGACGAGTCCGCCGAGAACCTGCAGAGGGTGCGGCGGCTGCTGCACTGAGACGGGCGCAAAGGGCCTACCTGCGGATCCGCATCACGAAGCGCCCCTCGGCATCCGTCACGGTTTGACCGGCCACGACGGGACGGGGGCCCCCCAGGTCCCAAGCGCGGACCACGGCGTTGGAGAGGCCTCGTTTGGGCTCGCCGGAGGCATCGCGGACGATGCCGGCGAGGTTGCGCGGGGTGGGTAGCTCCAGCTTCACTTGCTGGGCGTCCTGCCACTCCTGGAGAAAGATCCAGGTCGAGGCGAGGTCGCTCTGCCGGGGCTCGGCGAGGAGGAGGTAAGGGCCGGGGTCCAACCGCAGCCGAAACGCTCCCTGCGCATCGGTCCGGGTCGAAGCCGCGCGGAGGGAATGGGAGAGGGGGACGGCGCGCACCTGCACCTCGCCGAGCGCCTCACCCGCTGCCAGAACGCTCCCCTCGAGCGTCCACTTCCGTCGAAGTTGAAGGGCGAGGAGGACGCTCTTTCCGGAACGTACCGAGAAATCCTCGGTCCAGGTGGTGGCCAGGTCGGCTGCGGCGGGAGGGATCGCCCGGAAGCGATAGGGACCCGGCGGGAGCCAGAGTTCGTACACGCCCGGAGTCGCGGTCGGGGTGGCGGGGGGCGACCGAAAGGCGCCGAACGGGTCGCCGTCGGCGGCGAATCGACGCGGCATGCAGGTGGATTCGTCGGGGAGACTGCTCTTCTTCTCCGGCGGCCAGATCGCCTGGATGGCGGCTCCGGCCACGGGGATTTCGTCCGGGTCCAGGAGGTGGATCAGCACCTTCTCGGCCGTGCTCGACCGGGTTTCCAGCACGAAAGGCTCGGGGTCTTCTCTCCAGAGAATGGTCTGGGTCTGCCGCCGCATCACGGGGGCCGCGGCATCCAGCGTCTCCGCGACGAGGTTGAAAAAGCCGCCCTGCTGCGGCTCGGCGATCTCGATTTCCCAGCCTTCTGGAGGGGGCTCGCAGCGATGCCGGGAATCGAGTTTCACCTCCAGGGCCTGCGACAGGGGATCGCCGGTGGTGGAGTCGAAGGCCTGGACGCGGATCCCGCAGCGCGGCGCCGGATTTCCTCCTCCCATCACGAAGCGGAAGCGGAAGTTTGCGCTCCGGGATGGGTACAGGGTTCCAAGGTCGGTGAAACCGCAGGCCTGTATGCCGAACGAGCGGACGATGGGAGGGCGCCCTTCGGGATAGGCGGTCATTCGCCACCGGCCCGGCGGCAGAGGCAATTCGAATTCGCCGGAGACTTCGTACTGCTCGAAGCCGCAGAAGCCCTGGACCGAGAGGACGTTGCCGTCGAAATCGAGTCGGACCCGGCCGAGGTCTCCCGTATCTCCTCTCACCCCCGAGGCGCAGTACTCCAGGGGGACGGGCTGTCCGGTCTGGGGCGTGAGGAGGAACTGCGGGGGCATGCCGTCGGGGATGATTTCCCAGGCGAGGTTGGCCGGGACGGGCTCGAGACGGAGGCAGCGGTTGCGGAAGCAGGTGAGCACGGGCGCGCAGTCGGCGTTGTCCCGGCAGTAGTCCTCGTAGCCACCTCCGCAGGCGATCGCGGCGAGGGCGAGCAGAGGGGCGAGGCGGCTCACGGGTAGTTGCACCAGCTTCCCTCGCTGATCACGATGGTCCAGACTGCCACGTCCGATCCCTTGCCGGGCAAGATGGCTCGATTGGGCGGATGGACGGTGGGATCGGCGAAGCCGTCCGAGACCACCGCCTCCACCACGATCGTCGAGCGGTCAGGGTAGTCTTCCAGTGAAACCCTGAACTTGTAGGTCACCAGGCGCGTGGGCCCGTCTTCGGAGGGAGGGATGGGCGGCCAGACGTCGACGGGCTCGGGGTCGTCCTCGTAGTTGACGAACCACTTGACGACGAGCTCGTCCCTTTCGTCGAGGTCGTCGATCCGCGGCAGCGAGAAGTACACCTTCTCGCAGCTTCGCTGCAGGTAAAGCGTGGTGTTGCTGGGCTCGCGCATCACGATCACCGGCGGATGGTTTCGCCGGGACGGCTGGCCCGTGTCCTCGACGATCGGCTGGTCGACGAGGCAGCCCGTGGCGAGCCAGAGGGCGAGAAGGCCGGTCGTCCGTGCGCGGCTCATTCGGACGGAAGCCTCCCTGCCGCGCGCTCCGCTTCCAGGTGGCGGTAGATCGTGCGCGGGTCGACGCCGAGGTCGCGCGCGGTCTTGGTGCGATTGCCCCTGTTGCGGGCGAGAACCTCGTTGATGTAGCGCCGCTGGAATTCCTCCTTGGCCTTCTGGAGGGGAAGGATCGGCGTCAGCTCGTCCTCGACGGGGTCGAGCGGATCGACCTCGAGCTCGAGATCCTCGGGCGTGATGAGGACGGAGTCGGCCAGCACCACCGCGCGCTTGACCCGGTTTTCGAGCTCGCGCACGTTGCCCGGCCACTTGTGCTTGCGCAGGGCGTGCTCGGCGCGCGCGTCGAAGCCCTTGACCGGTATGCCGAACTCCTTGGCGAAGGTGTCGAGGAAGTAGCGGGCGAGGACGAGGATGTCCTGGCCCCGCTCCCGCAGCGGAGGAAGCTCGATGGTGACCACGTTGAGCCGGTAGTAGAGGTCCTCGCGGAACCGGCCCTCCCGGATCTCCTTGGCCAGGTCCTTGTTGGTCGCGGCGATGATGCGGATGTCGACCGGCTCGGGCCGCGTCTCGCCCACCTTGGTCACCATTCGCTCCTGGAGTGCGCGCAGGAGCTTGACCTGCAGCGCGGGCGGCATCTCGCCGATCTCGTCGAGGAAGAGGGTGCCGCCGTTCGCCGCCTGGAACTTGCCGATGCGGGTTTGCGAAGCGCCGGTGAAGGCGCCCCGCACGTGGCCGAAGAGTTCGCTTTCCAGGAGGTTCTCGGGGATGGCCCCGCAGTTGATGGCCACGAAGGGGCCCTGGCTGCGATGGCTGCGGCGGTGAATCTCCCGCGCCAGGACCTCCTTGCCGGTGCCGGTCTCCCCCTGCAGGAGAACCGAGACGTCGGTCCGCGCCACCTTCTCGATCTTCCGGTAGATCTCCCGCATCGCCTCGCAGGAGCCGAGCAGTTGGCCGAATCGGCTCCCCTCGAGCTGCTTGCGCAGCTCCTGGTTGTCGAGGCGGAGCGCGGCGAGGATGCGCGCGTTTTGCAGAAGCAGCGACGCTTGCGAGGCGAAGATGTGCAGGATCTCCAGGTCCCGCTCGTCGAACAGGCTCGCCACGCGGTCGTTGCCCAGATAGAGCAAGCCAAAGAGCTTGCCCTTTTCCAGGAGCGGCGCGCACATCACGCTGCAGAGCTTGAGGTTGACCACGCTCGCGGCGCCCCTCCATCGCTCGTCGCGCAGGGCGTCGGAGATGACGAGCGGCCTTCTCTTCTCGACGACCTGCTGGACGATGGTGTCGGAGATGCGGCCCTGCGCGTCGACGATGGTGGTTCCGTCGCCGTTGCGCGCCACCTCCACGCGGAAGCTTTCGCCCTCGAGAAGGATCAAGAAGCCCTTGTCGGCCCCGGTCAGCTCGATGGCGATGTCCATCAGGTTCTCGAGAACCTCTTCGGTCGGGTGGTCGCCGAGAACCTTTTGCGAGAAGGCGTGGAGCCGGTCGAGGACGACGACGGCGTCCACCCTCCGATCGGTGGAGGGCGGGGGGTCCGGCGCGGCCTCGGCCAGGGTGAGCGTGATCGAGCCGAGGGAGACCACGTCGCCCGGCTCCAGCCAGGCGCGGGCGCGCCGCTTGCCGTTGTGGAGGAAGGGCCCGTCGAGGGCGACGACGGCCAGACGCTCTCCCTCGCGCTGCAGATGGAGGGCGGTATCGGGAAGGGCCGGGTCCTCGACGACCACGTCGTTGTCGGCGGAGCGGCCGACGGAAACCAGTCGCTTGACGAGTGGGTGTCTTCGCTCCTTGCCGTCCGCTGTCCGTACGACCAGCGAGGCCACCTTGTGCATGTCAAAACCGTAGCGAAATGCCGAGGCTCGCGCCATCCCCGGAGACCGAGACCTCCGGCGCGATCGCGGGCGCCTCGAGGAGTACCTCCGGCTGAAAGCCTCGCCAGGCGTCGAGGATGCCGTAGAGCCAGGCGGCGTAGAAGATGCCGCCCGAGACCCATTTGATCGTGTCGAACGTCCGCGCGGTGCGGATCTGCGGGGGATCGTAGCGGCCGTTGTCGTTCTTGAGGTTCTCCACCACCAGATAGCTGCCGAGGCTGGTCAGCCCGGCGGCGAGCTGGATGCCCGCCAGCGCGATGCCGGCGGTGCGGTCGCCGTTTTGGAACTGACCGGCGCCGAAGGGGAGGAAGACGAGGGCAACGTGGTTCTTCTGCAGGTAGCGGACGGTCGGCGGGGCGCGGCTTTCCCGCTCCCGCGCCCGTTCCTCGAGGAAGCGCCTCCGGGCCGCTTCCTCCGCGGCGCGCGCTTGTTTGGCCAGGCGCCGCTGTTCGCGGATGGGCGCGAGCCTTTCTTCGTTTTCCTGCCGAACCTGCTCGAAGAACTCCAGCGCCGCCGGCGGGGTGAAGAAGGGGTCGAGGCGGTAATCCGGCTCGATGGAGAGAAGCTGCAGGAAGTATTGCTGCGCGCGTTCCAGCCGCTCCGGATGGTGGCTGTAGAGGTAGGCGAGGGCGACGATTCGATTGGCGTCGATGAGCTGCTCGTCCGTGGCCAGGACGTTTCGGGCGAGCAGGGATTCGGCGATGCGGCGCGCCTCTTCGTATTCGCCATACTCGAAGAGATCGAGCGCGCGTCGGAGCTCCTCCGGGGGAGAAGCTGCGGCGGCGAGAGGGAAGACGAAGAGGACGAGGAGGACGAGCCTTTTCACCGCCGGGCGAGCTCCTTGCAAGGCATGGGCTCCGTCCGGGTCCGCTGGCCCGCCCGGACGACGACTTCGCCTTGCACGGGTTCCCAGTCGGCGCCCTGGGGCGGGATCAGGTCGAAGCGGACGGTCTTGACGTACCGTTCGCGGCCGGTGTCGCTCTTGGAGAAGGCCACGGCCACGCCACCCTTCTTGCGGACCTCCGCCACCGTACCGCGGAACGTGCCGTCGAGCCAGACTTCGGCGTCGGGATCGCTACACTCGACCACGAACCAGCCGCTCTCCTTGGGAGCCAGAGCGATGCTGCGGCGGATGGGGCCCTCGCCCGGTTCGACCACCAGGAGTTCTTCGTGGGGATGGCAGCAGGCGGAGTGGAGGAGGGCGATCCGGTGCTCTCCCTCGGCCAGCTCGCCCGTCCAGCTCGGCGCCACCGTCTCCACCAGGGTACCGTCGATGTAGAGGACCGCGCCCTGGGGAACCCAGCGAAGCTGGACCTCCCGGAGCGCGGGAGGCCGGCTCTCCTCCGGGGGCTCCGCCTTCGCCTCCGCTGGCTGGGGCGTCGGCTCGGCTGCCCGGGCGGTGTCCGCCGCCACAGGCCGCGAGGGCGGAGCGCTCGGTCTCGCCGCGCTCTTCTCCGGGGCCGCGGGTTCGGGCTCCTCCGGAGGCGGGGCGGAGGGCGCCTCCGCCATCGTCGGCACCGCGGGCTCGGGCGGCGGGGGCGCGGGTTCCGGCTCCGAACCCCCGATGCGAACGATCAGGGCGACCAGCGCCAGCACCGCGCCGGCCCCCGCTCCTCGCGCCAGCCAGGTGCGGCGGCGGGCCGCGGCGTGCAGCCGCCGAAGCAGGGTGCGCGCGGCCTCGTCCTCCGGTCGCAGGGCCAGCACGCGGTCGAGGCAGGCGAGCGCCAACGCCGGCCGGCGCGCGGCGCGCGCCTCTCGGGCGCGTTCGAGGAGCCTGGCGCAGATCGTTTCGGTCCGCGAGGCGGCGTAGCCGGGGGGATCGGCGAAGAAGGCCGAGAGCTCCTCGTCGATGCGGTCGAGGCCCACGTCCCGCAGGGAGACGAGGAGGGCCTCGCCGAGCTCGCGCGCCGAGCCGAAGCGCTCCGCCGGATCGCGGCGCAGGCAGCGGACGATGGCCTCCGCCAGCGAGCCGGGGCAGGCAGGACTGAGCAGCCGCGGGTCGGCGAAGTCGCCCTCGAGGATCCGCCGCAGCGAGTGGGTGGGATTTTTCCCCTCGAAGGCCATCTTCCCCGTAACCATCCAGTAAAGGATGGTTCCCATGGAGAAGATGTCCGAGGCCACCGTCGCCTCCTTGCCCTCGATGATCTCCGGGGCCATGTGGTGGGGCGAACCCACCAGCGCCCCGGTCATCGTCATCCGCTCGTCGGTCTCGAGGATGCGAGCGATGCCGAAGTCCATGAGCTTGAGGACTCCGTCCTCGCTCACCATCACGTTTTCCGGCTTGAGGTCGCGGTGGATCACCCCCTGCTCGTGGGCGTGCTGGAGGGCGTCGCAGAGCTCGACGCCGATCATCGCCGCGACCTCGGGGAGGAAGAAGCCCACCTCCTCCCCGAAGACGCGCAAGGTCCGCCCGCGGACGAGCTCGGTGACGATGTAGCTCGAATCGGCGCGATCCCCGGAGTAGTCGAAGATCTCGACGATCGAACGGTGGCGAAGGCGCGCGACCGCCTGGGCCTCGCGAAAGAACCGCTTCCGGCTCTCCTCGCGCGAGGCCAGATGCGGGTGCATGACCTTGACCGCAACCTCCCGGCCGAGGACGGTGTCCACCGCGCGGTAGACCACCGCCATGCCCCCGCTGCCGATGGGCTCCTGGAGGAGGTAGCGATCGAGCTGCCGCCCGTTCAAACCGCGTCCACCTCCTCGTCGCCGAAGACGATGCCGAGCTGTCGGGCGACCCGGACGAGTTCGCCGTTCGGATCGACCAGGCGCGTCTTGGCGGCGCGCTCGAGGGGTACTGCCACCACGTCGCTTCCGTGCAGGGCGACCATGTGGTCGAAAAGGCCTTCTTCCACCAGCTCCACCGCGCGGCAGCCGAACCGGGAGCCGAGGATCCGGTCGAAGGCGGTGGGCGTGCCGCCGCGCTGGAGATGACCGAGGACGGTGACGCGGATCTCGTGCTCCTGCACCAGCGGGCGCAGAAGGTCGGCGGCCACCTTGCCCGCGCCGCCGAGGCGGACGACCCCGCGCCCGGGGATGGCGCTGGCCGGATCCGCCACCGCCTGTCTCCCACCCACCGGGTAGGCGCCCTCGGCCACCACGACGATGGAATAGCTCTGGCCCTGCTCGCGACGGCGGCGGATCTTCGCCACCACCGGCTCGATGCGGTACGGGATCTCGGGGATCAGCGCGACGTGGGCGCCGCCCGCGATGGCGGCGTGCAGGGCGATGTGGCCGGAGTTGCGGCCCATCACCTCGAGGATCATCACGCGGTCGTGCGATTCGGCGGTGGTGGTGAGCTTGCCCACCGCGTCGGTGGCCGTCTCCCGCGCCGTGTCGAAGCCGAAGGTGACGTCCGTTTCCGAAAGGTCGTTGTCGATCGTCTTGGGGCAGCCGACCACCGGCACGCCCTTCTTCGCCAGGCCGTGGGCGATCTGCAGGGTTCCGTCACCGCCGATGCAGATCAGCGCGTCGATGCCCAGGCGCCGAAGGCGAGCGACGGCGAGGTCGGAAAGGTCCTCGTCCCGCCACGTGTCCCCGTGCCGGACGGGATAGGCGAAGGGATTGGCCTTGTTGGAGGTCCCGAGGATCGTCCCGCCCCGGGCGAGGATGCCCCGCACCTGCTCGGGACCGAGGCGGACGGGCTCGATCTCCTCCACGACCCCCTGGAAGCCGTAGAGAAAGCCGAGGACCTCCCAACCGCGATGGTTCGCGCTCTTGACGACGGCCCGGATCACCGCGTTCAGGCCCGGGCAGTCGCCACCCCCCGTGAGAAGGCCGATCCGCTTTCCCATGTCGCCGCCATTCTAGGAAGCGGCGGCGACATGGGAAAGGCCAAGGGTTCTGGACAACTACTCGATCTGCACGCAGGAGCAGGTGGCCTGGTGGCAGATGCCGTCGCAGCCGCCGCAGTCCTCCGGACAGACGCACTGGCAGGTGTCCGGATCGGGGACGCGGTTGCCCGTGCACTCGAGCTGGTCGACGTCGCAGACCAGGCTGCAGCTTTCCTCGTCGAAGACGAAGCCGGGCGCGGGCGTGGCGCTGGGCCCCTGGCAGACGCACTCGCAGGTGGGCGTGTCGCAGACGAAGTTCGGTGCGCAGAGCCCGCCGCAATCCGGGGCGCAGCGCGGCTGGCAGGCGAGGCGGTCGCAGAACTGGGTCGGCGCCAGGCCCCCGCAGTCCTCCGGACAGACCCAGGTGCAGCTCGCCTGGTCGCAGAGGTGGTTGGGGCCGGGGCGGGGCTGTCCGTTGCAGGTCTCGTCGCAGACCCAGGTGCAGGAGGCCGGGTCGCAGACGAAGCCGGGGCCAGGGCGGTAGCTACCGCAGTCGGCCGGGCAGTACCACTGGCAGCTCGCCATGTCGCAGGCGTAGTTGCTGCTCGGAGGCCGGCCGCCGCAGTTCCACGGACACTCGCACTGGTTGGTGTCCGGGTTGCACACCAGGGGAGGCTCGCAGGGACCGCCGCAGGGTACCGTGGGGAAGGGATCGGCGGTCCGGTCCTGCCAGTAGCGATAGCTCACCGCCAACGCGTCCGCGTGGGCGCCGCTTTGCGGCCGGCAGTTTCCGTGGAAGGTCAGCCTCCGCGAGGCGCCGTCGTAGTCGAAGCCGTTTTCCCGGTCGCGCGGGACGTCTCCCGCAGGGCAGGTGGGCAGGCCCGGGTCCTGCGGCACGAGCCGCGCCGGGTCGATCGCCACCTTGATCGTGGTGGAGATCGGCGGATGCGATAGCTCGTAGGGCGAGGTCGCGCCGATCACCGCCGTCAGGATCGCGCGGATGATGCCCGGGAGCTTGTGCAGCTCGCCGGCCTTGGGCAGCTCGCCGTGGATGCCCTCCATCGCGGTGATGAGGTCCGTGTAGCGGGCGCGGCGCTGCGCGTCGTTGCACTCGTTTCCGGTCTCGCATCGGGTGATGCCGGCGACGAAGGCGCGCTGCTGCCCGGGGCGGTTCGGATCCCAGTCGGAGAAGAAGTTGACCCAGTCCTGGATGGTGCCGCTGGACTGCTCCGCCTCGTCGGAGAGGAAGACCACCACCAGCGTGGCGTCCGGCCGGATCTTGGAGGGATCGTTTTCCGCCACCGGCAGGAAGTAGGGTGTGTTCGAGCCGCTGCGGCACTCGGTGGACGTCCCGCCCTGCAGGGCGCACTTGACCGGCTGGAAACCGCGCTCGGTGCCGCTTCCGTTCGTGCCGGGCTGGGCGTTCTGCCGGAAGGTGCTGACGTCGGTGGTGAAGTCCGTGATGCGCAGGCTGCCCGGGCCCCGCTGGTCGTAGTCCGTGGTGACGGTGGCGATCCTCCAGTCGATGGTGGCGTTCTGGAGCTGGTTCGCCATCTCCTCGGCGGCCGCTGCCAGGGCGGTCTGGTCGTCGTCCATCGAGCCCGAGTTGTCGATCACCCAGAGGAAGTCCACCTTGGGCCAGGGCGCGCTGGCGTAGCTCTCGCAGGCCGGGTGGGTGGTGTCGCCGAACTGGGCGAGGGCGGAGCCGTTGACCAGGTCGTCCATCCGCCAGAGGTTGTCGCCGTCGAACGCGCTGGCGGGGATGAGCGCGCCGACCACCACCGAGCGCTGCGGATGTCGGTGCACCACCTCGAGCTGCAGCTTGAAGGGACCGTTCGGTGCGTTGCCGGAGGGCAGCAGCCCGCCGACGCCGGGGACGATGGCGCTGATCACCGAATTGATCCGGGCGCGTAGATTCTGTCCTCCCGCGGTGAGGTCATAGGTTCCGCGCACGGCGTCGAAGCCGTCCCAGGTGGTGAAGGTCTGGGTGATGGGCGCGCTCAGGCCGGAGATGGCGGAGCGGATCGCCGACTCCTCCTGCGCCGCCGTCGAGCCCGAAGGCGTCCGGACCAGGACGAAGCCCGCGATCGGATCCGGGAAACCGCCGGCGTAGAAGGCTCGCCCCACCGTCCGCGCGCCCACGACCAGGTCGCTGTGTTCCGTGAAGGCGGGGTGCGTGGCGAAGAGGACGTCCGCCTCGGGAAGGGTGCTCAGGCCGAAGGGGGCCGTGTTGCCCGCGCCGCAGGCCGCCACCACCGCGGGCGGATGGTTGTCCGGCGCGGTGGGCGAGGTCTCGCCGGCGTCCACGCGACCGTTGTGGTTGGCGTCCTCCATGCCGTCCATGAGCCCATCGCCATCCGTGTCGGCGTTCTTCGGATCGGTGGTGGTCGAGGGATCGAGGTCCGGGACGAAGAAATCCGCACAAGCAGGCTCGGGGCTCGCGGTCTTGCCGACCTCCGTGCCGTCGAGAAGGCCGTCGTTGTCCGTGTCGGGATTCAGCGGATCGGTTCCGAGGCTGAGCTCCTCGCCGTCGGAGAGCCCGTCGCAGTCCGTATCCTTCGAGAGGGGATCGGTGCCGAGCAGGACCTCCTGGCCGTCGGGGACGCCGTCGCCGTCGGTATCCGGGTTTCTCGGATCCGTCTCACCTGGATCGATCCGCCCGTTGCGGTTCTTGTCCTCCTCGCCGTCGGGGAGGCCGTCGCCGTCGGTGTCGGCCTTGAGCGGATCGGTGGGGTTGTGACCGCTCGAAGGAGCGGGGAGGAATCGGCCCGCGCACGAAGGTTCGGGGCTCTGCGTCCGCCCGAGCTCCAATCCGTCCGGGAGGCCGTCCCCGTCCGTATCCGCCAGCAGCGGATCCGTGCCCAAGGAGAGCTCCTCGAAGTCAGAGATCCCATCGCAATCGGTGTCCTTGGAGAGGGGATTGGTGCCCAGGGCCACCTCCTCGCCGTCGGTCAGTCCGTCTCCATCCGTATCGGGATCGGTCGGATCGGTCCCCAGCCGGATCTCCTCCTCGTCCGTCAGGCCATCGCCGTCGCTGTCCACGTTGGGATTGTCGGGGACGAGGGGGTCGGTCTCTCCCGGATCGACGATCTGGTTCCAGTTGAGGTCCTCCTCGCCGTCGAGCAGGCCGTCTCCGTCCGTATCCGGGTTGCGCGGATCGGTCTCCCGCAGATGGGGTTCGAAGATGCCGTTGCGGTTGGAGTCCTCCACGCCGTCGGGGAGGCCGTCGCCGTCCGTATCTCGCTTCAGCGGATCGGTGCCCGTCTTGACCTCGAGGCCGTCCGGGAGGCCATCGCCGTCGGTGTCGGGGTTGTTGGGATCCGTCTCTCCGGGATCCACGCGGCCGTTGCGGTTCTTGTCCTCCTCGCCGTCGAGCAGGCCATCCCCGTCCGTATCCGGATTGGTCGGATCCGTGGTGGTCGTGGGGTCGGCGTCGCCCACGAAGTACGGCTCGCAGAAGGGGTCCGGGCTCGAGGTCCGGCCGAGCTCGACGCCGTCGGGGATCCCGTCGCCGTCCGTATCCGGGTTCGTCGGGTCGGTGGTCCCGCCACCCGGGTAGACGGTGCCGAACTCCTCGGCATCGGTCAGCCCGTCGCAATCCGTATCTCGCCACCAGTTGTCCGGATCGGTGGGTTTGGGCTCGGGGCGTTGGGGCATGCCGCCCGTGCCACCGGCACCGCCCGAGCCTCCGGAGCCTCCGCCGCTCCCCCCCTCTCCGCCGCCGCTTCCTCCCGCGGGCAAGCCCCCGGCTCCAGCCTCTCCGCCCGGAGACGTGGGCTCACCGCCACACCCTGCCAGCACCGCCAGAGCCGCGACGATCGCGACGATCCACCTCGGCTGAACCATCGTCCTTCTCCCCTCGGCGACAGCGCTGACGCTCGCCGTTTGGGGCGCAGGGTAGACCAGTCGACGAACCTTCTCCAGTTTTCTTCTAGTTTTTCGATTAGCGACGGAAAGTCTGCGGAATTGGTAGGAAAATCGGCTCCAGTGTGGGATGACCCCGAAGGCCGGAGAACCGGCGCTGTCGCGACCCCTTCACCCCAGAAAAATGAAGCGGGAGCAGTGGCTTACCCACCGCTCCCGCGTCACGCGTCCGCCGCCCCGCTCGCGGCACCCAGGATGCCGAGGCTGCGGGTGCCGCCGATGGCAGGCGGGGGGCACCCGCAGCCCCGTGTGGGGCACCCGCCCTACGCGCGGGCTTCCGCGGCGGTGGGCGGCACCTCCGGCGCCTGCGCCGGGACGAAGGGCGACCGGTCCAGCGCCGCCGTCAGCACCTCGTCCAGATGCGAGGCGAAGACGAATTCCAGCTCCTGCCGCGCCTGTTCCGGCACGTCCACGATGTCCTTGCGGTTCCGCTCCGGCAGGATCACGCGCTTGATGCCCGCGCGGTGGGCGGCCAGCACCTTCTCCTTGATGCCGCCGACCGGGAGGACCTGCCCGCGCAGGGTGATCTCGCCGGTCATCGCGGTATCGCCGCGGGCGTGGATGTCGGCCAGAAGCGAGACCAGTGCGGTGACGATGGTCACGCCGGCCGAGGGGCCGTCCTTGGGGATCGCGCCGGCGGGGAAGTGGATGTGGACGTCCTGCTTCTCCAGGAAGCTCGGGTCGATCCCCAGGCTGCGGCTCTTGGAGCGAACGTAGGAGAGCGCCGCCTGGGCGGATTCCTTCATCACGTCGCCGAGCTGGCCGGTGAGCGTGAGCGTGCCCTTGCCCGGCATCTTCGTCGCCTCGATGAAGAGGATGTCACCGCCGGTGGGGGTCCAGGCCAGGCCGGTGGCCACGCCCGTGATCTCCGTCCGCTCGGCCACCTCGTTGTAGAACTTCTCGGGGCCGAGGATCTCGGCGAGATCGCCCTCGTCGATCACGCGCTTCTCCGTCCGCCCGCTGGCCACACCCACGGCAATGGCGCGGCATACGTCGGCGATCCGGCGCTCGAGGTTGCGGACGCCCGCCTCGCGCGTGTAGCCCACGATGATCTTGGCCAGCGCCGCGTCCGTCAGCTCCAGGTGCTCGTCGGTGATGCCGTGCTCCCGAAGCTGCTTGGGGATGAGGTGGCGCTTGGCGATGTGCATCTTCTCGTCGAAGGTGTAGCCCGGCAGCTCGATGATCTCCATGCGGTCGCGCAGCGGCGCGGGGATCGGCTCGAGCTGGTTGGCCGTGGCGATGAACATCACCTTCGAGAGGTCGTAGGGCACGTCGAGGTAGTGGTCGGAGAAGGAGTTGTTCTGCTCCGGATCCAGCACCTCGAGCAGTGCCGCCGCGGGGTCGCCGCGGAAGTCGGACCCCAGCTTGTCGATCTCGTCGAGCATCATCACCGGGTTGATGGTGCCCGCCTTCTTCATCGACTGGATGATCCGACCGGGCAGCGCGCCCACGTAGGTGCGGCGGTGGCCGCGGATCTCCGCCTCGTCGCGCACGCCGCCGAGCGAGAGCCGCACGAACTTGCGGCCCACCGCGCGCGCGATCGACTGACCGAGCGAGGTCTTGCCCACGCCCGGGGGGCCGACCAGGCAGAGGATGGGCCCGCGCATGTCGTTCTTCAGCTTGCGGACCGCCAGGTATTCGAGGATCCGCTTCTTGACCTTCTCGATGTCGTAGTGGTCGGCGTCGAGGACCTGGCGCGCGTTTTCGAGATCCAGGTTGTCCTCGGTGGCCGTCTGCCAGGGCAGGTCGGCCAGCCACTCGAGGTAGGTCCGAGCGACGGTGTACTCCGAGCT
Organism: Pseudomonadota bacterium; assembly: GCA_003242475.1. Classification (GTDB taxonomy): domain Bacteria; phylum Myxococcota; class Myxococcia; order Myxococcales; family Vulgatibacteraceae; genus ZC4RG40. The sequence goes on from QGUN01000021.1 coordinate 35,596, forward strand.
CGCGGTCGGGATGGTCTTGAGCCGGTTGAGCTCCTTGTTGGCGACCTTTTCGACCTCGGGCGGCAACCCCGCCTTCTTGAGACGCTCCGCGAGCTCCTCGAGATCCTCCTCCTCGTCGTCACCGAGCTCGCCCAGCTCCTCCTTGATCGCCTTGAGCTGCTGGCGCAGGTAGTACTCGCGCTGGGTCTTGGACATCTCGCCCTTGACCTGGCTGTCGATCTTGCTGGAAATCTTGAGGATTTCCCGCTTGCGGTTGAGCAGCTCGAGGACGAGCTTCATCCGCTCCTTGAGATCGATCTTCTCGAGGACGCGCTGCTTTTCCTCCAGCGAGACGTCGATGTTGGCGACGATGAGGTCGGCCAGGTGGCCCGGATGGCTGATCGATTCCACCAGCTCGGTGGCGGCGGCCGGGATCTCCGGCATCATCTCGATCACTTCCCGGGCGAGCTTCTTCAGGTTGATCGCCAGAGCTTCGAGCTCGACGTCGTCACCCGGCTTCTCCTCGGGGATCAGCTCGACGCGCGCCTCGAGGTAGGGCGTGAACTGGACGAACTCGAGCACGCGGAAGCGCGAGATCCCCTGCACGACGAGCGAGTAGTTGTCCTCGCCCATCTTCAAGAGCTTCACGATCCGCGCCACGGTGCCGACCGTGTACAGGCCGTCGGCGCCGGGATCCTCGTCCTCGGCGCGCACCTGGGTGACCACCCCGATGACCTTCTCGTCGCGGACGGCGTCCTTGATCAGGGCGATCGTCTTCTGTCGTCCGACGGCCAGGGGCAAGACGCCGCCTGGGAAGAACACGGAGTTCCGCAGGGGGAGGATCGGCAGGACCTGCGGCGACTCCGCGGTCGGACCCTGGGGCCCCGGAGGGGCCGGAACATTCTTCGTTTCTTCGGACATGCCTTTACGTGCCTCTTCCGATCCGGCTTTGCGGATCAACCTTCGACGAACCGCCCATCATTCCAGCCATCCGGTCCGGCGTCACGTTTGCGGCCGGTGTCTTGGCGGCTCCCCGATCGTGCCCTAACATGACCATGATTCGGGACTTGGCAACCAGCTTGGGGGATGAACGAAGGGCCGCGCTCTCCCCGTTGCCTGGAAATTTTCCCCCGTGGTACTCGTTGGAGCATCGAGCATCCAAAGATGCAGGTCTTCCGGGACGCGTGCGGCCTCAGGTTGCGACGTGCCCGGGCGCGGAGTGAGCCATGATGAGGGCCGAGGCGCAGGACCAGATTCGCCCGACCATTCCCTTCCCCATCCCGGAAAACATGCTGCGGATGGTGGAGGAGCAGGTATCGAAGCAGCCCGCGGCGAGGGCGACGTTCTACAAGGCGGGGGGCGAGTGGAAGTCCCATAGCTGGACGGCCCTCTGGAACGAGCTTCGCTCCGTCGGCGCCGCCCTGCTGGAGGAGGGCGTGCAGTCCGGGGATCGGGTCGCCATCCTCAGCGCCACCCGGGTGGAGCACGCCGTCGCCGATTTCGGCATCCTGGCCGCTCGCGCCATCACCGTCCCGATCTACCACTCCCACACGCCCGACGAGGTCCACTACGTACTCGAGGATTCTGGCTCGGTCATCGTCTTCGCGGAAAACGAGGAGCAGCTCGCCAAGCTCCGCAAGATCCGCGAGCGGATCCCGAAGGTGCGCCGCGTCGTCCTCTTCGAGGGCCAGCCCGCGCCCACGGACGGCGACTGGGTCCTTCGCTTCGACGAACTGAAGAAGAAGGGCGAGGCTTCGCTCGCGGCCGATCCCTCGCGCCTCGAGGAGAGGATGGCCTCCATCGAGGCCGAGGACACCGCCTGCATCCTTTACACCTCCGGCACCACCGGCGTGCCGAAGGGGGTGGTGCTCACCCACCGCAACTGGTGCTACGAGGCGGCGGCGGTGGCGCGCGTGGGGCTCTTCGAGCCCGGCGAGATCATTCTCCTCTTCCTCTCGTTGGCCCATTCCTTCGCCAAGGTGACGGTGGCTGCCTGGTTGCACCTCGGTGGCGTCCTCGCCTTCGCCGAGTCGCCGGAGAAGGTGGTGGACAACTGCGCGGAGGTCCGGCCGAACATCATGCCGGCGGCCCCGCGCGTCTTCGAGAAGGTCTACACCGCCGTGGTCGGGATGGGCACTTCCCAGCCCGGCATCAAGGGCGCGCTCTTCCGCTGGGCGATGGGGCTTTTCGAAAAGTACGCCCGCGCGCGGCAGGAGGGGCGGTCCTTCGGCGGTTTGCAGTGGACGCTGGCGAGGAAGCTCGTCTTCTCCAAGGTGGCCCGGCTCCTCAAGGAGCAGCGCCTCGGTGGGCGGATGCGCCTCTTCATCTCGGGCAGTGCACCGCTGGCGCCCTCCATCGCCTACTTCTTCGATCTGCTCGGCATCACCATCCTTGAGGGCTACGGCCTGACCGAGACCTCGGCCGGGACCGCGGTCAACCCGCCGCACCGAAACAAGATCGGTACCGTGGGGCCGCCGGTGCCGGGGACCGAGTTCCGCATCGCCGAGGACGGCGAGATCCTCGTCCGTGGGGGCGGCGTGATGAAGGGCTACTACAACCGGCCCGAGGACACGGCCAAGGTCCTCGATGCCGAGGGCTGGTTCCGCACCGGCGACGTCGGATCGCTGGACGAGGACGGCTATCTGCGGATCACCGACCGCAAGAAGGACATCATCGTCACCGCGGGCGGAAAGAACGTGGCCCCGCAGAAGATCGAGAGCTACCTCAAGACCGACCCCCTCATCAGCCAGGTCGTGGTCCACGGCGACCGGCGCAAGTACCTGACCGCGCTCATCACCATCGAGGCGAACAACGCCCGCAAGTTCCTGGAGCAGCGGGGGGTGAAGGTCTCCAGCTACGAGGAGATGACCCGGCACCCGGCCATCCGCGAGGCCATCCAGAAGACCGTCGATCGGGTCAACGAGCAGCTTCCGCGCTACGAGACGATCAAGAAGTTCGCGATCCCCCCGGAGGATTTCACCCTGGAGGGGGGCGACCTCACCCCCACGCTGAAGGTGAAGCGAAAGCTGGCGGAACAGAAGTACAAGGACCTTCTGGACGCCATGTACGACGAGAGATTCGATTGAGCGCCGAGGAGAGGGGTGCGCCGCAGCACGGCTCGCCACGGCGTTCCGTCCGACCCCGGTCGGTCACGGCCGGGGTCGTCCTTTTTGCCCGCCGTGGATCGGTGAGGGGAGTTTCAGGTGCGAGGTGATCCCCGGAAGACCGCCTGGCGCGGCTTCTTCAGTGGAGATCGGCGGGCGGTTCGGCGGCGTGGATTTCACCGCCCGGGGCCCGGCGGGTCAGCGGTTCGTGCGGGCGAAGCTGCGCGCGGGGGGGTGGTGCGGCGAGTCGACGGAAGAGATTCCGGGCCATCTGGCGATCGCGCTCCAGCTCCTCTCGCGTCAGCGCCATCGTCCGCTCGCGTTCCTGCCGGAGGCGCAGCGCGGCGTAGAGGCCGAGGAGACCGGCGATGGCCAGGTCGAGCAGGCCGACCACGAAGAAGGCCCATCCCACGCCCAGCCAGCGGGAGAGCCCCACTGCCAGGGCCACCGAGAGCATGATCAGCGCCGTGAGGGCGAAGGGGAGCGCGACGACTCCCATCGAGACGTCGATCGCCGTCCTCTTTCCAGTCTGCCGGGCTTCCTCTCTCGCGAGGATGGCATGATCGCGGATCAGGGCGCCGGTGGCGCGCGCCAGCTTCCCGAGATCCGCCAGCAGGCCGCCCATTCGCGACGATCGCCCGTCCATCTCGGCGCGGGCGTGTTCGTGGCCGTCCATCGGAGACCTCCTCCCCATGAACTTCGAGGCGGCGTTCGAAAATCGCAACCCGGCTTGACGCTTCTCTATCCGCCCACGTAACATCCGCGCGCTAACCATGCCCTCGCTCCGTCGACGGCATGCGGAAGAGGAGCTGAAAGAAATGGTTCGTAGGAATGGACGTACGCTGAGCCTGCTCGCGGCGCTGGTGCTGGCGCTGGCCGGTGGCGTGCTCGGCGTGGGCTGCGGAGACGACGAGGATACGCCCAACGGCGGCACCGGCGGCACGGGCGGCGTCGGCGGAACCGGCGGCACCGGCGGCACCGGTGGTGTCAGGCTCTGCGGTGGCGAGTACTGCGCCGTGGGCGAGGAGTGCAAGGTCTACGGGATCGAAGAAGTCTGTGAGTGTGATCCCGACAACGACCAGTGCGAGGAGGGGTACTACTGCAACGACGGGAACCGTCGTTGCACCCCGGTCCCGCTGCCTCCGAGGGAGCTCTTCACCTGCGCCGAGTATGCGGCGGGCACGAAGGACGAGGCGACGGGCCTGGAGTGCGTGCCCTTCAACGACGGTACGCAGTTCTGGTTGCGGCCGTGCAGCACCTACGCCGACTGCAAGGCCGTGGGCACCTTCTGCGCCAGGGACCTGGGACCCAACTACCTCCCCTATTGCTTCCCGATGCCGTGTGGCGAAAACGACAACCTCGAGGGCGTCCCGCCGAACGGCAAGGAGTTCGAGCGTTGCGACCCCTACTACCACATGGCCAACGGTGATCCGGAGTTCTGGGGTACCTGCATCCCGGACGGCCAGGCGTTCACGTCCAACCGGGGCAATGGTCCGGGCAATGCGACTTGCCAGGCCCATGGCACCTCGCGGACGACCTGCCGTCCGCGTCCTCAGACCCCGGGCGACGCCGACCGTTGTGACCTGGGGTGGGAGTGCATCGAGTGGTTCTGGGCCGGCCTCTGGGTCGACTGCTCCGAGGACCAGCCCTGCCAGAATCCGGCCCTGCAGTGCGTCGGCGGTCGCTGCGTGGAGCACGCCTGCGAGACGGACGCGGACTGCCCCTCGGAGGCCTACTGCTCCTCGGACAAGCTCTGCGTCCCGCTCGGCGAGTGCCGCCCGATCTGCGATGCGGGCACGCGTACGGACAAGACCGAGGAGTTCGCCGTCTGCGAGGCGGGCTTCGAGTGCAAGGTCGACGACCGTGTCGTGAGCACGCCTGCCAATGCCCCGTTCCGCCTCGGTTACTGCGTCGAGGGCGAGGGTGGCACCGGCGGCACCGGCGGCGCCGGCGGCGAGACCGGTGAAGCCGGCGCCGGCGGCGAGACCGGCGAAGGCGGCGCCGGTGGCGAGACCGGCGAAGGCGGCGCCGGTGGCGAGACCGGCGAAGGCGGCGCCGGTGGCGAGACCGGCGAAGGCGGCACCGGTGGCGACGAGGGCTGAGTCCTTCACCTCGACCGCCTGAACGAGCCCCCATCCGCGAGGATGGGGGCTTCTTTTTGTGTTCGCGTGGGGAAAGCCGCATGGCCCCCTGCGCGGCGATCCGGCGAATCTCGTGCTTCGTCGGTCGAAACGCGTTCGCTGGGCCGGTCGCGCCGTCGACGTATTCCGAAACGCGGTGCTGCCGTGGTGAAGGACGAAACACGTTCTCGGCGGAGGGGCCGGCGATGAGCGCGACGAAAGGGAGATGGTGGCGCCTCGATGCGTATCTGTCGGCGATCGTGGAGGCGGCGCTGCTGGCCTGCGACGGGGGGAGCCCCGACGGTGAGGCTCGCTCCTCGGCTCCGATCGCCCTGGCATCCCGGAGCGGGGGCAGGGGCGGCCCGCGCGGGGCGTGGGCAAGGGGGCTCGCCGGGAAGCGCCTCAGACCGCTCTATGACACTCGCAAAGACCCTCGGGTCTCA